>JBEKBK010000165.1:0-15222 GCA_050015435.1 Bryobacteraceae bacterium
GGAACATTCCCCATTGCCTGCCGGGCAGAAAAACGGTGGGCTGACCGCGGTCCGGCCCACCGGGTTCGATCCGATCATTCTCCCCAACCGGGATATTCACCTCTTCCATCGAGTTCCGGTTAAAGTAGCCGAGAAGAAAACTGAAGCTTCCGTCCGAATTCTTAAACCAACCCTCAAACGCACCCGTGATGCTCGCGCCCGACTCGTGCATCGGTTCGATCGGCAACGATTGAGCCGATGCCAGCGCAGCGCCTACTAAAACCGCAAATGTAACTAACCCCACTCGCATGACCCTACTTTGCGGCGAGACTTGCCGTGGCCGTCTTTGTTGCATGCTTTGCGACCCAAGCAGCATACTCGTCGTCGCTGAGGTAGGTCACGTTCATCCACGCGTGTCCCATTTCGTCCACCGTACGGTCTCCGAATCCAACCCACTGGTCGGGATCCGGATTATTCGGGTTGGCTTTGGTATTGTCATACCAGGCGGTCACGCGAATGACGGTGCCCTTCGGAAACGCGGGGGCCGCGTCATCCGCATAAATGTAGTTCGTCATCCAGTTGAAGTTGAATTTGCCTACGTAACTCACCACCTGCGTGCTGCCGTCCGGCAGAATAGCCTCCACTTCCATCGCCTTGCCGCGCCAGTGCATATGCGGTTGGAAATTCTCGAGGATAGCAGCCTGCTTCAACACCGTGAATGACTGGGATTGCGTCGTCGAATTCGGCGGGATGTCCACCAGCCGCAATCCTCCGGCTTTCGGCTTGATCGCCTGAAACCCCGTCAGATATGTTCTGTGGCTCGGTTCCTGACCTTTGGGATAAAGCCATACGGCCAGCTCGACCTGATTGCTTTGATCCTCGCCGACGGCGTGAATGTGTATGTCCCAACTGATCTGCGATCCCGGAAGCAGAAGCTTTCCGGTGTCGGGACGAAAGATGTCGAAGCTCTTGCCGACCGCCCATTCCATCAGCATGGCGCGTCCGCCCAGGCTCGGATCGCTGCCGGGCGCGAAACCGTCCGGATCATCCTGCATCAGGAACGTTTGGGCATGATGCGTCGTCTTGCGCGAGCCCGGCGAGGCGGGCCGCATCTCTACCGCTCTTACCCACCGAGGCTCGGTGACGGGCAAATCGGATACCGATCGCCACCACACGTCCTGATGGTGAGCCGGCATCATGTATGGATCGGACTTTACAACGAAATCCGGTTGACCCAAGTCCTTCGCCGCTTTCCATTCATTGTCCGGCCACTGTTTGGGAGGAGGCATATCTTTGTCTTCGCCGCGCGGCGCGCCCGCTTCCACCCACTTGGCTATTGTGCTGATCTGATCTTTTGACAACGACATGTCATTCTTGAATTCGTGCACGCCGATAGTCTGGTCGATGTGCCACGGCGGCATTTGCCGCGTGATAACGCGCTCGCGAATCGACTTCGCCCAGGGCCGCGCCTCTTCGTAACTCACCAGCGACATCGGCGCCATGGATCCCTTCCGATGGCAATCCTGGCACTTCTCCTGAAAAATCCGGGCAATGTCTTTCGCGAATGTCGGAACGGGTGTGGCCGAGTCCGCGGCAAATAGAAAGCCCGGCAAAGCCAGGCAAGCGCTCAACACAAGAACGTTCTTAGGGTTGGCCACAAAAGGCTCCTTCCACTCAAACTCTTTTCGAACGATTGGATAGGCCTGCGCCGGCGCTATGGTGAACGAATGCTTCGGGAGCTAAAAGAATTCCCCACCGCATTGTGGGATAGCGCTCGAAACCTTGGGGCCTGAACTTAAAGTAGGGAGCCGTTTCAGCGACGTGGTCGCCTCGACATCATGGTCCGTGAAAGCGTAGGCTCTCGATCGGGGCATTCTTAGTCTACAGGCGGTCCCACGTTCTGTCAATACGTGGGGTGAATCGATCCCAGCTAGGCTATGCTGGATGTTGCGCTGGGCGAGCGCCCATTCCGCATGCCGCCGTCTAATCTCCTTCTCTCGAAGATCGGCCTCGAGTCCGAAGTGTTACTTCGGAATTTGTTCCAGTACTACCTTCACGACATGGCGGAGTGGTTTGAAATCGATACCCAGGCCGACGGAAGCTACTCTTACGACATTTCCTCGATCTGGAAGAATGGCTACGGCGCGTATTTGGCGACGGGTGGTGATTCGATCGCAGGCTTTGCCGTCGTTGGATCGGCAGTGGAGTGGCTAGGAGACGTCGGCGCTCATGACGTGCACGAGTTCTTTGTCATCCGCAGACATAGAAGGAGCGGCTGCGGACGGAGAATGGCAACGCTGCTTTGGAATGAACGCCCAGGCGAGTGGCTCGTTCGAGTCCTTGAATTAAACGCGCCAGCCGTCCTCTTCTGGCGAACCGCGATTTCGAGCCACTCCGGTGGCGGGTATGAAGAGGAGGGGCGCATCGTCAACGGGCGTCCGTGGCGATTCTTCAGGTTCGTTTCCAAGGGCGCCTAACCGTTATCGATCCGGTTCAAACGTAATGACTGTGTCCGCGGTGAATTTCCGATAGTTCCTGAAATCGATCACGTTCCTGCTGCACTCACCCGTTCCGCGCACGCAACTCAGAGCTTCGGAGTGTACCGGCAACAGATACTTGTTGCCGCTGATCGACACGAAATCATAATCGGTCGCCGACTCCACCGTGTCCAACGGAAACGCTCTCGGAAAATTCTGCGCCGAAAGCTCGATCCGCAGCGCGCGATAAGTTTCCTTATCGATCCAAATCGAACCGGTGTATTCAGGTCTATAAGATTCCGACCCGGACGACACATGCCAATGCGAGTTTGGCTGCTTGACCGAGAAATCGTAATGGAACGCCGGACGATTCACAATCGTGACCGAACGCTTGTTGTGAAAGTCGGCATCGGTCATGGGCGATAGGACATCCTGCAACACGCTCGCATACTCCCCGGTGGACCACGAACCGGTCTTCTCGATGGAATCTTTCGGCGGTCTCCCGTTTACCAGGATGTTCTTGTAGCTCTCCGTGCCGCCTTCCGAAACCACGTCGGCCGTCACGTTGTCGATGGGCTGCCAGGAGGTGTGCCCGCCCCGCGCGGCCTCCGTTGCGTATCTGGTCGTGAGTTGCTTCACGACATAGTTTGGAAGCGTTTCGCTGAATGAGAATGCAGCCTCACGAGCTTGATCGATCACTGGATCGCCATCGGAAAACCGCGAGGGAGGCGCGGTTCGCATGGTGGGCTCGTCGCGGGCGACCTGAGGCGCATCCGGCAAACGCGTCACTCCGTCTACTTCCTGCGCGTGAATGCTGGGACGTGAGTCGGCAGTCGGGGGCTGTGAATCCGAGGTAGTTGAACCAGCTCCTCCTGAACTTCCGCGCTGCAGCGACGGTCGCCACGAATCATCGGAGTCACGAGTCGCTGTTGAAGGCGTATGGGCCGGCGCATCGCTCGAGGCCTGCTGCCCCCCCGAGGTTTGTTGGGGTGCTCGATGCAACTTCGGCCGGTCATCATTGCTATCGGTATCGCCTGAGCTGCCGGCAGCCGGCGCAGAATCCAACGGCCGGGAGGCCCGTGCCCGATCGTCCGCGGTGCCATGCTTAGCCAGCGTCACTCTCACCGCGTGGTAATAACCCTGGTCGTCTTGGGTCGCATCGATACTCAGCCCGTCACCCGGTTGAAAGTCGCCGCGCTTCGCACTCTTCGGCGAACTGCTGCTCGAAGTTGTATCCGCAGAGTTGTAATATTTCGTCGCATCGGCAAGCGAGATGGTAATGGTGCGCTTATCGTCAGACTCGATCACAAGATCGCTGCTCGAGATCTTGCGCAACATGCCGCTAAGATATTGCGTTGGAGTTTGATTGTCCTGGTTCGGGCGCGTAGTCCTGCGGCCGCCGGGCATCGGAATTCCGACTCCGCCTCCCGGATAGCCACCTCCCGGATAGCCGCCTCCAGGATACTGACCTGGAAAACCAATCTGGCCGAAACCGCAAACGGCCGCCAGAGTGAGAAAAACTACCGAAACAGCAAGCCTGGTTGCCATGGGAACCACCTGATCCGGAAGATCCATTTTAGACTCCCGGATAGTGCCAGTATACACGACTTCCACTCCACTTAGAATGGAGCAAAATGGACATCCGCACGCTTGTGGAAAGGGATGCATCCGCTTGGTGGCAGTTGAGAATGGAGGCGCTTACGACCGAGCCGCTCGCGTTCGGCAAAGCCGCCGAAGAGCATCAAGCGACACCTGTGGAGACCATCGCCCAGCGGTTTCGCGACACAACCGGGGGCAACTTCACGTTGGGAGCTTTCGAAGGCGATCAGCTTATCGGCATGGCGACCTTCGGCCGGGAAACCGGGCTGAAGGAGCGGCATAAGGGGCGCATCTACGGTGTTTACGTGACTGCTCAGCACCGGCGCAGAGGCGTTGCACGAGCCTTGCTCGCGGCCCTTCTGGAACAAGCGAAGCAGGATTCGTCGTTGGAGCAAATCTTACTATCCGTCGCGACCGGCCAGAACGCTGCGAAGCAACTTTACCGCGACTGCGGCTTTGAGACTTACGGTACAGAGCCGAATGCTTTGAAGGTAGGCTCAACCTACATCGACGAAGATCACATGATCCTGCGAGTCCGGTAGGTGATGGCGGCGCGTGCGCCGCCATTGTGGGGCCGACATTCTTTTCGGCGAGCCGGCTTTCCTGCCGGCCTGTCTTTGCCTCGCTCTTTGGTTTTCGATAAGGAAGGCCCGGGGGAAGGATCCCGCACAGTTGGCAAAAGAGGTGGCAGGCAGAGCTGCGTATTGGCGACGGCTCGGAACCGGATTTGACCCTTCTTCATCCGGCACCGCGCGGTTTGTTATAGGATGGCTGCATGCTGAAAAACGCAGCTCTTGGCGTAGTGTTCACCCTCGGTGCAATCGCCGCGACTCCTACCGTTACAGACCCGATCGCCGCAACTGCTCCCGTGGGTGATCCGTCGCATCAATATCCGTTTTTTGCGGCTCTTGAGGACCTCAAAGGGAGTGGCTACGTCGAACAGGAGTTTTTCATTTCCGGTACGGCCAGCCGCTACAACACGCCCGAAGGCGCCACCGGCTCGGTGATCGACGGCGATCATCCATATAAGACGCGCGTGGTGGTGCGCCGGCCTGCCAGCGCGGCGAAGTTCAATGGCACGGTCGTGGTCGAGTGGAACAACGTGACCGCCGGCCACGATCTCGATATCGACTGGTATCAGGCGCACGACTATTTCATCCGCTCCGGCATAGCGTATATGGGCGTCACGCCGCAGCGCATCGGCGTCGAAGCGCTGAAGGTTTGGAACAAGGACCGCTATGGATCGCTGGACGTCAGCGCGGATGGAACCATCACGAACGATGCGCTCTCCTATGACATCTTCGCGGATGTCGCGCGGGCCGTGCGCAAGCCAGGCGGCGTCGATTTGCTGGGCGGATTGAAGGCGCAGCGCATTTTCGCCACCGGACATTCGCAATCGGCCGGCCGCCTCGCCATCTACGTCAACTCCGTGCATCCGCTCGCGCCGGTATTCGACGCCGTGGTCGTGCACGGCGGAGGCGGCAAGATCCGGACGGATCTGAACATCAAAGTCTGGAAGCTGCTTTCGGAAACCGACGTCATCAACAATCAGGCAGCCAACCGGCAGCCCGATACGAATAACTTCCGGTCTTGGGAAGTCGCGGGCGATTCGCACGTCGATACGCAGTTCAGGGCGAGTTCCGGGGCGCTGGGACGGCGTGACGGGAATCCGATCGCTCCCAATTTTTCGCCGGGACTCGCCGGGCGGGGAAGCAACGCCAATGCGATGCCCGCCCCCGCGTCACCAGGCGGAAATCCCTGCGCGCTGCCGCCCTACAGCCACGTTCCGTTCTATCAGGTAATGGATGCCGCCTTCGAGCACCTGCAGGCTTGGGTGAAAGACGGTACTCTTCCTCCCACTGCGCCGCCGATCGAGGTGACGTCGGCTGGCCCGCCGGCGGTCATTGCCCGCGACAAGAACGGCAATTCACTGGCTGGCGGCATACGCCTCGCTGAGGTCGCGGTTCCGACCGGCGTGAACACCGGTCAGAATTCAGGCGCCGGCTTCTGCCGCCTTTACGGAACGCACCAGGACTTCGATGCCGCGACTCTGCAGAGCCTTTATCCGAGCCACGCGGGTTATGTTGCCGCAGTCAAAGACATTACCGGTAAGAACTTGAAAGCAGGGTATATTCTGCGCCCCGAAGCAGACGCGACCATCGCTGCTGCGGAGCGATCGAATATCGGTCAGCCTTAGAGAAACTTTGTAAGCCCATTATTTCTTTTTTCTTGACAAAAATGACCGACCGGACGTAGACTCGGTCAAAGCGATCGGGTGCGAGGGAGAGATCCCGCTTTAGGCGGTGGCACCGAAGGGGCAAACGGCGACCATAGTATGCGCCGCGAAACTCTCAGGTAAAAGGACCCCGTACTCGCGATCCTCTGGCATCACCCACACCGTAGTGGCAACCCTGGCCTAGCCGCCTCGGTGAATCTCTTCCAGGTTCCCCTCCACAGAGGAAATTTCGGTAACAGCGAAACGTAGTCTGTTCGTCGCGGGAAACGCAAGGGCGAATAAGAGGAACCTGAGTGAGTACAGTCATTTCCGTCCGCAGCCTTAGCAAGATCTATCAGGTCGGCGAAGTTGCCGTGCATGCTCTGCGCGGCGTCTCGCTGGAGATCGACACCGGTGAATTTGTGGCTGTGGTCGGCCCTTCGGGCTCCGGTAAATCCACTCTGATGCATATTCTCGGCTGCCTCGATCACCCGACGTCAGGCGAATATTTTCTAGACGGAAACGACGTCTCGCGGCTGACGGACGACGAGCTATCAGGCATTCGAAACAAACAAATTGGATTTGTTTTTCAGGGCTTCAATCTATTGGCGCGAACCTCGGCTATCGAGAACGTCGAGCTTCCTCTGCTCTACAGCGGCTCTAGCGTGTCTCCCGGCGAACGCAGGAAAATAGCCATGGAAGCGCTCGATGCCGTGGGCTTGGCGGATAGGGCTGAGCATCATCCCAATCAGCTCTCGGGCGGCCAGCAACAGCGCGTGGCCATCGCACGCGCGCTGTTGAATAATCCCCGAATTTTGATGGCCGACGAGCCGACTGGAAACCTGGATAGCCGCACCAGTCTCGAAGTCATGGATATCTTTCAAACGCTCAAAGCGGAACGGGGCATTACCATCGTCCTGATCACGCACGAGCAGCAAGTGGCCGAATATGGATCGCGGATCGTCGCGTTCAAGGACGGCAACATTGTTTCGGACCGGCCGAATTCGGAGCGGAAATTGGCGCGCTACGAACTCGCCGGGACTCCGATGGTGGAGGAAAGAGTGTGAATAAAGGGGGCGGTCTCATGCGCTTCGAATTCGCTGTAGTGTTCGGAATGATGACGATTTTGGCCGGATGTTCGAGCAAGCCGTCATCTGTGTCTGCTTCGACCAAAGCTGCGTTGACGCACAAATATCGCCCGAACGGCGATACCACCGTGCAGATCGACATGTCCAAGATCAAGAGTGACGAGCTCAAGAAAGTGTACTCGTACATCGACGATCACTTCGATGAGCACGTCGAGCGGTTACAGAAGTGGATCCGCCAACCCAGCATCTCCAATAGCGGAGAAGGCATTCAGGAAACCGCCGAAATGGTCAAGGGCTTTTTCGACGAGCTCGGTTGCCAGCAATCGCGCGTTTACGATACCGGAGTCACCGAGTGGGGTCTGCCGGGCAATCCAGTCGTCTATGCGAAATGCGATGAGGGCGCGCCGAAGACTGTGGTCATTTATTGGCAGTACGACACGATGCCGGTCACCCAGATCGACGCCTGGAAAGTACCGCCTTTCGACGCCGCCATTATCGAGCAGGGAGAGTTCAAGAAAGTGCTGGTGGCTCGCGGAGCCACGAACTCCAAAGGTCCCGAAATGTCCGAGTTCAACGCGCTGATGTCGATTAAAGCGGTCCGGGGCAAGTTGCCGGTGAATGTGATTTTCGTCGCGGAAGGCGATGAGGAGCGCATGGACATCGGTCTGCGCAATTTCGTGCGCGATCACCAGGATCTGTTCAAGGGCGCGGACATCATGATGGGCGGCGGCAGTTCCGAGGGTTGCGTTTATATCCAGTTGACCACCAGCGGAAAGAACTGGGGGCGCGGGCCTGTGGAATCCGACATTCACGGCTCGAACAAGCGCTCCGTCGACAGCCCGGCTTGGCGGCACATAAAAATGCTGGCGTCCCTGGTTTCCGACGACGGCAATACACCGCTCATTAAAGGCTGGACCGAGAACAAGATTCCTCCGACTCCCGAGCAGTTGGACCGGCTCAGGAAGCGCACGCAAGATACGGATATCAAGACCATGGAAGCCAACCTTGGCGTGGCGCGCTATATCGCCGACAATCCGTTCGATGCGCTGCGCATGCAGTCCTACGAAACGTCTTTCAATCTCGACGGCATCTGGGGTGGGAACATGTACGCGAATGCCGCGGGTGCGATCTTGCCGAACAAAATTACGTCCAAGCACAACATCCGGTACGTGCCGAACATGAATGGCATGGATTTGACCAGGAAGATCCGCGCGCAACTGGATAAGAATGGATACAAGGACGTGGAAATGAAGGTCATTGGCGACGTTCCGTGGTCCACCGTCGATCCCAAGAACGACATGAACACCTCCGCGTCAAGAATGTACGATGCGTTCGGCGTGAACTCCCGGCGCATGCTGGCGGCGAATCACGTGCCGGAACCGGATGAGATGGGCGGATACTGGCCTTCCTATCTGTTCAACGAAGGAAAAGTGGGACAACGCGTGGCGCCGGCCGTCGGAATGCCGATCGGCGGCGGCTCCGTAGGATTGGGCGGGCGCGCGCATGCGGCAAACGAGTTCTACGTGATCGAAGGCGCGGGTAAGACGTATGGGATGGCAGGCGCGGAGAAATCGATCGCGACGGATATTTACAATTACGCAGGCTTAAATTAATCACTCCATGAGAAGATTTCGGCATAGGGTCGTCGGGTTGGCTGGCGCAGGGGCGTTGTTGGTAGCCCTGTGTCCAGCCCCCGCCGTAGCTCAGTCTGCCGAATATAAAGGTCCACGAACGAAAGACGGGAAGCCTGACCTGAGTGGTATCTGGCAGGCGCTAAATACAGCGGACTGGGATCTTCAGGCTCATGCCGCGCAGGCCGGGCCTGTGGTTGCCCTGGGCACGCTGGACGCGGAACCGGGCGGCGTCGGAGTGGTGGAGGGCGGCGAGATTCCTTATCTGCCGGCGGCGCTGGCGAAGAAGAAAGAGAACTACGCGAAACGCTTTGCCGACGATCCGGAAGTCAAGTGCTACATGCCGGGCGTCCCCCGGGCTACCTACATGCCCTTTCCGTTTCAGATTCTGCAGAGTCAAAAAGTGATTCAGGTGTCGTATGAATTCGCCGCCAGCTCGCGTACGATTTTTATGGAAAAAGCGCCGCCGGCCGAAAACGATTACTGGATGGGACAGTCGGTTGGGCGCTGGGAGGGCGACACACTGGTGGTCGATGTGACCAGCCTCAACGAGCAGACCTGGTTTGACCGGGCCGGGGACTTCCATAGCGATGCGCTGCATGTAGTGGAACGCTACACGCCCATCAGCCCCGAAGTGCTCCGCTACGAAGCGACGATTGAGGATCCGAAAGTCTTCTTGCGCGCGTGGAAGATCAGCATGCCGCTTTACCGCCATGTGGAGAAATTCGCCCGGCTGATGGAATTCCGGTGCGCGGAGTTTGTTGAAGAGTTGCTCTACGGTCGGTACCGTAGGAAGCCGGTTAATTGATCGATGGAGTTATCGGGCCCGACCTTGTGGTCGTGGGTCCCGAACCGATGGTTGTTTAGCTAATCAGGTATCCTGCAGCGTCCTCCACGGGGCGGCGCGTTCAAGTCCATGCCGACAGATTGAATAAGCGCATTTTTCGAATTTGTTCACTGGAGGCTTTCCATGAATTTGATACGTGTTAGTTGTTTGCTCTTAGCCTTGTCGTTTCTGACGTTGCCGCTTTTGGCGCAATCGAGTGTGTCTGGCGAAGTACGAGACCCATCCGGCGCTACCATAGCGTCCGTTGCGGTGACTGCGCGAGGAGTCGATACCAACGTAGTCCGAGCCACCGTCACAAATCAGTCCGGCGTCTATACCATCGTCGGTCTGACTCCGGGACATTACGAGCTGACCGCCGAAGCCGCCGGCTTCAAGAAAGAAGTGCGCGGCGACTTGATTCTGCAGGTCGCCCAGGATGCCCGTATCGACATCCAGCTTCAATTGGGCGCGGTCACGGACGTGGTCAACGTTAACGAGCAGGCGCCCGTCACCGACGCCGAAACTGCCCAGACTGGCACGGCGATCGACAATAGCAAGGTCGTGGAGCTTCCCTTGAACGGGCGGCAATTTTACAACCTTGCGCTACTGGTGCCGGGCGCCAATATGCCGGCCGAGAATTCGACCACCGGATATCGCGGTGGCTTCAATATCTCGGGGCGCGCCGAGACCATGAATAACAGCACGGTCAATGGCTTCGACAATAACGACCAAGCGGTGGACGTGCCGTCGGTTCGCCCGTCGATCGACGATATTCAGGAGTTTAAAATACTCACCGGTATTTATCAGGCCGAATATGGCCGTAGCGTCGGCGGCCAGGTGGTTGTGGTGTCCAAGTCCGGCAGCAACTCTTTACACGGCTCCGGGTTCGAATTTCTACGGAACCAGAAACTGGACGCGGCGAACTATTTTACGTTAGCCGGCGCGAAGCCGGCCTACCGGCGCAATAATTTCGGAGCGACTCTGGGTGGCCCGATCAAGAAGGACAAGACCTTCTTCCATTTCAGCTATGAAGGTCTCCGGCTCACCGAGCAGGTGGCTGCCACGGGCACGGTCCCGACCGCCGCCGAGGCCCAGGGCAATTTCAGCGCCCTGCTGCTTGGGAACAAGCCGGTAACGATCAAGAACCCGCTCACGGGCGTGCCGTTCCCAAACAATATTATTCCTGCAAACCTGATCAGCCCGGTCGGCTCCTCCCTGGTGTCGCAGTATCCAGCGCCGTCTCTGCCTACACCCACTGGCGCGCCTAGCAATAACTTCTTCCTCAATGGTAATCAGATCGAGCACATGAATGAGTACAGCGGTCGAATCGATCACACGTTTTCCCCGAAGGATAGTCTCTTTGGGTATTACCTGTACTTCGGTGATCCCGTGATCTACGTGTACAATTCGCTCTGCGGCTCCTCCGTGTTGCCCAACGGCGGGTGCTTCACGGGTTGGACCGGTCAGGTATTCGGTCTCTCTGAGATTCATATCTTCACCCCCGCTGTCATCAACGAAGCGAAAGCCAGCATCAACCGCATGCGGCAGCCCCGCGTGCAGACGGATTCGAACATCAATTTCTGGGGACCGTTCAATACCCCGAACGTTGGACCGAACATCCCCAACAATACCGGGATTCCAAACACCGGGATCACGGGGTATTCGACGCTGGGGGGGCCTACCAACATTCCTCAGAACCGCTGGGACACAACCTATATGTACACGGATAGTGTGAGTTGGCAGAAAGGAACCCACTCTTTCAAGTTCGGAGCTGAATACCGGCCATTCGACCAGAACTTCCTCTATGCCGCGGATGTTGTGGGAATTCTCAAATTTAGCGCCTCCACCGCCGCACCGACCAGCGGCTATGCCCTCGCCGATGCCTTGCTCGGCTATCCCACATCGACCACCAACAGTCCGTTGGCGCCCCCGATTTACGGCCGCACGAAGGGAACCTACGCATTCGCCCAGGACGACTGGAAGGTCACACCGAAGTTCACTCTCAATTATGGGCTCCGTTGGGAATACAACAGCCCCTACGTCGACGCGCAGAACCGCCTCTCCACTATCGACCTCGCCACCGGCGGGGTGTTGGTACAAGGCGCGCCCGGCGTCGGCCACTCTATCTACACGAGTAGCTGGAAAAAGTTCGATCCGCGGCTCGGTTTTGCATGGCAGCCTTCCAATGATTCAAAAACCGTAGTCCGGGGCGGAGCGGGGATATTCTCGGGTGACACCAACAGCTTCAACGGACTGCCGATGGTGACCGCCAATCCTCCTTACCGGGCGCCGGCGACTTACAACTCGAGCCTCGTCACGCCACTCACACTGGCCAATCCATTTCCGCTCGGCAGTGCCTCCGGTGTGCCGACGATCACGGGAATCCAGGGCAACTACACCACCCCCGAGGTGTACGAATGGGACATGAGCATTCAGCGTCAGCTTCCGGGAGATATCCTGCTCGACGTCATGTATTTCGGCTCAAAGGGAGTCCACTTGCCGCTGGAGATTGACCCGAACGAGTCCAGCCCTGGTCCCGGCACGACCGCTCAGGTTCAAGCCCGCCGTCCCTATCCGCAGTGGGGGAACATGACTTTCCTGGAAAGCGCGGACTTCTCCACCTACCATTCGCTGCAGATCAAGGCTGAGAAGCGCACCTCTCATAACCTTGCCTTCCTGTTTGCCGAAACGTACGCCAAGTCGATCGATGCGGGCGCACAGGCGGGAAGCACCAGTAACTCATCCACAGGCGTTGGCCAGAACTCCTACGACTGGAGGGCCGAGATAGGGCTGTCGGATTACAACGTGAAAAGCCGGACGGTCTTTTCGATTATCGGTCAGTCTCCTTTCGGCAGGAACCAACGGTGGCTCACCAGTGGCGTCGGCTCCGCTCTGATGGGCGGATGGGAGATATCTTCCATCACGACCTTCGAAACGGGTCGGCCGTGGACGCCTCGTTACGCGGGGAACATCAGCAACACGACGCAAGCGGATGACCGTCCCAATGTTGTGGCGGGATGCAACCTCTACTCTGGTTTCCAAACCGTGCAGGCCTGGGTAAATCCTGCCTGTTTCACACCCGCGACGAATGCATTCGGGAATGAGGGCAGGAACAATATCATCGGTCCAAAACTGTTCGATCTCGACTTTGCGCTTGACCGCAATTTCACGATCACGGAGAGGATTCACCTCCAGTTCCGCGCCGAATTTTTCAACATCCTCAACCATCCGAACTTCAATCTTCCCAACACCGGCGTCGACAGCGGGGCATTTGGCAGTCTGACGAGCGCGATGGATCCGCGTGAGATTCAGTTCGGCGTAAAGCTTGTTTTCTAGGGGTGAGGAACACAATGCGAACTAGACCGGTTGCATTGGCGATTTGTGTCGCCGCGGTTCTGGCCAGCGCCCAAACCAAGGTCACGCCCGAGAGAGAAGCATCGATGAAGGCCGATCTCGGGGGCCAGATCGATGCCATGAAGAAGCAGGCGCAGGTGATGGTCGACAGCGTCTTCAGTTTCGGCGAACTGGGGTTCCAGGAGTTCGAAACCTCGAAGTATCTGTCGGGCATTCTCGAAAAAGAGGGATTCAAAGTCGAGCGTGGCATTGCGGGCATCCCCACTTCTTTCGTCGCGACTTGGGGCGAAGGCAAGCCTGTGATCGCGCTCGGTTCGGATATTGACGACATTCCTCAGGCCTCGCAAAAGCCCGGTGTGGCGTATCACGATCCCTTGATCGAAGGCGCGCCGGGTCATGGAGAAGGCCACAATTCCGGGATGCCGCTCAATATTATGGCTGCGCTTGCGGTGAAGAAGGTGATGGAGCGGGAACATCTGAAGGGCACCATCAAGCTCTGGCCTGGGGTCGCCGAAGAAGAGGTCGGGACGAAGGCTTACTATGTCCGGGCCGGGGTGTTCAAAGACGTGGACGTGGTTTTGTTCTGCCACGTCGCGAATAATCTGACGGTGTCGTATGGACCGGTGCCGGGCAATGGTCTGGTTTCAGTCGAGTACATGTACAAGGGCGAGAGCGCTCACGCCGCCGGCGCGCCGTGGCGCGGAAAGAGCGCGCTCGACGCGGTCGAGCTGATGAGCATCGGATACGAATTTCGCCGCGAGCATCTACGGCTCGCGACTCGTGTGCATTACGTGATCACCAACGGCGGCGATCAGCCGAACGTCGTGCCGCCGAATGCCAGCATCTGGTTTTATTTCCGCGAGGCCGATTATGACCACATCATGAACCTCTGGCACATCGGCGACAACATGGCTCAGGCGGCCACGCTCATGACGGATACCACCTATACGTCCCGCGTGCTCGGAAGCGCCTGGCCAGGACACTTCAACAAGCCCATAGCCGAGACGATGTACGAAAACATCAAGAAAGTCGGTCTGCCAACCTGGTCTGAAGAGGATCAGAAATTGGCCCGAGCGCTACAGAAAGAACTCAAGGTCCCCGAGACCGGACTGGCCAGCAAGATTCCTGTCCTCAGACCTCCGCGAGAAGAGCGCGAGGGCGGCGAGGAAGGCGGTAACCTCGGGCCCACCGGCGGAGGATCTGACGATATCGGAGACGTCTCCTGGAACGTTCCGACGGTTACGCTGCGGTATCCGTCGAACATTCCGGGGGGGCCGGGACACAACTGGGCGAACGGAATCGCCATGGCCACCCCCATTGCGCATAAGGGAGTCGTGGCTGGGGCTAAGGTCCAAGCCATGACGATGCTCGATATTCTGCTGCATCCCGAACTTGTCCAGAAATCCTGGGATTATTTCAACAACGTCCAGACTAAAGAAGTTAAATACAAAAGCTTTCTCCGCCCGGATGACAAGCCGGCTGTCTGGCTAAACGAAAAGATCATGGCAACGTACCGGCCCCGGATGAAGGCGATGTACTACGACCCGTCGAAGTACGACAACTATCTGGAACAGCTCGGCATCAAGTATCCCACTGTGCACTAGGAGGCTTGCGATGAAGAACAATGTTTGGGTTTCGCTCGCCGGACTGCTGGCCAGCACCTGCACGATCGCCGCGCAGGCACCCTCGGTTCCGGCCAAGGCTGCGCGCGCGACGACACAGAAGGCATGGACTCCGCCGCGGACGCCCGATGGACAGCCGGACTTGCAGGGAATCTGGAACAACTCGAGCGGGACGCCCATGGAAAGGCCCGATGAGCTCAAGGACAAGGCGTTCTTCACCCCGCAGGAGGCAATCGACTGGGAAAAGATGATGGCGGAGCGGAATAAGCGAGATGGCAAGGCAGTCACTCGCGGCGTCGGTACCTATAATGACGCGTTTTGGGAGATTGGCACCAAACCGGTCAAGACTCTGCGGACTTCAATGGTAATCGAACCGCCAGACGGCAAAATACCGGCGCTGACACCCGAGGCGGCGGCCGAGAGGAAGAGGC
>JBEKBK010000166.1:0-15161 GCA_050015435.1 Bryobacteraceae bacterium
GTTGGAGACCAGCGGAAGTTACTACTGGTTGGTGGACGAGATGGAACGGGCGGGGACATCAGGCCCAGTTGGCGAATGCGCAGACGGCGAAACGGCGGATGGAAGGGCGGCACAAAACCGACGAGCGGGATGCGCGCGGGTTGGCGATGTCATTGCGCAACGGGACTCTGCCGCGGGTGTGGATTCCGCCGGCTAAGTTGCGCGACGAGCGCGAGATGCTGCGTTGGCGATGAGCCTGGCGGAGACGCGGAGCCAGGTCAAGAACCGGATCCACGCGGTGCGCTAACGCAGGCCGAAAACAACCTGAAACAGTCATTCTTCCGGATCGCGAGTCGCCCTTGTGGCTGAGCGCGCTGATTCCATCCACTCCGGCCGCGACAGAGCCGCCGCTCACACCCCTGGCGGAGGCGGTCCGCGAGGCACTGGCGAGCCGCCCGGAAGCCGCGATCAATAAAATCTCCGGCCAAATCAATCAGGACAACGTCCGTTACTTCCGCGACCTGACCAAGCCGCAAGTGGACCTGGTGGGAAGCTATAGTCTCGCCGGCCTGGCCGGGCTGGATCCCATCAATCTGAGTGGCTTCTCCAGCGCTGCCCCGCCGCAGTTCGTCGGCGGCTACGATCAGTCACTGAGCAACCTTTACTCCGGCAGTTTTCCGACTACTGAAGTGCAACTTCGTGTTTCCTTACCGATCCGCAACCGGACTGCGGAGGCGAACCTCAGCCGCTCCCTCGCCGAAACCCGCCGGATCAAGAATCAAAAGGAACAGGTAGAACAGGCCGTTGAAGCCGATGTCCGGAACACCATGCAGGGTGTGCAGTCCGCTCAAATGCGTCTCAGCGCCGCGCAGGTGGCGATGGAATCCGCGGAAGAGCAATACAACAGCGAGCAGCGGCAGTTCCGCGCGGGCGCATCGACTCTTTTCCTTGTGCAGCAGAGGCAGAGCACGATGATCGCGGCGCGCGGAAGCTGATTTAGCGGAAGCCATCGCGTCTTACGAGCTGGCCACGGCTTCCATTCTTCGCGAACACAACATCAGCCTGCGATAAGCAGCGGACCGCCGTGCCCATCTCCCGGACAGGTGTTCTCCGCAGAAAATTATGTGTGGCGTTAAGCCGCGTGTGCGGTATGGTGGCCACGGTGAGCAGACGCGCCAGGCCGAGAGCCCGGCATGGATTTGAACTTATTCCTTCAAGGACGTGACTGTCAACATTAGAAGCGGAATGAATGTGGGGGCAAGACACAGAAGGGGCCATCCAACTGGAGACCAAGTTCCTTCGGCTTCGAGCGCCGGTCATTGTCGGATCAGTTGTGTCCGTCAAGTTCTGCAAATGGGTTTGGAATCGCCAGATCGACTTTGTTGACTACAAGGGCAGGGAGTTGTTCCCTCCGAAACCGCTCGTCGCGTGGTGTACACCCGCCGGAAGGGAGCGCGGCAGGCAAGGTGCGCGCGTCAGCGCCGCGTAGCGAACCCTTGCCGGCGAGCATCGTTTCTGGCACGGCCGCCACCGGCGATGGCATCGCTGGGCCGACCTACTTGTTGATCGGGATCATAATGTGCACACCGGCGTGCCGAGCAGCATCATCCATAGCAGTCCGTGACCCGCGAGGGCTGCATCGCCCACCGATAGCGGTCGCTCCAGTCGTTATCCCCGAATAAAACATCATGGCCGGAGCGCACGGCGGGTCGAACGATTCGACGCGCAAGCTCATTCGTGAAGCAGCTCTGCATATCGCTGTTGAGCCATTAATTCGTGGCGTTTGTGCAGCCACGCATGCTCTCCGCCGGCCATTGTGATCATGGCTTGCTCGAACTGTTGCGCGGCTCCCGCGAGCCCGGCGACGTACACGTACGTCTTGGGGTCTTCGATCATTTCCCAGATCTCGCGTGTGTGATCGATCAACAGCCGATCCAGCGCCGGTTCTTCATCGAAATGCGGACGGGGACTGACGGCCTCAAACGCCTGAAAGGTTTTTTCGTCGTAATACAAGTCGAGATCTTTCTTGAGGTCGTTCATGTACAGGAGTTCCGTGCCGGTCTTCGCTCCATAAAAGAGCCGCACTTTTCCTTTCCAGCCGCCGCGCTCCTGGTAGATGCGCGCCATAAATGCGCGGAACGGCGCGATTCCGGTGCCGGCACCGATCATCAGGAGGTTACATGACGGGTCAGGTGGAATGGTGAAGTGGTTTCCATACGGTCCGGTAATCAGAATCTGGTCGCCGGGCGTGGCGTCACACAGATAATTTGACGCCTTGCCGTCATAGCGCTCTCCGTTGACGGGATCGACGTACGAGCAGCGGCGCACGCAAATCGAAATCGTGTCGGCTTTTCCCTCCTCGCCTGTGCGCGGGCTGGCGATAGAATACAGCCGCATGTGATACAGGTTCCCGAATTCATGCGGTCCGGGAACCAGCACGGCGATGCTCTGTCCTTCGCGGAAGGCGAAGTCGTCTTCCGGCAACTGCAAGACGAGGTGACGGACCTCCGCCGAATCGGACGGCGTGATTCGCTGGCTCGATAAAAGCGTGGTTGTATACGGACTACTAATATCGTCTTCATGCAATTCCATGACGTTTCCTTTCATCTTGGCTGCACGTTCCCAGATGATTGCAGGCGCCGCAGCCGTGGCCTTCCAGCATGTCGTGGTCCCGGGCGCAGCGGGATTGCGTGCGAGCCCAGGCTTGAACTACAAACCATATCCCCATCAGCAGAACGAACCCGAGGATGCCCTTTAGAAAATTGAAGATCATGCTCTAGCTTCCGTTCCCCATTCCGGCGAAGCCCATGAAGGCCATCGAGAGAATAGCGGCCAGGATCAAGGTAAGCGCCGTTCCCTGGGCCAGGTCCGGCACATCCGACAATTCAGCGCGCTCCCGCAGCAGCGACAGAATCACCATGGCGAGCGTATACCCGCCGCTGGCCGCGATCGCAAACACCACGCTCTGCACGAACGAATAATTGCGCGAAGTCTGGAACAACGGAACCGCCAGAACGGCGCAATTGGTAGTAATCAACGGCAGATAGACACCCATCGCCCGGAACAGAGCCGGACTCGTCTTGCGAATGAACATTTCCGTAAGCTGCACAGTCGCCGCGATGATCACGATGTAGGTAATGATGCGCAGATACTCGGCATGAAAATGCACCAGGATGAGGTTCATGCCAAAAGCGAGGACGCTGCTGACGGTGATCACGAACATCACCGAAAGACCCATGCGCCACGCCGTGGAGAACTTGCTCGAAAGGCCCAGGAATGAGCACATCCCAAGAAAGACACAGAGTACGAAGTTGTTGATCAGCAGAGCATCGATGAAGATATGTCCGAGAGAATCGTTCATAAGGCCACCTCGACAGCCGGCACGGTCTGTGCCATCTCCCGCTGAAGCTTGCGCCGGGCGCTCCATTGCCGCCACGCCGTGAACGTAAGCAACCACATGGCCAGTGAAATGAATCCGCCGGGAGGCAGGAGAAATAGCACCCAGGGTTCGAAATTCGGCCCGAACACATGGAACCCCAGAAAGGTTCCGGCGCCTAGAACTTCTCTGACTGTGCCCAGACAGGTGAGCGCAAACGTGAAGCCCAGCCCCATGCCAAGCCCGTCCAGTAACGACTTGCCGACCGTATTCTTGGATGCAAATGCCTCTGGCCGCTCGAGGACGAGGCAGTTGGAGACAATCAGCGGAATGAACGGGCCCAGAGTCTTGTACACGTTGATGCTGATCGCCTTCACCAGGTAATCGACAATGGTGACCGAGGTGGCGATGATCAGAATGAAAGTCGCGATGCGGACCTGCTTCGGCACGAGTTTCCGTATCAGGGAGATCAGCGCGTCAGACGAGGCGATCACGAAGGTGGTCGCCAACCCCATCGCTATCGCGTTGCGGACACTGTTGGTGATGGCCATGGTGGGGCACATCCCCAGCACCATGACGAACACCGGGTTCTGCTTCCATAGTCCATTGGTGAACGCGAGCATCGCGTCGATGGGGGACGGTGATGCCGGAGTGGCTCCGTGGCACGCGACGGGCGTTTGGTCGTCATTCATCATTCACCTCGCTTGATACGGTTAAGGTTCCGCTGGACCACGGGGGCGACGTCCTGAACGCTTTTCTGGAGCATGCGGCCCACGGCCCTGGAGGACACGGTGGCACCGGAGATTGCATCGATCTCCCAAGGGTTCTTTTTCGCCCCGTGCTTCACGGTGGCGATCGGATGCGTCGCGTCGAGACTTTTGAAATTCTCGAGAAATGACGGGTCCGTCGAAATCCGGTTTCCTAGTCCCGGCGTCTCTTTCATGTCCACTACCTGGAATCCGGTGATCGTCTGCGTATCCGGCGCGTAGGCGTACATGGCGGAAATGAGGTCCGCATAGCCGCGTTCGCTTGCCTCGATCACCACCCCGAGAAATTTTCCCGAAGCGTCATATCCGGCAAACAGCCTTGGACCCGCCGTCGCCGCGCTCGCCTGGATCTTAAGATCCCCGGATGGCTGGATTCCATAGATCACCTGCTTGCTGATTCCGGGTAGAAGCTGCGCGACCGACTCGCGCATGATGATTTCCTGATTTCGCCGGATGCGGGCCTGGGTGTTTATCTGGGTGCCGACGATCAGAACTCCGCAGAGCAAGGAGACAATGGTCATGAGCCGGATCATCTTGAAGCCGTCCGAGGAAGCGTTCACGTGCGAGCCTCCTGTTTCGGCGCGACGCTGTCGGGTTTTCGCGCTCCGTAGGTTCGTGGCTGGGTCAGGTTATCAATGAGCGGCGATACCGCATTGCCGAGGAGGATGGCATACATGACTCCTTCCGCCAGGCCGCCCTTCAATCGGATCAACACAGTGATCAGTCCCATCAACGCGCCGTAGATCCAGACGCCGGACGGGGTTACCGGCGAGGCCACCGGATCGGTCGCCATGAACATCGCTCCCAGCATGAGACCGCCGGATAGCAGAACGAATAGAGGACTCGGATAGCGTGCCGGATCGACCAGGTAGAATACGCCGCCAGTGATGCATGCGCTTCCCAGCATTGCCACTGGAATGCGCCAATCCATCATCTTGCGGATGATCAGATAACCGCCGCACAGCAAGATCAAGAGCGTGGGAGTTTCGCCCGCGGAACCAGCCCGCTGTCCGAACAGGAGCACCCACAGATCGGTCGAGACGTGATCGAATTTTTGCAGCATGAGCGGCGTTGCGCCCGAGAATGCGTCCACCCGCGCGGTGTTGATCCATGCGGAAAGGGATTGCGCTTTCGTCAGAGGCACTGTCAGAGTGGACGGAATCAGTTCCATGAACCGATGGAGGGCGAGCGCCGGAGTGTAAGCCGTGATGGCCACCGGGAAGGCCGCCTGCAGAAAGGCCCGCGCGACCAGCGCCGGGTTGAAGACATTGAACCCCAGTCCGCCAAACAGCATCTTGGCGGGAGCGATGGCGATGAACCCTCCGGCTACAGCCATCCACAACGGAAATCCTGGCGGCAGAATTAACCCTAGCAGCAGACCGGTGATTACCGCGCTGAGATCGCCTATGGACGATTCCCGGCCCGACATCTTCGACACGAAATGTTCCGTGAAAACGCATGAGGCAGTGGTCGTCACCAGCAGCGCGAACGCGCTGATACCGAATAGCCAGATCGCATAGGCGGAGATGGGAAGCAGCGCGTAGATCACGTTGGCCATGATCTGCTGGACCGCACGATGGACGTGCAGGTGCGGAGACGTCCTCAGCTCGATAACCGGCGGCGAGGTATTCATGCGCGCGCCCTTCTTTCCCGATTCATCTGCTTGGAGACGCGGAAGTATTGCACCAGAGGGATGTTCGCCGGACACACATAACTGCAACTGCCGCACTCAAAACAGTCGTTGAGGTGAAACTCCGCCTCCATCTCTTCGTAGCGCTCTTTACGGGCCAGAAGACCCAGGCGCGACGGGTTCAGATGGATCGGACAAGCCTCCACGCAGGCGGCGCATTTGATGCACGGATAGATCTTCGAGTGCCCGTTCACGTCGCGCGAGGTGAGGACGAGAATGCCGGTCACGCCCTTGGTCAGCGGGATATCCAAAGAACTGACCGCGGGGCCCATCATCGGCCCTCCAAGAATGACGGACGCAACGTCGTCCTTGCAGCCCGCCTGTTCGAGCGCCCATCGCAACGGCGTACCGAGAGCCGTCAGGTAATTCCCGGGCTTGGTGACGCCCGGGCCGGTGATCGTGACCACACGCTCGATCAGTCCCTGATGGCGCGGCAGCAGATCGCCGATCTGTGCCAGCGTCGCAACGTTGAAAACGGCCACACCGATATCGCTCGGCAATCCACCCGACGGAACCTGCCGTCCGAGCAAAGTCTGGATGAGGATTTTCTCTGCGCCCTGCGGGTACTTGGTGGGCACGGATTGCACCGTGATCTCAGGCGACAGCTCGGCCGCTTGGCGGAGAGCCTCGATCGCATCGGGCTTGTTGTCCTCCACGCCGACGATGGCCCGCGCTGCGCCGATCGCCTTCATCGCGATTTTCGTCCCCTGTAACACTTGAGATGGATGTTCCACCATCACGCGATGGTCCGTAGTGAGATACGGCTCACATTCGCACCCGTTGACCACCACGGTATCGACTGTCTTGCCCTCCGGCAGCTTCATCTTGACGTGGGTCGGAAAGGCGGCGCCGCCCAGGCCAACCACGCCGGTTTCCTGAATCGCGACGATGATTTCTTCCCGCGTCATGCGTTCAATATCCTGCGGAGCGCCGTATAAGACCTCCTGACTCGCGCCCGGATACGGCTTCAGATAGATCGCAGGAGTGCGGTCGCCGCGAGCACTGGGCGCCAAGGCAACGCATTCGATGCGGCCGGTGGCCGGCGCGTGCATGGGCACGGACACGAATCCGCCAGCTTTCGCGATGGGTTCGCCGCGAACCACCTCCTGCCCTTCGTGGACGATGGAAACAGCCGGGATGCCGGCGTGTTGCGAAAGCGGCACGATCAGGATAGGCGCAAATGGCAAACGGCGAATCGGAAGATGACAGGTCGCCTCCTTCAACTCCGGGACATGCACCCCGCGAGAAGATCCGTTGCCGTTAAGCCAACTCGTCAGATGCATGGCTAGTTGTACTTCGCCGCGCGCTTCACCAGTTTGTCGAGGTCCTTTTCGGTGGGATCGCGCGGCGTTCCCGGGTGAATGACCTGCGCCGTACACTTCTCGGCTGCGCGAACCAGGTCCTTATATGGGCCCGCCTTCGCATCCTTTATATAGGCGTGCTTGTGATCGTCATAGGCGAACATTTTGGGGTTCAGATTGACGCATTCGTCGCAGGCGCTGCATTGGGCTGAATCGACCCAGGGCGCGACGTAGCCGTTGCCAGCCACCGGAGCCGCCTCGGCTGCCGGCGTGGATTGGAGCTTTGGTAAATCACCAGCCGGCAACTGCCCATCGCCGGCGATTTGCAGGAACCGCGCGGCGAGTGTTTGCGCGAACTCCGCTCGCACGCGCGCCGCGATCTCTCCTGCATCCACCGCAGGTCGAATGGCGGCGAGCGACTTCAGTGTCCGCCAGAAGTTCCGGCGATCCTCGCAGGCGCGCACGATCGGCGCCGCCGGAATGACCCGCATCAATCGGTTCTTCTTGTCCAGAGCCCAGATGTAGGGGAATTTTCCGTCACGATTCTCGGCCGTCAGATTCAGATAGTCCGCCAGCAGGACCATGTTCTCGTTCCAGGTGTCACGCGGCGCAGTCCGGAACTGCTTGCGGAATCGAGCTTCTGTAATCGCGAAGTCGGCGAAGGTGAGTGGGAGCTGCATTTTGGCCTTGGTCCCCTGCTCATCGGAATATTCGAGCGCATAGGTCGGCCAGTCCGCATCGATCGCCGGATTGCCTTCCAGATCCAGGCATTCTTCCGGCAGCGTGCCCTTGTCCGGGTTGTAGCGGATCAGCGGGTAGGCACGGGATTCAACGGCGAGTTTGCTCTGGTGTTCCGCCAGATCGTCGCCGATGCCGTGTTCGGGCATGCACGCGCTGTAAATGTTGAACAGTGCAGGACGCCTTGCATTGATTCCTTCGATGAAACCCTCGAGCAGATGGGTTGCGTTGGAGAAACTCCCCTGCAGGATGTAGGTGGTCCTGTGAGCCATGCCGACCAGAGCGATCTCCTTGCGGATTTCCTCCTTGCCCTGGGTCACCTTGCCGAATTGCGCCATATCGGAAACCTGGCCGGTGAAGCCGGACGTGCAGGCCTGGCCGCCGGTGTTCGAATACACCTGAGTATCGAGCACCAGCACCTTGATGGGCTTGCCCGACATCATCATCCGCGAGAGGTTCTGGAATCCGATGTCGTACATCGCGCCGTCGCCGCCGACGGATACGACCGGCGGGCACAGATGGAACTCCTCGTCACTGAACTTCTTCCAATCGAAGTAGGTGAAGAATTCCGCGTGCTTATCCTTTTGATATCCGCCGTTCAATTCGATTTCAGCCATGCGGATAGCTTTGAACCCTTCCGCCATCTTCGCCATGTGTCCTTCAAAGATGCCCATCGCGACCGACGGCGAATCCT
Organism: Bryobacteraceae bacterium; assembly: GCA_050015435.1. GTDB lineage: Bacteria > Acidobacteriota > Terriglobia > Bryobacterales > Bryobacteraceae > Palsa-187. The sequence goes on from JBEKBK010000166.1 coordinate 8,546, forward strand.
GGAACAAATGATTTGTCCACGGGAAGGGATATGGGTTGAACGGGTACGTGGATCCCCACACGGAAGTGCAGCCGGTGGAGTTGATCATCCCCATGCTGGCCCGCCCGCGCCCGGTCGTACCCTCGGTGTATAGCCAGCGCTGATGCTTCAACTTTTCGAGAAGCTGCGTCACCCAGCGCAGCCACTCCGCGTCGATGGTCGTCGCGGCGCGCCGCTCGTCCAACTTCCCGGAGAGCCGCGCGAGGGTCACATCCGAATTCGACAGTTGATCGAGCGCCTGGCCGACGCGATCTCCTTGACTCAAGTCGATAGTGGAGGCAAGTTTCAAGCGGACATGCTGATCCAACCGCGCGATCAAATCGTCGAGTTTTTGCACCTGCGCCTTGACCCGAGGCTGCATCAGAGCCTCTACCGTTGCAGTGAACAGGTGGACCACGGTTTTTTCGCCGCATCCGAGGCAGGCTCCGTCGCCGCCCACCATGCCCATGTAGTTGCTCTTGTCCAGCAGCAGAGTCTCGAGCGCGCCGATACGTTCGTCGAGGTTTTCGATGCGAATGAATTCCCGCGGCGTGTTGGGCAGCGCCTGCCAGAAATCCCAGTCGCGCCGAAGCCGGGTGACTGTTTCCGGGGTTTGCTTCACCGGACGAAGGGCGTCGTCCTGGCATACCTTCACGCATTCCATGCAACCTTTGCAGGCGTAGGGATTGACCGTGATCGAGAGCAGCCCGCCGCTGCCCTTCTGCTTCTTTTCGCGGACCGCCCAATAGGGCGTGGTCGCGGCGAACTTGAAGTCCCCCAGCGCCTCACGGAACCAACGGAACTCCTGTTCGACCTCCGGCAACTCGGCCGGACCGTCCCGGTAGCCAAGCAGCGTATCGGCGATGGATTCGTCGAGCAGTGCCCGGACGTCGGCGTGTTCCCCGGCAGCGTTCAAGCGCGCGCGCAGCTTTGGCTCCAGAGTTCGAATCGCGCGCGGTAGGTGCTTCACAGGCCGGCCGCTGGCCGTGAGCGTTTGATTCACCGTCTCGAAGACCGAGAGGATTGGCTGTACCAGGCCGGGGATTGCGCTATCCGGACACACCGTGTAACACGAGCCGCACGCCGTGCAATTCTGGGGGATCCATTCGGGATGCTCGAAGCGGACGCCGGTCATGTCGCGGAAGATGCCGGTCGCGGCCGGAATCATGCTCATGCTGATGAACGGATCAGCCAGGTTGTCGTTGCCTTTTCCGGTGATATAAAAATTGCCGGTCTGTTCCCAGAAGCGGTGGATATCGGTGGTTGGAGCGGAGCTCGCGGGAAGCGACTTCAACATGACCGGCAGGTCCGGTGCCTTGCGGAGCTGAGGCTGAGTTGCCGCCACGCGCCGGTCTTTGATTTCGCGGACTTCATCGAAGCCGCGCCGTACCACGCGCACATTATCTTGGACTACGCGCGCGCCCTTGCCGCCGAATTTGTGTTGCAGTGCCGACTCGATCGCCTTGAAGAGCTGCGGCTCAGTAAGCCCGGCCTGCGCCATCACCGGCGACGCCGCGAAAAATGCACCTTGAAACGCGATCCCCTGCATACGGAATTGCAGCTCCGGATCGGTTGCTTCCTCGCGCGCCACTTTGAAGGCGTCCAGATAGTAAACGTGAATATCGTTTTCGACGATCGTGCGTTGCGCGGCCTCGGGAATCTGCGCCCACGCGTCCTCCGGCTTCTCAGACGGGCTCTGGAGGATAAACACACCGCCTTTCTTCAACCCGGCGAGCGGATTGGAATGCTGGAACACGTTCGGATCGGGCGAGAGGACGACGTCGACGTAGATATAGTCGCAATTGACGCGAATCGGGTCCGGCGCGGCTGACAGGTAATAGGTGGTCGGCTGGCCTTTCTTTTCGGATCCGTATTTTGGATTGGCCTTGATGTGATAACCGAGCAGATCGAACAGCGTCATGGCCAGATTCTTTCCGGTCGTAATCGCTCCCCATCCACCTACTGAGTGCAAGCGAACGCTGATGCTGCTCTTGGGCATCAGATTCGGATTCTCGGTCCCGTGCACTGCCAGCTCGCGGATCCGCGGGTAGCCGTCTGCGATCTGAATCTGATGCAGCTCCTGCTTCGGTGTGAACGGCTTATCGTGCAGAAAATCAATCGAGAGATAAAAGAACTTCTTCTTCGCGGCCTTCGGCAACATGTTCTCAACCGCACCGATCAGCCCTTCCGGTTGAAGATCCCGGCTGCCTAATCCGAAAGAGCCCGAATAGAGCGGCGGCAGGTCATCCGGCTTGCTGTAACAGGCATGGTCGGGATAGGGAACGGAGCCATTTGCAAAACGCCCATTTTCCATGCATCGGCCGAGAGTCGCGCGGACCTCGCGGATCAGCGGCAGGTCCACCGCCAGCGGCTGATCGACGCGTTCGAGAACCGCGACCCCCTTGCGGCCTTTTAAAATGGCGCCCAGCAGATCGCCCGGGAAAGGCCGGAACATCGTCAGATTGACCACACCGACTTTGAGCCGCCGGGTCTCGCGCAGATAATCCGCCACCGCTTCCGCCGTGACAATCATGCTCCCCTGGCCGAGGATGAGGTAGTCAGCATCCTCAGCCTGGTAGGTCGATACCCGTTGATATTGGCGGCCGGTGAGCTCGAAGAATTCCTGCATCGCCTGATCGGTGATCGGAGCCACATGCTCGAAAAAGAACGGGCGTTGCGAGGCAACACTTTGCATGTACGCGTCCTGATTCTGGACGATGCCCAGCATCACGGGATTGTCGACGGTCCACAGTTCCGGGATGCGCCGCCGCCGCGGCCCAAACAGCATCTTCTGCGCCGGTGTCGGCGTCAGGATGATATCGTCGGGAAGTCCGAGGTATTCGGCAATCAGCTCCCGCTCAGGCAGGAGCAGTGATTCGATCAGGTGCGTGGTCAGAAAGCCATCCTGCGCGCAAATGCCGGGGGTGAGCGACAGCTCGGCCACCCGATGAGAGATGAGATTGAGGTCGCAAACCTCCTGCGCGCTCTTGCCGAACACCTGAAAGAATCCGGTGTCGTCCATGCAGTGATAGTCGTCGTGGCCGGCGTGGACGTTGAGGGTCGCTTTGGTCATCGCGCGGCAGCCCATGTTCAGCACGTAGGTCAGGCGCTTGCCCACGGCGGCGTACAGCGATTCGTGCATATACGCGATGCCCTGACCGGAAGAGAAATTCGTGGCGCGGAGCCCGGTCATCGACAGACCGGCGGTGACGCCCGCCGCCGCGTGCTCGCCTTCCGGCTCGATGAAGATCAACGGCCGCCCGGAAATGTTGAGATGACCTTTGGCCGCTTCCTCGGCCCAATACTCCCCCATCTGGGTCGAGGGCGTAATCGGATACGCGCCCGCCGCGTCGGTCGATTCGCGCTCGCACATAATGACCGCCGTGTTGCCGTCCATCGCCTGCCGAGTGCCCGGATACCGGAACGTCCGTTTCGTGCTCATATATGCCTCACTCCCACCGCTACCGGTAAATCTGCTTCTTCGATCGGAAGCGGTGACCGGCGTGTAATCCGCTTCGCGTCCAGACCTTTTTGGGGTCCGTTCTTCGCATCCATCCACACGATGGCCCCGGTCGGACAACGCTCAATCGGGGTCCGCGAAGAAAGTTGGTTCTTCGAGTAGTCGATCACCGCCAGGTGGTTCTCTATTCTGATCAGGCCCGGCGGCGCATCCGCCGCGCAGCGTCCGCAGGCGGTGCAAGCGACCTCGCAGAATGCTTCCGCCTGATCGCCATCCAGCAGGTTCCTGCATGCCACCCACAACCGGTGGCTCACCGGGTGGAGCGAAAAGAGGTCTTTGGGGCACACCTCAACGCAATCGCCGCATGCCGTGCATTCGGCCTCGCTGACTGCGGGGATGCCATGGACATCCATTCGAATCGCGTGGAAGTCACAGACGCGCTCGCAATCGCCGAGCCCTAGGCATCCCCACGTGCAGCCCTTTCCTCCCCCAGACACCAGCGCCGCCGCGCGGCAGGTGTCGAGGCCGGAGTATCTCGCGAGATTGCGGGCCACGTGAGCTCCTCCGTTACAGGCAACCCGCGCGACTCGCCTCTCCTCAGCCCCCGCGTCCACCTGGAGGAATTCGGCGATGACCTGGATTCCCTCCGGGCTGCTGACCGTGCATTTTCCGGGCGCGACTTCGCCCCGGATTAGCCTCTCGGCGAACATACGGCATCCCACCGAGCCGCAAGCGCCGCAGTTTGCCATCGGGAGCATCGCTAACACCTGGTCAATCCGCGGATCTTCAAAAACGTAGAGCTTCCGGTCGGCAAAGGCTAGGGCCGCCGCCAGCAAGGCACCGATGCCGCCCATGAGGCCGGCTGCAATCAGGTACTCCGTCATCGCGCTCGCACCCAAGTCCCTGCGCCTCCCGGTGGTCTTCGTTGGGTGAAATGCCCCAAGCATTTGTACCGAATTGAACCATCGATTTGCCGCGTCGAATAAGGCACCATAAGAACCAAACGCTTGAGCCGTACCGTACCGCAGACATCATGCGTCTGCTTTGATTTGCATCGCAAACGCACGGCCACTCGATGGAAGGCGGCTTGCACACGCCTGGGTTCATGGAACGGCGAATCCCCTGGCGCAAAACACTGCTGCTGCTGCTAGTCGTGGCGGCCCTTATCACGCTGCGGTTCGTCTCGGCTGCGGGCCGGCTCGAGCGGAATGGCACGGTAAGCGTCCAACGGCCCCTGATGGGGACCACTTGGAACATTGAAGTCGCGGACCACGGCCGGGCGGATGCCGCCCGTAACGCCATCGATCAGGCTTATTCCGAATTAGGGCGAATTGACGCGTTGATGAGTGAATGGAAGCCGGAATCGCCGATTTCCCAAGTCAACTCCGCCGCGGGGAAACATCCGGTAGAAGTGCCAGAGGAATTGCGCGCCATCCTCGAACGGAGCAATCGGTACAGCCAGATGAGCCACGGCGCATTCGATATCACCTGGCACGGAATGGCAAATATCTGGCACTTCGACGAGACGTTCACGCCGCCCTCGCAATCAGCGGTTGACGAGGCGCGGCGATTGGTGAACTTTCGCGCCATCCAGATCGAGGACAATCGGGTTTTTCTTTCGAAAGCGGGAATGAGCATCGGGCTAGGGGGAATCGCCAAGGGCTATGCTGTGGACCAGGCATCGAAGGTGCTGGCTCGCGCGGGGTTCCATGATTCGCTCGTGGATGGGGGCGGAGACATTCTGGTTTCCGGAACCCGCAACGGCGCGGACTGGCAACTGGGCATTCAGGATCCTCGCCAGCCGCGCGGCACGCTTCTCGGACGCGTCGCGCTTTCCAATTGGGCGCTGGTCACCTCGGGGGATTATGAGCGGTTTCGCATCGTGAATGGGGTCCGCTATCACCACATCATCGACGCCCGGACCGGGTGGCCGGCCACGGCGGCGAGCTCTGTAAGTGTGATCTCTTCCACCGCTGAGCAGGGTGTCGTTCTCGCCAAGATCATCTTCATTCTCGGACCTGATGAAGGTCTCGCAGTGGCACGATCCGAGGGGGTTGAAGCGCTGCTGATCGATCCTAACGGGAAGCGCTGCGCGACGGAAGGATTCGCCCGGCAAGTCAACCTCAACACAAGGTAGGATCCAGCGGCGGCTTGACCGAGTAGTTCCAGAACGGCATGCCGCGGTTGTCGCGCAAGACCAGGGTGATACTTCCTCTCCTCACTTCGCGGGCCAGCACGACGGCTGCGCCGTCAAACTTAACCTTGGAGCCAACCACCTCGATCGCATCTCCCTGGGTGAACACGACGTCGAAGCGCTTGACGAAATCGCTCGGACCAACGTAGACGTCAACGGTCTCAGATCCCGACTGCAGCATGAGGTGCAGTCCGGTCAATGGCTGGTTCTCCGGAACTAGCCGGGTCTCAGTGACGGTGGCTTTGAAAGTAATCACGGTCGCTGTATCGTAAGCGGGCTCCGGCGGTGCTACGGCGTCTTTCTCCGTATTCTCGGCGGCTGATACGGGAGTAGCCGCCGACGCCAATAAAAGAGCGACCGCGAGGTTCCGAATGTTCTTCATGGAGCAGACCTCCTGCCTAATCCGCAGCACTTTTTCGGCCCTTTCGTGCCGAGGAAATTGCGCCTAACTCCAACGAGCATGCTCGGCAAGCGCAGAAGAGCCGATTGCTTTTGACGAACCGTCCCCTCCTTCCGTGATCGAGAAGCGATCTGAAATACAGCTTCATAGCGAGCCGAATTTCGGCGATGTGCGCTGGAAGAATGCTGGACTGCAACGCCGATGGTCGCTGCCTCCGCCGTTGCCCAGATTCATCCGGATTGTCGAACCGCGGATGGTTAGCAGAGGTTGAACAACCCACGCAAGCCCAATTAGGCTGGGACTGTTTCAGGTTCTCGATGCCCTAGCGCGAACGAATGGCACAAATCTCCTGATCGGAGATCAAACGCGTCGCGCACAAGGGAAGCTAGCACATTTTTCAAGACGTAGTCGTACTTCCGCGGTACGCCGAAATATTCGGGCGGGCGCACACGTCAGCTCCACTACAGATTCTGTTAAAACTGCCCATGGAAATAGGACATCGCGATCCACAAGCCGTAAACTATGGTCAGAGCGGTTAAAGTCT
>JBEKBK010000167.1:0-15125 GCA_050015435.1 Bryobacteraceae bacterium
GAACCTTCCGCGTCGCCGTGAGAGTACTAGCCACGGCGGCCGCTCTCCTCCTTGCCGGTTGCGCCGCCACCACGCGACCCCAGCAATTCCACACGTTCCTTTTGCCGCCCAGTCACCCTGTCACGGTTTCCACGGAAGCGCTCCTCGAACCGCCACGGCTTGGTCCAGAGCTTTACGCCAGTGAGGCTCCGTTGATGATGACTTCCCTGCCCTCGCTTCCCCGCCCGAGCGACATCGATTTTCTCCTCAAGAAGGCTGACGATCGTTTCGTCGCGGGCAAACGCGCCATGCAGGAAGGACGAACCAGCGATGCGCGCGTCGAATTCAATCGGGCGCTTGAGACGCTGCTGACGGCGCCCGACAACCTCGGCGACCGGAGCCGACTGGAGCGGCGGTTCGATGAGTTGGTCGAGGCAATCTATCGTTACGACCTGGATCTGCAAGCTTCTGCAGAGCCAGAGGATAAGGTCGACTACGATCAGTCCCCGCTCGACGGCATTGTGGGGTTAACTTTCCCGGTGGATCCGGCCCTGAGAAACAAGATCAAAGAACAGATTGAGGCCACGGCTTCTCAGCTTCCGCTCGAAGAGAGCGATGCGGTGGTAGGCGCGATCAACTTCTTTACGACGGAGCGGGGGAAGAAGATCATCGCGTCCGGACTACGGCGCTCCGGCCGGTATAAGGATCTGATCGAACGGGTGCTCGCCGAAGAAGGCCTTCCGCAAGAGTTGATATTCCTGGCCCAGGCCGAATCGGGCTTTTCGCCCAGGGCGAGATCTAATAAACAATGTGTCGGTCTGTGGCAATTCGCCCAGTTTCGCGGCAAAGAGTATGGCCTTCAGCAGACGACCGCAACCGACGATCGCATGGACCCCGAAAAGGCCACTCGGGCCGCCGCCCGCCACCTTCACGACTTATATTCTCATTTCGGTGACTGGTACCTGGCAATGGCCGCCTACGATTGCGGCCCCGGCTGCGTGGACCATGCCGTCATGCGCACCGGCTTTGCCGACTATTGGAAGCTCCGCAGCCTGAATGTGCTGCCCAAAGAGACCAGCAACTACGTCCCGGTAATCCTGGCGATGACCATCATTGCCAAGAACGCCAAGGACTACGGTCTGGACAACTTAGAGTTTGAGCCGCCCGTGGAAGTTGACACCCTGGAACTCCAGACGCCGACTCATCTGGCCTTGGTGGCGGACGCAGTCGAACGGCCGCTCAGCGAGTTGCGGGAACTGAATCCGGCATTGATCAAACAGGTGGCTCCGGCCGGATACTCGCTCCACGTGCCGAAGGGAACGCTTCAGGCGGTGGAATCCGCGTTCGCGATCGTTCCGCCGAACCGGCGCGACTCCTGGCGGCTGCATCGCGTGGAGAGCGGCGATACCTTCGCTACACTGGCGAAGCGCTACTCCGCCGCGGCCACGACCATCAGCGAGGCCAACCACGATGCGCTGCCTGAAGCCGGAAGCCTGGTGGCCATTCCGGTCAGCTACCCAGGCGATCGGGTCGCGAAGCCGGCAGCAAAGCGCGCGTCAACGCATAAGGCAGCCGGACACGCCGCTCCTGCAGCCGCGAGCGCATCCACCAAGAAGACGGCCGCTGGCAAAGGCACTGCGCTGGCAGAGAAAAAGGCCGCCGCCAAGCCGCCCGTCCACCGCGCGGCGATCAATGCGGCTCCTGCGAGCTAAAACAAACAGACCCAATCTTGGATATGGCACTTTTCCCTTGCCTTCCGCACAAAACGCGATATTCTAATTTTTGTTACGCCTGCAAGGAGGCAGACTGAATGCGAGAGTACCGGTTTTCCGTCGAGGATGACGAGCTCGACGATTTCGAAGAGGGTTCCAACATAAACGTCGACGACGACATGGGTGACTATCAGCTCGATGACGACGAGGAAGAGGAGCTGATCATCACCACAGTCACACCCGTGGTCGTTGTTCCAGCCGCCCCTGCAGCGTCCGAAGGCTCGAAGCCGGCTCCTCCGGCCAAGAAGCCGGTGTCCAAGGCTTCCGCGCCGAAGAAAGCTGCCGTTAAGAAAGCGGCCGCCAAGACTGCTGCGCCAGCCAAGAAGGCCGTTGCGAAGAAAGCCGCGCCCGTAGCGAAGGCTGCGGCCAAAAAGGCCGCCACGCCCAAAGCGGAGAAAAAAGCGGCCAAGAAAGCGGCCAAAGCCGCCAAGAAGGCAGCGGCTCCCAAAAAAGCCGAAAAGAAAGGCAAAAAGGATAAGAAGAGCAAGAAGGGGAAGAAGAAGTAATTCTTCCACGATCCGGTAAAAGGGGGCGGGACAACGCCCCCACTGCGCTATGGGAAAATCGCGCAAAACGGAGTGCGGCGCGATCGTTTCCTGGCTTGGTTTGCAGTTCGCGCCGGGCCCTTTGCGCTCTATCCTGCTTTGCCTATTCGGTCTTCCCCACCACCGTCCGGCACCGTTCGTACAACTGGATCAGGCCGTCCACCTGTTCTTCCAGCGTCTTGGGAGCCTTGCCCGAGAATCCGGCGCCGGTGGATGTCTTGCCAAATCCGGTAGTAGCCGCGATGAATCGCATCAACTCGAGAGCGACTTCGTCCTTGTTCTGTGGTGGCCGTGGAGTGGGTTCTTTTTCTTCCGTCATATAATCTCTAAGGTACTGCATTCTCACCCCAGGCTCCCATGCCAGTCGATGCTTGCCGTCTGATCCGGAAAATGCGGGGTGGGGCCCAGGCGCACCTCATTGAAGCCGCGGATCGGAACTTCTACGTGGTCAAGTTCCTGAACAACCCGCAACATCGGCGGATTCTGGTCAACGAGTGGATTTCTTCGGTCTTCCTGAACTATTTGGGCATTTCCACTCCGGAGGTGGCCATCGTTCGTGTAACCGAGACATTCTTGCGCGATAACCCCGAAGCGTACTTCCAGCGTGGAGCCGGGCGTCTTGAAATTGAGCTGGGTTGGCATTTTGGTTCCCGCTTTCCCGGGGACCCGGCTCGAACTGCGGTCTATGATTTCCTGCCCGATTCGCTGCTCCAGCGCGTGGAGAACCTGATCGAGTTCCGCGGCGCCCTGGCTTTCGACAAGTGGATGGGAAATGCGGACTCACGTCAGGCCGTCTTCTTCCGGGCGCGGTTGAAAGAGTGGATTCCCGCTTCTGACGCGCATGGCCTCAAGATGGGCTTTGTGGCCCAGATGGTGGACAACGGCTACGTTCTGGAGGGACCGCATTGGAGACTAATCGACTCCCCGGTTCAGGGGCTCTACTTCCGCGCAGCCGTGTATACCGGCGTGCGCGGCCTGAGCGACTTTGAGCCGTGGCTCAGCCGCATCGTCCAATTCCCGGAGGAGGTGGTGGATCAAGCGATCAAACAGATTCCGCCGAGCTGGCTGGACGGAGATGAAAGCGCCTTCGACGATCTGATTGGCCGTCTTTTCGCCCGCCGTAAGCGGGTCGGGGATCTGATCGAAGCCTGCCGGCGGGGCGGCCGGGTGAACCCGTTTCCGGACTGGGCGTAGAATCCCAGCCGCCGGCTTCCGCGCCACGTTATTGTAGAGTTAGGGGAAGATGGGCAGTATAGCGATTCAGACCAGAGCCGATGAATTTCGGCAGACTTTGGACAGCCGTGTGTTGGTTGCGGATGGCGCGATGGGCACCGCGCTCTACGCCAAAGGTGTCTTCATCAACCGCTGTTACGACGAGCTCAACCTTTCCTTGCCCGCGCTGGTCCGCGATGTTCACCAGGACTACGCCAGGGCCGGCGCCGAAATTCTGGAGACTAATACGTTCGGCGCGAATCGCAAGCGCCTGGGGGCTTTCGGATTCGCTGAAAAGGTCCGCCTGATCAATCAGGCCGGCGTACGCATTGCCCGCGAAGCGGCGCGCGATACGGCGTTCGTCGCTGGCGCGGTGGGACCGCTGGGTGTCCGTCTGGAGCCGCTGGGCGTAACCAGTTTCGCCGAAGCCCGGGCGATCTTTCGCGAACAAATCAGCGCTCTTGTGGAAGCTGGAGTCGATCTGCTGGTGCTTGAAACCTTTCGCGACACGAATGAGATTCGCGAGGCGATTTTCGCGGCGCGCGAAGTCGCCGGCAACGATCTCGCCATCATGGCGCAAATGAGCATTGAAGACGACGGAACCCTGCGCGACGGCACTTCGACCGAGGATTTCACCCGCCGTCTGGATGAATGGCCGGTAGACGTCATCGGGCTGAACTGCTCCTCGGGTCCCAAGGTGATGCTCGAGACCATTGAGAAGATGGTCCAGTACACGCACAAGCCGTTGAGCGCGATGCCCAATGCGGGTCTGCCCACCACCGTTGAAGGCCGCAACCTGTACCTCTGCTCGCCGGAATATATGGCGCAGTACGCACGCCGTTTCCTGATGGCGGGCGTGAAGATCGTCGGCGGCTGCTGCGGGACTACGGCGGAGCATATCAAGGAAATCCGCAGCGAAGCGCGCAGCCTGCAACACGTCCAGCGCTCACAGTCCATTACGATCGAGAACCGCGCCGCGCGTCCCCACGCGCTCGAAAAAGTGCCGGTTCCGGACAAAAGCCTCCTCGGCGCGAAGCTCGCCGCAGGGAAGTTTGTGGCCTTCGTCGAGATCCTGCCGCCACGAGGGGTCGATGCGTCCAAGGAAATCGAAGGCGCAAAGTTGTGCAAGGCCGCCGGAATCGACTGCATCAACGTGCCAGACGGGCCACGCGCCAGCGCTCGCATGAGCGCCCAGGTCACCTGCCAACTGATCCAGCAGCAGGCCGAGATTGAGGCCGTACTCCACTTCTGCTGCCGCGACCGGAACATTCTCAGTATTCAAAGCGAACTGCTTGGAGCCTACACGGTTGGCGTGCGCAACCTGATCTGCATTACCGGTGATCCGCCCCGCATGGGTACTTACCCGGACGCCACCGCCGTGTTCGACGTCGACGCGATCGGGCTGACGAATATCGTCAATAATCTGAACCACGGCCTCGATCTGGGCGGCAATCCTGTCGGCTCCCAAACCGTGTTGCTGATCGGCGTCGGCGCCAATCCGGGCGCGTTGAACATGGATGAGGAATTGCGGCGATTCGACTGGAAGGTGAAAGCCGGCGCCGAATATGTGGTCACGCAACCGGTATTCGACCTCGATCTGCTGGAGGCGTTTCTAAAACGTACCGAACATCATAAGCTTCCTATTATCGCGGGGGTCTGGCCGCTGACCAGTTTCCGGAACGCGGAATTCATGGTCAATGAGCTGCGCGTGCCGGTTCCGGAAGCGTACATGGAACGAATGCGCAAGGCAGACAGTGCGGAAGCCGCCCGTGCCGAGGGAATCGCCATCGCGCGGGAGATGGTGGAGCGAGTCCGTCCTCTGGTGGCTGGCGTTCAGTTGAGTGCTCCGTTCGGCCGGTACCAGATGGCGATTGAAGTGGCCCAGGCGATCGGCCCCAGAGAATAAGAGCACGTTGCCATCCCTCTCGGCTACACTAGACTGAAACGTGTCCACGGACCTGATCGAAATTGATCCGGAGCGGCCCTCCACCCTCGCCATCGAACGGGCTGCGGCCGCGATCCGGCGCGGCGAAGTGGTCGCGATCCCCACCGACGCCCTCTATACGCTGGTCGCGGATCCGCTGAACCTTCACGCCGTAGGGCGGGTGTTCGCTGCCAAGGGGCGCGAAACTGATCGCGCACTTCCCCTGCTCGTGGCCGACCTGGTGATGGCCGAGGAGCTTGCCCGTGATATTTCCTCGCGCTTTTACCTCCTGGCCCGCCACTTCTGGCCCGGTCCGTTGACCATCATCGCCCCAGCCTCTTCGCGGGTCCCTCTGAAAGTAACCGGCAATACCGGACGGCTGGCGATGCGTCAATCCCCGTCGAAGGTCGCTAACGCGCTGCTGGAGCGGCTGGCGCAACCGCTCATCTCGACCAGCGCGAACCTCTCCGGCCAGCCTACTTGCACCCGGGGAATCGAGGTGTTCGGCATCATGGACGGCCGCGTGGATCTGATCCTAGACGGGGGGCCAGTGGTTGGGTCAGGGGCGACCACCATTGACGTTACCGAGCCCTTCTGGAGGGTAATCAAGCACGGCGCAATTCTCGAGAAGGATATTGCGGAAGTGCTGAAGGGGACCTAGCCTTTTTCAAGGCTGGGTTGTCATTTCCCCTTCCGCGCCCTGATCTCAGCGAGCAGCTTGTCGACCGCCTCATCCTTTTCAAGCGCGGCCAGCCGGTCTTCGATGGATTCCACCGCCAGGTCGGATTTGGCCTGGCTCAAGGCCTCTGCCTGTAGCACCTTATTTTTTACGCGATCGAAGGCCGCGGCTTTCGATCCGTCGCCGATCGTCATACGGGCATCGCTCGCCCGGCTCAGAGCGCGTGACCGCCGATGCTGCGCGATCAGCACATCGCTCTTGTTCCGCGCTTCGGCCAGCTTCAGGTCGAGCTTACGCAGAGCCGTCTTGAGATTCTCCACCTGCGCGGTCTGATCCGCCACCTGCTCGGCGAAGTTCACAGCGATGTTGCGCGCCGTCATCGACCGGTCCACCGCGGCGCGCGCCAGATCATCGTGGCCTTTTTCCACCGCCAGCTCCGCTTTTCTTACCCACTCCTCCGCGGATACCTCATGCTCCTTCTGCTTCTTGATCAACAGATGCTGGTCGGCCATGGCGATCGCCACTTGTGTTTTCACCTGCAGCAGTTGGTTCTCCATGTCCAGAATCAACTGCTTGATCATCTTTTCCGGTTCTTCCGCCTTGTCGATCAGATCGTTTAAATTCGCACGAATCAGGGTCGTCACTCGTTCTAGCAGTGCCATAATTTACTCCTTGGTTGTTTTCTCTCCGATGGTCCGTACCTTCCCTAACAGGTCGGACATCTTCATGCCGCTCAACGTTTCGAACAGCACGGGAATCTGGGCTGCAATCTCCGCCATATCGCCGGTGATTTTATGCATGCCCGCCGCGTGTCCGTTGCCGGTCGAAACGATTGTGATTTTGTCGATATTCGAGAGTGGCGAAGCCAGCGCCTTCACCACTTCCGGAAGGCCCGTAATTAACTTATCCACCACGGCGGCCTGATTCCACTCCTGATAAGCCTCGGCCTTGACGTTCATCGCCTTGGCCTCCGCTTCGCCCTTCTTGAGGATGATCTCGGCTTCGGCCTCGCCCTGCACGCGAGTCGCGGAGGCTTGGCCTTCCGCTTCGGAAATCCGGCGCTGGCGCTCGGCCGCGGCCAGCGTTTCAATCCGCTGCCGTTCTATTTCGGCTTGTTTGAGGATCGTCGCGATCAGTTCTTTTTCATGGCGCAGAATTTCCGCTTCCTGCACCTTGATTTCGTGTTCCTTTTCGACCTGCCGGACCTTGACCGCCTCCGCGACCACCTGCTGCTGCATGACGTTGGTCTGGATGTCGTAGGCTTTATCGGCCTGCGCCTGCTGCTTCTTCGTTAGCTCCAGATACTGGGCCTTCTTGATGTCGAGATCGCGCACAGCCTCGGCCTGTTTGGCCGCCGAGAGCGTTTCCGCGAGCACCCGTTCCTGGTCGGCCTGCGCTTTGGCCACGGCCGCTGCCCGCTGCGCTTCCGCACGCTTGATGGCGGTGTCGCGTTCCGCCTCAGCGGCGGCGATATCGGCGTCCCGTTTGATGCGCGCGACGTCCGGCCGGCCCATATTGCTGATGTAGTCGTTTTTGTCGCGAATCTCCTTAATGGTGAAGGAAATCACCTCGAGGCCCATCTTGTTCATGTCATCGGCGCAAGTCGCACGCACGCGGTCGCCGACCATCTCCGGCTCCTTCACAATCTGCTCCACCGAGAGCTGTCCGATGATGCCCCGCAGGTGGCCTTCCATCACCAGGCGGATCAGGCCATCGCGGTCGCTATCGCTCTTGGTGAGAAACTGCTCCGCCGCCGTGATGATCGACTCCGGGTCCGACTTCACCTTGATCTGCGCCACGGCTTCCACCGTCACGGCCACTCCTTGCACCGTGTACAGATCCTGCTGCGGGGCGACGTCGAAGGACATCAATTGCAGCGACAACTCCCGGAAGCTTTCGACCATCGGAAAAATAACCGTGCCGCGCCCTTTGATGATGCGGGTTCCGCGCATTCCATAGACCACCAGCGCCTGATGCGGACCGGCCTTACGATACAGGCCCGCGAACATGGACATCAGAATGACGAGCGTTACCACCATCAGCACGGCAATGATGAAAATCTCAGTCGGGAAATTGATCAGATTCATAGAAGCCTCCTATAGGCTGCCGCCGCTCATCTCTTCCCAGCGGCGAACGTACGCGATACCCTTCTCAAAGCGGGTGACGATGACTTCACAGTCCCGCGGAATCGCCGCGCCATCCTCGCTCCGCGCGGGCGCCGCACGCCGCGAGCCATCCCGCGAATACATCAGCTCGCCGGTACCGCCCGCGCGGATCGGGCAGGCGACGCGCCCGAGCACACCCACCATCTCGTAATCCGCGGGATCGAGCGGCTGATCGTGTTGCATCAGCTTGACCAGGAACCAAAACACGACCGACGCTCCGCCCAGTCCGCTCATCGCGGCGATGAAAAGGCCTAAATAAACCCAAATGCTCGAATAGCGTTCGATCAGATAGCCCGCCCCGCCAAACCACACTAGGAACGCGGCGATCGTCCCGAAATTGAGGGGTGAAACACCGGAACGGCCACCCATCTTCGCCCCGGCGCCGTGCCCGTGTCCGTGCAAGTGAAGATGCGGGAATCGCGCCAGACCGCCCAACAGAGACACTGCGCTGAGCAAAAAACCGACCAGAAACGTAAAGAGATAGAAAGTCTGCCAGTTCATACGGCCTCACGTCTAGACCATTTCTTGATTTAGCGTCGACCAGTTTCGTCCGGCTTGGAACAGTGCTTTCAACGCAGTACGCTTCCTAAGACGGTTTACCTTATCCCCGAAACTGGTCTAGCTGGAGCGCCGGCAGGTCCGAGGACCGCGAACAGGGGGGCCACGAGCGGCGGCGTATCCAGAATCGCCCTCATCAGCATCAGGCACTTGCGCGAATCCTCATGTTCGGCCAGCTTCAGCAGCGCCTGGCTGACCTGTGGGTCCCGCGCAAAACGTTCGGCGCCGCTGATCAGCCATAGATCGAGCTGATCTTCCTTGGTGCGCGCGTTCGAGATCAGCTCGGTATGATAACCTTCGGGGTCATCCACCAGGAACCCCGGATGCACGCCGAAGAATTTCGCCAGCAGCATACGCGTCGAGTTGGTGAGATGCGGCCGTGCGCCGCTCTCGATCTGCGAAAGATACGACTGGCTCAGCTTGCCTTTCCGCTCGCGGGCGATCGCGCGCACCACTTCACTCTGGGTCATTTCGCGTCCCAGCCCGCGCATGGTTCCTTCCACCAGCCGGAGATAGTGGAGTTTCTCGCCGAGCCTCATATTGCAATCCGCAATCAACATATCGCAAATCGCAATACTTGTCAAGACCCATCTGGTACGCTTTGAAGATGACGCGCCGGTTTACCGCGGGCCTGATGCTTGGGCTCGGGATCGTCACCGCCCAGAATGCGCCCTTTCGGGTACAGACCAAAGTGGTCCAGGTACCGGTCAGCGTGATTGGTAAAAACGGGCGGAACGTCGACGGTCTCGTGGCGCGTGATTTCAAAGTGCTTGAGGATGGTGTTCGGCGGGAGATTACGGCGGACGCGTTCAGCGCCCTTTCCGCCCCGATTTCCTTGGTGGTTGCGATTCAGTCCTCCGGCATCTCTTCGCCCGCCCTGCTAGAAATCCGCAAGATAGGCGGCATGATCCAGCCGTTGGTGATTGGCCGGCGCGGCGAGGCGGCCGTCGTGACCTTTGACAGCGAGATCAAATGGCTGCAGGATTTCACGTCGGACGACGCGAAAATCCGGTATGCCGTGAAGAGTGTGAAGACAGGCTCCCGAATGCAGGCCCGAATGCTGGATGCCATCGCCGAGGCGTCCGACCGACTGAAGCCACGCACGGGGCGCAAAGTGCTTCTGTTGATCTCCGAAAGCCGGGACCGGGGAAGTAAGACTAGCTTGCAGCAGACGATGGAGGTGGTGGGACGCGAGGGTATCGAGGTTTTCGGGGCTCCCTATTCCGCCTATGCAACGACGTGGGTCGCGAAGCCGGAAGATGTGCCTGCCGCATCCGGAGGGAACATTCTGACGATCTTCAGCGAACTAGTCCGGATGGGCCAAGCCAACGCTGTTGAGGCGTTAACCGAAGTGACTGGAGGCTCGGATTATCCGTTTCTGAAAGAGCGTGGAATTGAGAACGCGGTCGAGCGCTTCGGAGCGGACGTGCATAGCCAATACATCCTCAGCTTTCCGCAGAGCGGGAGCGACGATAAAATGCACTCGATCGATGTCTCGGTGCTGGATCGCACCGGTCTTCACCTTCGGTACCGGCGCGCGTATTGGGCGGGTCAAGCCGCTGGCGCACAATGAGCTTGCGCCTTTTCCCACCGTCGAACAGTATCCTCCCAAGGC
Organism: Bryobacteraceae bacterium; assembly: GCA_050015435.1. Taxonomy (GTDB): domain Bacteria; phylum Acidobacteriota; class Terriglobia; order Bryobacterales; family Bryobacteraceae; genus Palsa-187. The sequence continues at coordinate 10,450 of JBEKBK010000167.1, forward strand.
GTTCCGGCTCTTTGTGGAATAACCCTCCTCTTTACAATCCGATTCCTATGTCAAAATGATTTGGCGACGTGCGTGCCAGACAGGTGGAAGAGACTAACTAACCGAATGAACACGGTCGCCTTCTTGGGCGCGCTTACGCGCGACATCCGCTACGCCTGTCGGGGCATGCGCCGCAATCCGGCGTTTACGGTAGTCGCGCTTCTTACGCTGGCGATCGGAATCGGCGCGAACACGGCCGTATTTAGCGTCGTCAATAGCGTATTGCTCAAACCTCTGCCATACCCGAAGTCGGAGGATCTGGTAGGCGTCTGGCAGACTGCTCCGGGCGCAGCGGGGCTAGCGAACTTCTCCAGCGGCCTCCGCCTTTCGCTCTCGATGTATCTCACCTACGCCGAGCAGAACCGCACGTTTCAGGCATTGGGTGTGTGGTCGCCCAGCAACTTCTCCGTCACCGGAATTGCGGAGCCGGAACAGGTGCGGGCAGTGATCGTAACCGACGGCACGCTTCAGGCGCTCAGTGTACCGCCCGCGCTGGGCCGGTCGCTCGGCCCCGCCGACTACAAGCTGGGATCTCCGGAAACCGTGATGCTCGGCTACGGCTACTGGCAGCGGCGCTTCGGAGGGGACCGGTCCGTGATCGGACGTGGAATCAGGATCGAGTCGCGCCCCCGGCAAATCGTGGGCGTAATGCCGAGAGGTTTCCGCTTCGTCGACACGGAAGCAGAACTGATCGTGCCTATCCGCTTCGATCGCAACAAGCTCATCCTGGCCGGCTTCGGTTTCCAGGGCATTGCGCGGCTCAAGCCGGGCGTGACGATCGCCGCGGCGAACGCGGACGTCGCGCGCATGATCCCGATCTGGATGGACTCGTGGTCGAACGGCCCAGGAACGAACGGGAGAGCCTATGAAAAGTGGAGAATCACACCCGCGCTTCGCCCTCTTAAACAGGAAGTGGTTGGCAATATCGGCAGCGTGCTGTGGGTAGTAATGGGGACCATCGGCATCGTGATGCTGATCGCGTGCGCCAATGTGGCGAATTTGCTGCTGGTGAGAGCTGAAGCGCGTCAGCAGGAACTGGCGATTCGCGCCGCACTCGGCGCGGGATGGGGACGGATCGTGCGGGAACTGCTGCTCGAGAGCCTGTTGCTGGGACTTCTGGGCGGCGCGCTAGGGGTCGTGCTCGCCTCTGAAGGCTTGAGCTTCTTGGTGGCCATGGGACCCGCGAATCTGCCGCGCTTGAGTGAGATTTCCCTCGACGGGCGGGCCCTCGCTTTCACGGTGGTTCTTTCGCTGCTCTCCGGACTGTTATTCGGATTGATCCCGGCGCTGAAATATGCCGGGGCGCGAAGCTTAGCGGCTCTTCGCAGCGCGGGGCGGACGTCGAGCGTGAGCCGGGAGCGTCATCGCGCCCGCAATATCCTGGTCGTCGCTCAGGTGGCCATGGCTCTAGTGCTGCTGGTTTGCGCCGGGTTGGTGATTCGGTCGTTCCAGGCGCTGCGAACCGTCGAGCCGGGATTCACGCATGCGGAGCATCTCCAGACCATGCGGATCTCCATTCCGCCGTCGCTGATTCCGGAACCACAACAGGTCACGCGAATACAAAACAACATCGCCGACAAGCTGGCGGCGATTCCAGGGGTAACTTCAGTTGGATTCGCAAGCGCGATGCCCATGGAAGGGATCGAACCCGATTGGGACGCAATTTACGCCGAGGGAAACGCTTATGGGACCGACGAGATCCCGCCGCTTCGTTTGTTCAAGAATGTCTCGCCCGGGGTTTTTCACGCGATGGGCACACGCTTGATGGCGGGCCGCGAACTCACTTGGACGGATGTCTACGGCCTCAGGCAAGTGCTGATGGTTTCGGAGAATCTCGCACGTGAACTGTGGGGCACGCCAACCGCCGCGGTCGGGAAACGAATCCGGGAGTTTGAGAATGGTTCCTGGTGGGAGGTGGTGGGCGTCGTGCAGGACGTGCGTGAAAACGGAGTCCACGAAAAAGCACCCGCCATTGTGTACCGGCCTTTGATGATGCGTTACAGTTCGCTGAACTCCGTGCGCACCGTGACGTTCGCGATCCGAAGTGATCGCGCCGGGACCGAGGGCTTCCTCAATGAGATTCGGCAAGCCGTTTGGTCGGTGAATGCGAACCTGCCGGTTGCATCGGAACGAACTATGCAGGAAATCTACGGTCAATCGCTGGCTCGGACCTCGTTCACGCTGGTGATGCTGGGAATCGCGGGTGCGATGGCGTTGGTGCTCGGGATCATCGGCATCTACGGCGTGATTTCCTACGCCGTGTCGCAGCGGAGGCGGGAAATCGGGATCCGGTTGGCTCTCGGGGCGCAGCAAGGCGAGTTAAGGGGAATGTTCGTGCGACACGGACTCGTGCTGGCCGGAATCGGCGTGGTGATCGGATTAGGCGCGGCCATGGTGCTGACTCGTCTAATGACCTCGCTGCTGTTCGGAATCAGCGCGCTCGATCCTTTGACCTATGCCGCGGTGCCTGTCGTATTGGTGGCCGCCGCGATGCTCGCCAGCTACCTGCCCGCGCGACAGGCGTCAGCGGTCGATCCGGTGGAAGCCCTGAAGGCGGAGTGATGTCCAGAGCAGAATGCTACGATTCAGGTTGATTCGATCGCCGCACCGGAAGGGCTTATCGATTGTCTTACACGGCAACCGTTATTAAGGTAATGATCGCTTCGCCTGGCGATGTAGCCCAAGCGCGGCGGATCATCCGTGATGTCGTCGACGAGTGGAACGCTGTCAACGCAGAGGATCGGGAGATCATCCTGATGCCACTTGGCTGGGAGACCCACGCGTCGCCCCAAATGGGTGATCGGCCGCAAGGGATTATTAACGGCCAACTGCTTAAGGACACGGACCTTCTCATCGCGTTTTTTGGACTCGGCTCGGTAGCCCGACGGGAATCGCTCCAAGCGGCACGGTCGAAGAGATCGAAAAACACCTGGCGGCTGGGAAGCCGGCGATGATTTACTTCTCCTCCGAACCGGTCCCTCCCGATAGCATCGACCCGGTTCAGTACGCTGCATTGAAGGCGTTCAAGGAATCGCTTAGGAAAGAGGGGCTTATAGAGGAGTATCAGGATCTGAGCGAGTTCCGAACAAAACTAACCAGACAACTTGCGCAGACTGTAATCCGTCGGTTTGACACCGGTTACATAATCGTCGTCGACGACGCGCCCTCTCAGGCACCTCGACCGACTCCTGTTCTGACTGAACCTGCTCGCGAACTTTTGGTAGAGGCAACTCGAGACAAAGGTGGCACCGTCATGAGGTTGGAAACCCTTCAAGGGACCCACGTCCAGACGAACGGCAGGGATTTCGTGACACCTGGGGATGCGAAGGACGCTGCACGATGGAGAGGAGCAGTCGACGAGCTTAGCGGCTTGCGATTGGTCGAAGATAGAGGCCGGCGAGGGAGAACTATTTTTCGTCACCGCCGATGGCTATCGAATCGCGGATCTGCTCAGACGGGACTAGCGTTCATCAACACACTCGTCGATTAGGATTCGCACATCAGACGCGCGCGAGCAACAGTTCTTTGGCTTCTTCCAGAGCCTGCGTCGCGAGAGCGCGGGGAACCGTCGCGAATCCGGCCAGGAAATCCTCGAGAGTCTCGTAGCCTGCCAGGTAGTCGAACAGAGTTCCCCTGGGACACGGGGAAACCGTGCATCTTCTCGGGATCTTTCTAATTTGCGCTATAGGCGGTCTGCGGCCTTGTGCTGGGCCTTCTTCTGCCGCCGCGGCAGACGGGATTTGTTTTTTGGAGCCAGCTTCGGTATCTTCTCGGACTTAGTCGACGGCTTGGCTGCCGGAGGCGGTGCCTCGGTGACCGCAACCGCGGCGGACTCTTTCTTGTCTACCACTTCTTTATCTTTTTTTGCCAAGTGAGCGAACCCCCACTCAACTGTACCCGGTTTGAGGGGGCTATAGATTCCCGCGCAATTCCTGCTCCCGCTCGATGGCTTCGAAGAGTGCCTTGAAGTTGCCCTTACCGAAACTGCGGCTCCCTTTGCGCTGGATGATCTCGTAGAACAGAGTCGGACGGTCCTCCACTGGACGCGTGAAGATCTGCAGCATGTAGCCTTCATCGTCCCGGTCCACCAGGATTCCGAGTTCTTCTAACGTCTCGATCGGCTCCTCAATTTTTCCGACGCGATCGGTCAGTTCCCGATAATAAGTTCCGGGCACACGCAGAAAGTCGATTCCCTGATTGCGAAGGGCCGTCACAGTATGGATGATATCAGCCGTGCCCAGGGCGATATGCTGCACCCCAGGTCCCTGATTGAACTCGATGTACTCTTCGATCTGTGACTTCTTGCGGCCTTCGGCGGGCTCATTGATCGGAAACTTGATCCGGCCGTGGCCGCCCGCCATCACTTTCGACATGAGAGCGGAATACTCGGTGGAAATGTCTTTGTCATCGAACGTCTGGTAGAGCTGGAACCCCATGACGTTCTGATAAAAGCTCACCCAGGCATTCATCTGATGCCAGCCGACGTTGCCGACGATGTGATCGACGTAGCGAAGTCCTGTCGGCCGCGCGACCGTGTCGCGGTCGTTCACGGAAACAAAGCCGGGCAGGAAGGCGCCGCGATAACGGCGCCGCTCGACGAACGTGTGAATCGTGTCGCCATAGGTGGCGATCGAAGC
>JBEKBK010000168.1:0-19628 GCA_050015435.1 Bryobacteraceae bacterium
GCTGGGTGGAGAGATCTCCGCGACCTCCACTACGACCTTCTCTAAGAAAGCTGGCTGCTGACCGACTTCTCCGCAACGTGGTCCACCAGGACGGAGGTGCACTCGTTCATAACGGCTCGGACGAGGAACAACGTTCCTTTGATTCCACTTGCCGCAAACTCCACCGCTTCCTCACTCAGCCGCAGCACTGTACCCGTCAGTTACCCACAAATTCCCCGGACTAGGCATATTTATTGGTACGTCGCCTGCTCGTCTTGCCAACATGCGACTTTCCTGTTGTACGGCAGTGCTGTTAAGTGGTTGGTGCTGCTTCGGGCAGGGCATCTCGATCGGGGTCGTAGGCGGCGTCCGGACTACCGATGACATCGTCAGCGACGCCACATCTGAGTCGAAACGATACGCTGTTGGTCCGGAGGTCGAGATTGGGCTTCCGTTCGGCCTGGGAGTCGAGGTCGACGCCCTCTACCGAAGGGAGGGGTACAGCTCTTCGTTTAGTAACTTTGCCGGCAGCAATTACAGCCAGGAGCGCGCCAACTCATGGGAATTTCCAATGTTACTCAAATACAAGTTCCCGTTTGCGCTGATCAAGCCATTTGTTGAGGGCGGCTATGCTCCAAGGGTGATCAATGGCACTGTGAACAACAACGGTTTCACGGTCAATCTTCAAACCGGACAGCAAATGTACGGACAGAGTCACTACAGCACGAACGATGCCAGTCAGGGACTGGTCATCGGCGGCGGCGTTCAGCTTAGCGTAGGCCGCCTCCTGATCTCGCCAGAAGTCCGGTACACGCGTTGGAACAATCAGCCGGTCCTCGTCGTTGAGCCGGACGGACCAACTTTTGGATCTTCGCAGAACCAGGTTGACATTCTAGTCGGCCTGAGCTGGAAGCTACGGTAGCCTGGCTGTCAAAGCTCGCTGAGCGCGTATACCAATGCGCCCTTGGCCGTCGAATGCAAGGGATTCTCGGCCAAGCGGATCTCCGAAATCGCGATGGGGAAATCCTGGGCCTTCAGCAATTTCTCGAAGCGGTCGCGGAAACCCGGAGGTAACGCCGTGCCGCCGCTTAACACCACCGGAACTGGCCGGTTGAAGGTCGGAAGGTTCTTCGTGCGGGCGAAGGCTTCCGCCAGGGCGGTGACCAGGGACTGGATCATGTCGTCGTAGTAGACCCCAATCACCTGGTGGACCTTGTCGTCGAAGAAGCCGTTGAAGTGGAAGGAGTCTTCTTTGGTGAGCCGGATGCGATTCGCGCGTTCGCCAATGACCTCCGCGGCGCTCAAATCGATAAAATCACCCGCCTTCGGAATGCTGAAGCTCAGTACGGGCACCGAAAGATAAGCGAGGCAGACGTTGCACAGCCCTCCTCCGCAGCTAATCCCAATACCGGTATAGTTGGAACTCTCCAGCTCCGCGTAGACCACCGCCAGGCCTTCATTGATGCTCGCCGGCTTGTATCCCAGTTCGGCGAGAATCTGGCGCAGCGTCGCTTCGTGATAGGTCAGGCTGCTCTCCGCTCCGACCGGCGCCGCGGGCACGGTGAAGCATAGCTTCTGCTGGCCGGCATCGCCGCTATCAAGCATGGATTTGAGAAGCTCCCGCATCATGCGCAGGCTCTCCGGCTCCTTTGCGTCGAGCACGCCTTGCGACATGGGGCGGCGGATCTCGGCGTTCAACAGACCGGCAAATTTTTCGCTCTCATTGCCTTGCACGACCAGTTCCCCGGCCAGCGTGGTATGGGGGACTTTCTCTCGATCGAGCACTCCTTCGGTTAGCTTGGTACGGGGTATGGTGACAAACGCGTTGAGCTGGGATTCGTACTGAATGGGTTGCTCACTGCGTTGTTGGGCGACTACAATCCGGCTGGTGCCGACATCCAGTCCCACGGCCGGACTGACTGAATTCTTGCTCATATTACGTGCCTCCTTCATTTTCTTCTCGTTCCTTGACCTTTTCCTTAAGCTCGGCCTCAATGTCCTTGTAACGATGCTGCAAAATCGCCCGATAGCGGACGACGGGAAGACCCTCAATCGCAGCCTGCCGCTGGACCTGTTCTTCCGCCAGATCCAGTCCCTTCCATCTCGCTCCGGTGGCTTGAACAAACGTCTCGTCGTAGTTGAACCCGAAAGCGTAGAGACTCGGCAACGGAATCGAGTAGTTGTCGGGCAGGCCTAACGACGCGAAGGGGAACTGGGCAGCCCAATCGGTGTGAGTCCCGATGCGCATGTTTGAAGGGTTCACGGAAACCTGCGCATGCGTGACGCAGTTCTCGGCGGGAATTCCATAGCGCGACCGCAGCATCTCGGTGAGCATCTTGGCGGAAGAGATCTGGGCGGGCGTAACTGCGCCCATATCCCCGGTCTGCGCCTCGAAAGAAACGCCCAGGAAGCTGTCGTTGAGATTGACATAGATCCCTTGGTCGTCGGCCCAGATCGATCGTCCGGCATGATTAGCAGCGTCCGATTCCTCCACCACGCGGAAGACTCGTCCGAAACGATCAATCAGGTAGTGATACGAGCGCGCCTGACGGACCACCTCGATCAGGTTCCGCCCTAAATACTTCAACCGCCGGTTCTGATCCTCCTCGAAATTCGCCAGAAGACTCTCCGTGGTGTGGAACACAATTCCGACGGGAGCAGTACCCGTCTTGACTTTGGCGCCGGCGCCCGTGAGCGCGTAGATTGGAAAATCCGCGCGCGGGCGATTGGAAACCGCGAAGGTAAGATCGATGCGCAAGCCGTTGCTGTATTGCTCGAGGGTTTCAGAGTGATCCACACGCCAGACTTTGGGAGCGGCGGATTCAACTGGTATTGTGGAATCCGTCCCGGGAATGAGCAGGCGGCGCTCTTGCGTGAACATTTCGGCCGTGCCCTTCGGGAGCCGGCCGGGAGCCAGAACGATTGCGATCGCCAGCGCAACCCAAACGAGTTGGCGCAGACGGTGTGTCCGCAGGACCCGGCGGCGCACAGGTACTGCCGGAACTGGCTCGACTTGCGTCAGCGCCATTTCCTGACGCAGATAGTGCAGCCGTTTGACCGGATCAACGATCCGGACCGCGCGCCGCTCTATCCGCTTCGCCCGGTCCAGGCTCGGAATTTGCTCGAGCACGCGGAGTATTCCCTGATAGATGGAGTGAAGTCTCGTCAAGAAAGCTCTCGCACGAGGCTTATCGGTAGAAATGGGGAAAAACCTTAGTACTGACCCGACTAGAATATGAGGCGGCGGTTATCGGCTCGTCTCGCTCGCCAGCTTGCTGGCCAGCGGACGATCCTGACCCGAATATTTGTTCCCAGCCTTCTTCCTGTATGGCACGGCCACCGGTGAGGAGAGTTGCTCGAAAGTGAAGGAGCAGATCCGCATGCCGGGATAGAGCGCTACCGGCATCCGGCCCAGATTGCTGAGCTCCAGAGTTGCTTTTCCAGTCCAGCCCGGGTCGAACAAGCCGGCCGTGCCGTGGACGATGATCCCGATCCTTCCCAGGCTGGAGCGGCCTTCCAGCCGCCCGAGCACGTCGTCGTCGAGTTCCAGCGTTTCCTCGGTGATCGCAAGAGCGAATTCGCGAGGCTGCAGAATAAATGGTTCGCCCGGCGTCACGCGAATGGTCCGCATCAGATCCTGAATGGCGGTGCTCTCTTTCAGATCGATGAAAGCGTGGCGGCTGTGCTCGAACACACTGAACTCGTTGCCTAAACGGAAATCGACCGAGCAGCTTCCGAACTGCTCGGGAGGCAAGGCGGGCGTGATCTTGATCTTTCCCTGCTCGAGATAGCGGCGGATATCGACATCCGAGAGAACCATGCGGATTTACCTGCTCCTGGTGGAACTTCAACTGTAGCATTCGGCACTTTTGCTATGATGAACCCAGGCGTGCTCCGAGGTCAGCCGGGGTGCGTCGTAAAGAAGGGAGGAGGGCGAACACGATGTTTGGTACCGTTGGCGTACCAGAGATGGCCGTTATCTTCATCGTAGCCCTCGTTCTGTTTGGGCCGAAGAAGCTTCCAGAACTGGGGAGGACGATCGGGAAAGCGATCACCGAATTCCGTCGCGCCACGAGCGAACTAAAGTCCTCGTTCGAGCGCGAAATGCATGCCCTGGAGCGGGAGACTGAGTCGCTGAAGGATGCTACCAACTCCGCCGATCAGGAGATCCGGAGTCATTCCACTTACGAGTATCAGCCGTACGATGAAATGGGTTATCCCATTTTGTCGAACGATTCAACCGCCACCAATCCAGCCACGGTAAGCGCTTCCGAAGTTCCGGGCGCCGAATCACATGGGACGAGCGAAACCGCCAGTTATTATGAGCAGCCGGTGGAACCGGCGCCGGGCGTCGAGGGAACTGTCCCCCGCACGCACGAAGATCCCAAACCGGCGGTCGAGACGCCTCAGCATAGTTGATTTAGAAGCGCTGTTTTTAAACGTAACGTATGGATGAACCGAAGGGCGGAGATTCGCCTCCGGACAAGTACGAAGGGTTTGTTTACCCGGATGACCCGTACGGCGGGCCGGCACCCGAAGTGTCTGTACCGGAGCCAGCCGAGCCGGCCGAGACCGCATTGGTCCCGGCGGGTACGGGCGGAGGCTACCGCCCGCCTCCTCCGCCACCGCCGCCCGATGAGCCGGAGGAAGAAGAAGGCCAAAGACGCGCTGCAAAAGATTGGAATTGCGGACGGTCACCTGGTGATTACCGCGCCGCTCGAGGGATTCTCCATCATTTGGGTGCAGGTGCCCTTCGTCGCGTCGCTGTTTGTGGCCTCGCCCTGGGTGATCTACCAGGTCTGGGCTTTCATCGCACCCGGACTTTACCGGCGGGAACGAAGATGGGCGGTACCGTTTGTGCTCATCACTGCCGGATTGTTCATCCTGGGCGGCCTGTTCGCCTACTTCGTCGCCTTCCGGTACGGCCTGGCATTTCTCCTGGGCCTGGGCCTTCCGGGCGGTGTCGTGCCCATGGTCACGATCACCTATTATTTCGAACTATTTACCAACGTAGTCCTGGGCATTGCGCTGGTGTTCGAGCTTCCGGTCATCATCTTTTTCCTCACGCTCCTGCGTCTCGCCTCACCGCGCTGGCTGATGGCCCACTCGCGCTATGCGATCCTGGCCATCGTGATTATCGCGGCGGTCGTGACGCCGACGCCCGACGTCTTCAACCTGATGCTGTTCGCCGTGCCGATGGTGGCCCTGTATTTCGTCGGCATTCTGGCGAGCTTCACGCTGGTCTACAAGCGTGAGAATCGGCAATTCCCGTGGACTAAGATCTTCCTGTGGACCGGGGTCGGCTTGGTCTTGGTTGTCGTACTGGTTTACGTGATGATCCACCAGTTGCACTATCACCCGGTCCCGCGCTTCCCGTACCTGGTGAGGTAGACGGATTTACTTCTTAAAGAACCACAGAATGAAGTATTGGTTTCCTGCGCCGTGGCGGTAGCGGGGCTCGAAGCCGCAACGATAAGCCATCGCGGTTGCATCTGCATCGGAAAACGGGACACCCAACCAGGTTTCATCCGGCGAACTTTGCGTCCGCAGATCTCCCTGCACCCAAAACTTGAACAGGGCTCCGGGACGCAGCAGGCGATGGACCTCCCGGACGTAGTTCTCGATGATTTCCCGGCTCGGGATGTGCTGGAAGACGATCGCCGAGTAGGCGAAGTCGTATTCAAGCTCCGGCAGGATGCTCAGGTCGCAACCGTTGTTCTGATAAATATGGACGCCGGGCCGGTCGGCGAGCGCCGCGCGGGCCTGCGCCACCATTTCACCGCTGATATCGACCGCGTACACTTCGCCGAACACGTTCGATAGGGCCCGGGTAAGACGGCCAGCGCCGCAGCCAATCTCGATCACCCGCATGTCGGAGGGCGCCTTGCCCTGGCAGATATTTTCCATGTCTGTCAGGATCTCTTCGGCGATGCCCTGCTCCCCGGAAGCGAAGAACTCGGCATCGCTCCAATCGGTCCGGCTGGTGTCCACGTAATGGCGCGCGTTCTCGCGAGCGCGGGCATCCCAATCGCGCCGCATGCGTTCCAGCTGCTCCCGAAGACTGATCTGCTGCGCCATTACGGATCGAAGGAAGAGATGACTAGACGGTAAGAGACGCTCACCAAAACTCTCACCGTCCAGAATACCAAGCGGATCAAACCGGCTACTGGGCTGGCCGCTTGGGCGCCGACGGCGCGGACGCGTTAGGCGCGGTTAACCACGGCGAGGAACCCACGGAGCCTTTCACCGTAGAGCACCCCGTGGCCCCTGGACCGCCGGCGCAGCCGAAATAATTCATGGTCGCGTGGAGCGCGCCCGTGCCGAGATTATCCACTCCGATCCCGCTGGCGGGCAGATTGTTGAGGCGCACGTCCATCTCGCCAGGATTGTTCATCACGATACCGATAGCCTCATTCTGAATGGTGTTTCCCACGACCTCCGTTGCGTAGACCGCAGACACGCTGTAGATGTTGATGCCAGCGGTTCCCGGAGTAGTCGCATCCTGGGTGTCCGCGCCATTGCCAGAGAGGAAATTGCCTATGATCACGGTGTCGTTCAGATTGATGCCGGGCGCGCCCGGAGGCGCGGCGTGGTTGTGCACAGTGATCCCTGGGAGACCATTGTTCATGGCAACGTTTCCAATCACTTTGTTGCCAAAGTTCAGATTTCCCGGTCCCGGGGCGAAGATCCCGATGCCCGCTCCCGCACCAATGAGCCCGTTGCTCGAAGCGTTGTTGCCGACGATCGTGTTGTTGAATACTCCGTAAGGCAGCTTGGAAGACGCTTGCGGCGACGGGGCGTGTGATGCCAAAGTAATTCCGCAATCCAGGGCATTGTCATGCACGGAATTGCTGTTGATATCGTTTTCGTAGCTCGGGCCGGTCTCATCGCTGATCAGCAACCCACCCGAGTTCAAGTCGGACTCGTTGTTGGCTACGGTGGTGTGGTCCACGCCGATCAAATGAATCCCTTCGCCGCAATCGTCTCCTTCGTTCGTTTCAAAAACGGGTTGCCCAGGGCAGGAACCGGCGCTGTAGTTGAGGCTCTGATCGTTGTTGGTAACGTGGTTTTTCGTAATGAAGCTATACGAGGTGTTCGTGAGTAAAATGCCCTCGAAGTTGGCGTTCATGACGGTAAGGTCAGTGATGAGGACGTTGGAGAGGCCACCATTATCCAAACCGTCCACATAGATGCCGTTCGCCAGCCCTTTCGCATTGATGATGCTAGAGCCAGCGCCGGAGCCCACCAGCTGCAGCGATTTTGTGATCACCACGGACTCGGCATACTCGCCGGGGCCGATATTGATCGTGTCACCGGCAGCGGCGGCGGAGACGGCCGCTCCGATAGTGGCCAAACAGCCTCCGGTAGCGCCCGGATTGACACATAATGTCTTGGCGACCGCCGGATGGCTCAGCCCTAGAGTCAGCAGGCCGCAAAACGCGGCGGTGTTCAGTATTCGCAATCGTAGAATCGACACAATTTTCTCCAGTTTTCGGATTACATGAAGCCGGTCGGCCTTCGAGCGACAGGACCGGCGTGGCGCCGCAGATGAACGGCAGGCTACGCAAATAAAGCTTTCCAGTTTAATCAGGGAGCTCGATTTGAACACCCGATCGGGCTTTAGTATACACCCATTGCAAAACGAGAATTAAGAGAGAATTGGTGGACGGCGTGGGGATCGAACCCACGGCCTCGGCGTTGCGAACGCCGCGCTCTCCCAGCTGAGCTAGCCGCCCCCTTGAGGTCCTTACGATCCTCAATATATCACGGCCCGTTTTGTCATCCAGTTGAAACAGGTCCCACTGGAATCAGGAAGTCTGTTATTTTTCACTTGCCCTGCGCGTCAAAACCAAGGACACTGAAAATTCATGGCTACTGTGAAAATGCCTAACACCGCACCGGTTCGGGAACCGGCTGACCGATGGACCACCGCTGAAGCCGGGGAGCTTTACGACGTCGCCAGCTGGGGCAAGGGCTACTTCTCCGTCGGCTCGAACGGCCACGTCTGGGTTCACCCCAACAAGGACCTCAGCCGCGGCCTCGATCTGAAGGAACTGGTGGACAATCTCCAACTGCGCGGCATCTCCCTGCCCATCCTGATCCGGTTCGGGGAAATTCTCAAGAACCGGCTGGGGGAGATGCATCAGGCATTTCAAAACGCCATCGCCGAGCACGGTTATCACGGGACCTACTGCTGCGTCTATCCGATCAAGGTCAACCAGCAGCGGCAGGTAGTCGAAGAGGTCTTCGAGTACGGGCGTCCCTACCGGTTCGGTCTGGAGGCGGGTTCGAAGCCGGAGCTGCTGGCGGTCCTGGCGATCGCCGACAACGACACGCCGATCATCTGCAACGGCTTCAAGGATGATGAATACATCGAAATGGTGATGCTGGCCAACAAAATCGGCCGGCGCATCATCCCGGTAGTCGAGAAATATACCGAGCTGGATCTGATTCTCAAGCACTCGGCGCGGGTCGGGGTGCGTCCGGTGATCGGACTACGCATTAAACTCGCGAGCCGCGGCTCGGGCCGATGGAAATCGTCGGGCGGGTACCGCTCGAAATTCGGGTTGACCATCACCGAAGCGCTTCGGGCGCTGGATCAACTCAAGGCCTGCGGCATGGAGGATTGCCTCCAACTCCTGCACTTCCACCTGGGCAGCCAGATCACCAATATCCGACAGATCAAGGCTGCGGTGATGGAAGCGGCCCGAGTTTATGTCGAATTGAAACGCGCCGGCGCCGGGCTCTGCTATATGGACGTCGGCGGAGGCCTCGGAATCGACTACGACGGCTCGCAGACGGATTTTGAATCGAGCGTCAACTACACCTTGCAGGAGTACGCAAACGACGTCGTGTACCACATCCAGAACGTTTGCGATGAAGCCGAGGTGCCGCACCCCACCATCGTTTCCGAGAGCGGACGCGCGATCGCGGCGTATCACAGCGTACTCGTGTTCAATGTGCTCGGGGTAACCGGATTCGGTGATCAGGAATCGATGCCCGACATTCCAGACGATGTTGAGCAACCCTTGATCGACCTCAAGGAGACGCTTCGCGGACTGAGCAACAAGAACCTGCTGGAGAGCTTTCACGACTCCCAGCAGGCTCTGGATTCGGCCCTGAATCTCTTCAGCCTCGGATATCTTCCTCTACAGCAACGGAGCTGGGCGGAAAGCATTTACTGGGTGATTTGCCGTCGAATTCAGAAGCTGGCCAAGGAACTGGATTATTTCCCCGAAGAATTGGAAGGACTCGACGGGCTGCTTTCCGACACTTACTTCTGCAATTTTTCGTTATTTCAAAGCATGCCGGATAGTTGGGCCGTGCATCAGCTTTTCCCGATCATGCCGATTCACCGGCTGGAGGAGGAACCGTTTCGCCACGGCATCCTGGGCGATATCTCCTGCGACTCCGACGGCAAGGTGGATCAGTTCATCGACCGCCGGGATGTGAAGAAAACCCTGCCGCTCCATCCCTTTACCGGCGAGCCGTATTTTCTGGCGTCATTTCTGGTCGGAGCTTACCAGGAAATTTTGGGGGACCTGCACAACCTGTTCGGTGATACCAACGCCGTGCATGCGAGTCTGGATGAAAAAGGCACGGTGGTGCTCGAAGCCGTGATTCGCGGCGACACCGTGCGCGAGGTCCTCGATTACGTGCAGTTCAAATCCAACGCGCTGCTCGAGCAGTTCCGTAAAGATGTGGAAACCGCGGTGCGCGAGGGACGGATCGGCTATGAAGAGTCCGGCCTGTTGTTGCGATTTTATGAAGAGGGGCTCAACGGGTACACGTATCTGGAGCAGTAGTGCGTCGTTCTCTGATCCTGAGCTGGCTGGTCTGCGCAGCCTCTCTTTCAGCGTTACCAAGTCCGCCATCATTTCTCTTGCCTGATGACGTTGTTCCGCGAAAATACATCGCGGATCTCACCATCGATCCCAGCCAACCAATTTTTGACGGATGGGTAAGCATCGAAGTCGACCTGCGCAAATCGGTGAACGTCGTCTGGCTGAATGGAAAAGATCTGATCCCAAGGGAAGCAGTGATCGAATTCGCCGGCCAAAGTTATCCGGCGCGGGCGGAAACCGCAGGCGGCGAATTTATCGGACTCGCACTCGACTCCCCAGTCGGCCCAGGGCGCGCGACCCTATCGATTCGCTATCAAGGACGAATCGACGACCAGGCGCTGGTCGGTCTGTATCGTAGAAAAGTCGAGAACGAGTGGTATGCCTTCACGACATTCACTCCCATCGAAGCTCGCCGCGCTTTTCCGTGCTTCGACGAGCCTCGCTTCAAGACGCCCTGGGAGTTGACGCTACACGTCAGGCGCGATCAGAGAGCGTTCTCTAACGCATCGGCTCTGCGCGAGACGGAAGAGCCGGACGGAATGAAAGCTATTCAATTCGCCCCGACGGAGCCGCTTCCCTCCGAACTGGTCGCGTTTGCGATTGGCCCGTTTGATGTATTCCAAGGCGTTCCGGCCGGCCAAGATACGCCGATCCGCGTGATCACCCCGAAAGGGCACGCGGCAGACGGGGAGCCGGCGGCAAAAACTACGGTCGACGTGCTTCCCCGACTGGAGGCCTACACCGGAATTCCTTATCCATTCGGAAAACTGGATCATGTGGCGCTTCCCGAAGGCGCATACGGTGCGGTCGAGAACCCCGGATTGATTACCTATCTCTCACGTGTGCTGCTGATTCCACCCGGCCAGGGGACGCCCGAGAAGGATCGCGCGATTCGAAGCCTCGAAGCTCACGAGATTGGTCATCAGTGGTTTGGAGACTTGGTTACACAAGCGACTTGGGAAGACGTCTGGTTGAGCGAAGGATTCGCCACCTGGATCTCCGGCAAGATGATGGACGAAGAACAACCTGCCACGCGCAAGAACTTGGGCGCGGTCGCTTCCCGCGAACGGATTATGACGGTGGACGCGGGACCACGGACACGTCCGGTGCGTCTAGCGATGAAAAGCCGTGAAGACCTGCAGCGGCTCTATGTCCCACTGGTCTATGACAAAGGCGCGTCGATTCTGCTTATGCTCGAGGGTTGGCTCGGCGAAGGTCATGTCCGTGATGGTTTGCGGGCGTATCTGAACGAGCATCGTTTCGGAAATGCAACCACGGCGGATCTTGAAGCCGACCTTAGCAAGGCTGCGGGTATGGACCCGGCGAAGGTTATGGATTCCTTCCTGGACCAGACCGGGATTCCGTCGATTCACGGCGATGTCCGCTGTGAGCCCGGCGCCACACCCCGTATCGAGATCGAGCAAACCGCTTCGCCACACACCTGGACGCTTCCCGTGTGCTGGAAAGCGGACGGGCTAGCCCAAACCTGCACGGTGCTTGACGCGCCATGGCAGGAAATCGAGTTGCCGCGGGATGCGGCATGTCCAGCGTGGATTTTTCTGAACGCAGGCGGCACCGGTTACTATCGCACCGAATGGACCGGGCCTCAGGCGACGGCGCTCGCGGAGCACGGCTTGGCCGAGCTCACACCGGCGGAACGCCTCACTTTACTCTACGATCTCCGCGCCTTACCGCAAGCCGGCCGAATGGATGCGTTCCCGATGTTCTTGAAATTAGCCGCCGACCCTGAGCCCGAGATCGCGAAAGCGGCCAGCGACACTCTACAAGGAAAATAGGCTTTGGCGAGTGCCGTCAAGGCGATGGCTCCAGGGACGAATAGACTCAACCAGCCTGTACCAGGCTCAGGAACCACGGTCAGCTCGGCGCCGTCGATGATATCGCCGTCGGAATCCGTGATGGACACCAACTGGTAGGTCAGGCTGCCGTTTGCGGATCCAGAATCCGAGAACCCTGGGCCTGTGCTTGAAGACGCGGATATAGAGACATTCTCTGGAAATGGATCACCAAACGTTACAGCAACGGCCGTGGCGGTTGAAAATTGCCCCGCGCATCCGCCGCCCCCCTGTCCGTCAAGCTCCCATCCGAGAGATGCCCCCCCCAATTGCACTGTCCCTTCCGGAGCCGACTCGATTCCCGTAAATTCTCCGGTGTAACAGACGAAAAAGTTCGCGAAACCGTTCCCCGAACCTCCCGTGGCAACCAGTTGCTGCGAAAGCATGACCTCGGAATATACACCTGCCTCTCCAAAAGATATGGCCGAAACCTGGAAGGATCCCATCGTTGCGGAAGCTGCTCCGCTCGCCGAGCCTGAGGCCCCCGACTCTGTGAATCCAGACCCCGTTGAGCAACTACCGCTAGCAAGATTCTGACCTGAGTCGACGAAGGGAGAAAAAGGAACAGCAAAGCATGAACCCGAGACAAGTGAAGTAATCGTGGTGCAAAAGACAACCGGGGAAAACGCGAAAAAGACGAAGAGGCGCGAAAACTGAGCCATAAAAAATAGAATACAGCTTTGATGCGACGTACCTCAGGAAATAGAACAGGGCAGCCCGGAGGTGTTTTGGAGGATTCTCCGAATAATCACTCGATTTTAAATCGTGCGATTGCACCTTGGGGACCGACCGCCCAACCCGCTCCGGTTGGCTCAAAGCTGGTCGCGTTGTACGCGCCAGTGTCGAACGGCCTCCAGGTGTTTCCATCATCTGACGAGACATCGGATCCGGACGTTCCCACCGCGATCCACATCTTGCGATCCGCAAGATACTGGATGGCAGATCGATAACCATTCGGCGGTTGACCCGAGGGTGCGGCCCAGGTCTTTCCACCATCGGACGTCAGCGCGATATTCCCAGTGGACTCGCCGGGCTTGCCGTAATCGCCTCCGACCGCGACTCCGTGCATCCCATCGGCGAACCCGAGCGAAAAAATGCCCGCGGAAGCGGAATCATTGCGGATGGGGGTCTTTGAAACGGTCCACGTTTCGCCGCCGTCGGTCGAGTGAAACACGCGTGCTCCTCCAGGACCGCCGGTCGCGAACCAGACTTCCCGAGTCCCGCGCACGAACAAACACGTATTGCTGGCCGCGAATGCCCCCTCGCCGTTGGCCGCGGCCGGACCCTTTTGCGGACGCCATATTCCGCCGCCATCGATCGTGGTCAGGACAACGAACCGTCCCTTGACTGGATCGCCGACAATGATTCCATGCGTTGGGTCCCAAAACGCGATCGAATCGAAGAATCCCTTCGGTTCTGGATTCGTAAACAGGAGCGACCAGCGCCCGCCACCATCGCTGGTTTTGTAAATGCGGGATTTTTCCCCGGGACCGCTGCTCAATAAATAAATCTGGCGCTCGCTGATCGCCCGAATCCCTCGAAAATCGAGGTCGGCTGCGCCGGGCATGGTCGTGGCCTGCCAGTCCGCGCCGCCATCGGTGGTCTTCAAGAGGGTTCCTTTCTCACCGCTGGCCCAGACTAAGTTTGCGTTCACGGCGCTCACGCCTCGTAACGAGAGTTTCGTTCCGCTCTGCTGCGGCTGCCAGGATTGCGCGGAGGCCGTTGCAGCGATCAGCGTCCAGAGCAGGAGTCTCATCACTTGACCAGCCCTTCGACGCGAAGATCCTCCAGCAGGTCATCTCCGGCGTTGCGGGGATAACCGAAGTCCCAGAAAGGCTCGCCCGCGCTGCTCTCCCACACTCGCGTGCCGCACCCGGTGAGAATTTTCTTCAGGCGCTCATCCAATGCACGAACTGTATCATCTTCAACGTCAGCCAGCGCGAGGATCGCGCGTACGTCGAGATCGTTCCGGTAATCTTCCAGACCTAGGGGGTAGCCGTGTTCCACCTGTTCCACGAACTCGCGCCATCGGCGCAGCAACCCCGCGCGCCCGTCTCGAACCACGTGTTCGGGATAACCGTTCTGGCGCAGATAGTCCTGGATTTCAGCGTCGCTCATGGCACCTAATCCGGACGGCGAGCCTGGCGCTGAAAGTAACGCTCACCATCGTTCGGGATGAAGAACGTCCGGATCGTGCCGTCGCGATTGTAGGCTCCGAAGTGGCCGCCTCGACGATCGAATCGAGTCACGATTCCTCCCGGTTTCACTGCCTCGAGGATCGGTCCGCCCGCTGGAGCATCGCGCAATTCCTGCGCCAGCCGGAGATATTCCTGAGGCGATATGTTCCCGAACTCCCGTCCATGCTTCTGAAAATGTTCCTCAAAGGCGCGGCGGCTGCGGAACCCGGGACCACTCGCCAACAACAGCAAAGCGGCGAGTAAGAGGCCAAGGGTCGCTCGCATGATACTCATAGAAAGCTTATTGTACCCGCTAGAATTAGCGTAGTGACCCTTTCTGTGACCCCCGACCGCGCGCTGGCCGCGCCTGTGGCCAAGGTAGTGCCCCATCCGGTGACGATTCACGGCGACACTCGCATCGACAACTACTTCTGGTTGCGCGACCGCAACGATCCTGACACGATCCGGTACCTGGAAGCCGAGAATCAATACACCGAGGCCGTGATGAAGCACAGGGAGCCGCTTCAGGCGACGCTCTACACGGAAATCCTCGGCCGGATCAAGCAGACGGATTTGAGTGTTCCGGTCAAGCGCGACGAGTATTTCTATTACACGCGCACGGAAGAGGGGAAGCAGTACCCCATACAGTGCCGGAAGAAAGGATCACTCGAAGCGGAAGAGGAAATCCTGCTGGACGGTAACGTTCTGGCCGAGGGCAAGCCATATTTCCGGATGGGCAATTTTGCTCCAAGCCCGAATCATCGGCTCCTCGCGTATTCGGTGGATGTAGTCGGTGACGAGACCTACACGATCAGGGTCAAAGACCTTTCTACTGGCGAACTTCTGCCGGACGAAATCCCAAATACGTATTACTCCCTAGAGTGGGGACGCGACAACGCGACCTTCTTCTACACCGTGCTCGACAGCACCAAGCGGCCATTCAAGGTGTTCCGGCATGTGCTGTCCCGGAAGGAAGACGAGCTCGTCTACCATGAGCCGGACGAACGTTTCACAGTCGAGCTTTCGAAGACATCTAGCCGTGAGTTCATTCTGATCAATATCGGGAGCCCGGTGACTTCTGAGGTACGCTATGTAAGCGCGGACCGGCCGGCGGCGGAATTTCAAGTGCTTCTGCCGCGCATCCAGGACACCGAATACGACGTGACCCATCACGGCGATTCATTCTTCATTCGCACCAACGATGGCGCGAAGACCTTCCGCGTGGTGGAGGCGCCCGTATCCGACCCGTCGAAGCCGAACTGGAAAGAAGTGATTCCCGCGCGCCCCGAGGTCACGGTCGAGGGCGTGACCGCTTTCCAGAACTATTTCGTGGCTGAAGCGCGTGACCAAGGCCTCACCACCATTCGCATTCAGGATTTTAACTCCGGCGACACACATTACGTCCAATTTCCCGAGCCGGTTTACACGGCTCATCTTGAAGGCAATGCCGAATTCAATACTAAGCTGCTGCGATACCGCTATACGTCTCTGGTGACGCCCTCTTCCGTATTCGACTACGATATGGAAACGCGTGTTGCTCAATTGAAAAAGCAACAGGAAGTGTTGGGCGGATACGATGCATCGAAGTACCAGTCCGAACGCCTTTACGCAACGGCCCCCGACGGCCTGAAGGTGCCGATCTCCATCGTCTACCGTAAGGAGCTGGC
Organism: Bryobacteraceae bacterium; assembly: GCA_050015435.1. GTDB lineage: Bacteria > Acidobacteriota > Terriglobia > Bryobacterales > Bryobacteraceae > Palsa-187. The sequence continues at coordinate 15,522 of JBEKBK010000168.1, forward strand.
GCGGGACGGCCGCGCGCCGATGCTGCTCTACGGCTACGGATCCTACGGAATCAGCATCGATCCGACGTTCAGTTCGGATCGGCTGAGTCTGCTCGACCGTGGCCTCGCGTTTGCAATCGCGCATATTCGCGGCGGCGCCGATCTCGGCAAGCTTTGGCATGAAGACGGCCGAATGCTCAAAAAGAAGAACACCTTCACGGATTTCATCGCCTGCACGGAACATCTAATCGCGGAGCGGCTCACCTCGGCGGATCGGCTCGCGATCATGGGCGGAAGTGCCGGCGGGCTGCTGATGGGCGCCGTCGTCAACATGCGGCCGGACTTGTTTGCCGTCGTGTTGGCGCTGGTGCCGTTCGTGGACGCCTTGAATACCGGCCTGGACGCGACGCTTCCATTGACCGTGGGCGAGTATGAAGAGTTCGGCAATCCCAACTTGAAGCCATTCTACGACAACTCAAAATCTTACGCTCCCTACGAAAACGTCAAGGCTCAGGACTATCCAACCATGCTGGTGACGGCCGGGCTGAACGATCCGCGAGTCTCCTACTGGGAACCGGCCAAGTGGGTCGCGAAACTGCGTGCGATGAAGACCGATCATAATGTGCTCCTGCTCAAGACCAACATGGGCAGCGGCCACTTTGGTGCATCGGGACGCTATGAGTACATCAAGGAGACGGCTTTGCATTACGCATTTGTGCTAAACGCCCTTGGAATTGAATAGTGTTGACGATCCACATTGTCCTTGACGAGAAGCTATTGCAGGCGACCGACCGCGCGGCGCGCCGGATTAAGCAGACGCGCTCTGCGTTCGTTCGCGATGCGCTTCGCAAGTACCTACTCAGATTGGAAGTCCGGGCGCTCGAAGTCCGCGATCGCGAAGGCTATTTGAAACACCCTCCCTCAAACCGTGAGTCGCTCCTTTGGGAAGCGGAGGCGGCGTGGCCGGCAGATTAGATTAACTCCCCGACACGAAAAAGCGGCTGATAAGCTGTAGTCATGTCGACGCTCCTGGAGAAAGCCCTGGAAAAAGTCGGTGCTTTGCCGCCGGATGAGCAGGATGCGATCGCATCGCAAATTCTCGCAGCGCTCGCCGACGAAGAGAAGTGGAAGCAACATTTTGGCGAGAAGCGCGATATCGTCCGGCGGATGGCGATGGAAGCACTCGCTGAAGATCAGCGCGGCGAAACTGTCCCGCTGGACGATCTGCTTTGATTCAGTCTCGGGCGACGCGACAGTTTTGGCGACTATTCTCCAACCTGCCCGCCGAGATTCAGCAGGAAGCCAAGCGGACGTATCAGTTCTTCCGGGACAATCCCTCCCACCCCGGCGTCCATTTCAAGAAGCTGCCAGGGCACGACAATATCTACTCGGCGCGTGTGGGGCTGGGCTATCGAGCCCTCTCGGCTATGGAGGGCGAGCGGGTCATCTGGTTTTGGATCGGAAGCCATGCTGAATATGATCGCCTCGTATAACCCGTCGCTTCCGTACGGTATTCTTAGAATCGACATGAATCCTCAACAGCCTCCTCCGAAGATCCAACTTTCGAGCACCGCGGACTACCGGGAGAATTACGCCAACAGCGTCCAGGTGCGGGTGAGCCTGTGGGACTTTTTCTTACTATTCGGGACCATCAACCAAACCACCGCGGACGCCGTGTCGATTCAGAACTTCCAGGGCTTGTTTTTGAGCCCGCAGCAAGCCAAGGCCTTGGCCAACGTGCTCCAGCAAAACGTGTCCCAGTATGAATCGGCCTTCGGTGAGATCAAGCTCGAACCGCATACGGCGGGTTCGGTGATTCAGTAAGACGGCGTGTCGTCCAAGACGGCGGCTACCGTCATTTTCTTCGCCGTGTTCACGACGCTGCTGGTCGCGATCCACCTGCCCTATCTGACCCTGCCGTTCTTTTGGGATGAGCTTGGCCAATTTGTGCCGGCGGCGCTCGACATCCTTCGCCACGATGCGTGGATTCCGATCTCAACTCTGCCGAACGTCCACCCCCCAGCAGTCATGGCGTATCTGGCGGCGGTGTGGAAGATCTTCGGCTATTCCATTCCGGCCACGCGAGTGGCCATGCTGCTGATCGCATCCGCGGGATTGCTGTTCTCGTTTCTTCTAGCGATTCGGCTCGCCCGAGGCACGGTCGGGGCCCCGGCCTTCGCCGTTGCGGCGCTCATGGTGGCGACGCCGATCTTTTACACCCAGGCTATGATGGCTCAGCTCGATATGCCTGCGATGACGCTTACTGTCCTCGCGCTGCTTTTGTTCTTGGATGAACAATACGCGTCCTGCACACTGGCGTGTACGGCGCTCGTGCTCGTGAAAGAAACGGGCCTCTCGACGCCGCTAGTGTTCGGTGGATGGCTGCTGTATGAGCGCCGGTGGCCGCAGGCCGGATTCTTCGCTGCGCCGCTGATCGCCTTGAGCGTCTGGCTGCTGCTGCTCCATCATGCAACCGGAAACTGGCTCGGCAATTCCGAGTTTGCGCGCTACAACCTCGCGGATTCCCTGCAACTCGGGCATGTCGTGGCGACGCTGTTCCGGCGCGCATATTTCCTCTTCGTCGCGAATGGTCTCTTCCTGGGATCCATCGCGCTCTTCGCCGGCTCTCGCGTGCTGAAGGGACGTGAATGGAGGATCGCGTTTTTGGTGGCGGGCGCGCAGGTCCTGACGGTCACTCTTCTGGGAGGAGCGGCGCTCGATCGCTACCTTTTGCCCGTGCTGCCGATTCTCTATGCGGCGATGGCCGCGGCCGCCTCGGTTTATCCTGCAAGCTGGCGTTGGACGACCCAGACTGCCATGGTCGCGATCCTCGCGATCGGGTTCTTCTGGAACCCGCCGTACCCGTTTCCATTCGAGGACAATCTCGCGATGACGGACTTCATCGACTTACAACAGCAAGCCGCGGTCTACCTGGAAGAACACGCGCCGGGGAAACGGATTGCCAGTGTATGGCCGTTCACGGACGCGATCGAACGGCCGGAGTTCGGATATGTCCGGCGGCCTTTGTTAGTCGAGCGAGCCGAAGATTTCGGCCTTGCGAACCTCGCGGATATCGACCGGCGCAAGATGGACGTGCTGGTGGTCTTTTCCCAGGTCTGGGGATTCGGGGGAGGAGTGATGGATTATGAGTTCGTCCAGAACTATTTACGTCGTTACTGGGGTTACCGTCCTCAGGCGACGGCCGAGGAGATCCGCGCGGGCATCGGCTTCGTCCCCGTGTTGCGCTGGACGCGAGGAGGCCAATGGATCGAAATCTATCTGCCTGAGTAAAGGCCTGGTTGGAGGCACTTCGTCTTCGGCGTGCTGTCATCTTTTGGGCAATGCGGGACATTGAGAATTCTAAGATCCTGCACGCCAGCCTGCTCCTACAATGGATAAGGCCAGCATGAAACCGTAGAAGGGAAACTGACGGGAGGCTTCCACAGGGTACTTTATGGCCACGGTGATCGACAGTAGTGCACTCCGCACCGGCGGAGCACCGAACTCCCGGTGGAACATCTGATAGGCAGAAGGAACGTGTGTCGACATGTCCGCCAAAAAGGCAAGCGCCGCCGCGAAGGCTACAGACCAAACGCTGCTTGAGCATAGAGCTGAACGGACAACATAACCGACGCCCAATCCCACCCCTGGCATGAGTGCAACTCCAAAGGGGCCCAGTTTCTCCAGTCCCCGGGCAGCAAGGCCACCGATGACACCGGCCACGATTCCCGCTACGAGAGTTCGAAAAAACAAGACTCATTCGGTTTGACATCTTCCACTTACCCGAAGTTTGTTCGACAGCCAGTGGCTGTGGTCACTCGGATCCACACAGCCCACTCCTCCCTAAAATCTACCGAGCGCGGCCCACGGCGTTCTTAGCGTCAGGCCCCTCGACAATCTCCCGAATGCCGTCCTGAATCCGCTCGCGCAGTTCGTCATTCTCTTTTCCGGATGGATCGAGAACGTCGAGCGCCTGACGATATAGCCGCAGCGCTGCCTGCGGGTCGCCGAGGGCTTTTTGGGCGTTGGCTTCCTGGATCAATCCATTGGCCAGACCGCGGATCCGAATCCCATCGGCTCGGGCGGCGACCTCCTCGCTCTCATGCCAACGCGCCTGCTCACGATAGA
>JBEKBK010000169.1:0-15098 GCA_050015435.1 Bryobacteraceae bacterium
ATATCAGCATCTATCCGGATGGTCGCATGTATCTTTATGAGTTTCATTTCGACCGCTTTCTGGCACTCGGCCACACACCCGTAAGCTCACTCAAGCACATTTTCGCTGAGGTCATTCCGAACCGCTTTTTCGGCAAGCGCACCTCGCAGGAACACATAAAGATGCTACTTCTTCGCAGGCAGAGTAGCGACGCCCGTGGTGGGGCGCGTAAAGGCTAGGCGTGGAGCGCTGCCTTTCATGGAGCGTATGCGCATTGAGCTCAACTGCGAGGTGAAGCGTTCCAAATTGCAGGTCGCGCTTTCTGCCCATATTTGGCCGGATGGCTTTATTTGGTCACATCGCTAGGGAGTGTCATCGGCGCCGCAAGACGAGTAGCGGATATTGGTTCAACTTCGCGCGCTGGCCATGGGCTTGCTCGCAGGTTTGGCGGGAACGTATTTCACGCGTTTTTCAGACGAGCAGTCTAGATAGTAGCCTCGTGCGGCTACTTCCGAGCGGGAGATGGCGATCACGCAATTAGGAAAGGAAGAACTGTGGAAAATAATCGAGGATTAGCCTATTTTTGCCTGGGGTGTGGGGCGGGAGCCGTAGCGGCGGTATTTCTTACCCCGAAGTCCGGTCCAGAAACGGTGGAGCACCTTCGCCGGAAAGCCGAAGAGGGGACTGATTACCTTAAACAGGGGACGGACTACATCAAACAGCGTATAGACGAGGCAAGCAACGCTGTCACCGAAGTTGCTGAGCGAGGAAGGAAAGCCGTGCGGTACCAGGCAGAAAGCCTCGGCGCCGCAGTCGAAGCTGGGAAACAGGCGTATAAGTCTGCCTAGCCGTCTGAGAGTGCACAAAAGTCCCGGTTTCTCGGAAGAAGGAGTCATGTCTTTCACTATTTACTTAATTGGTTACTCGGTGCTCATCGCGGGTCTGGCCCTTGGTGCTCGTATGATGCACGTCGCGCCTCGCTGGATCGGCGTCGGCGTGCTCATCCTCGCAGGAATGGGCATTCTTTCGGGAGTTGCCCGAACACGCCAGCGTGACCCGTCCGATAAGTAATGTGTTTCAGCACGTGTCGCTCCTGAACGGCTGCCTGCAATCGCTGGCGTCCCTGATCTCGGCAGTCAGAGGGTGACGTTCATGCTCAAGCGCTGAGCGGGCGCCTCGCGCTACGCGAGCAAGGGCGTCACTCCAGTCGTCGCACGGAATGACCGGCACTTCCAGCATCTTCTCCGCGATGGCGCCCTTTAGCCGAAGGTGGCCGTCGATCACTTCACCGTCCGACTTGGCGAGTATCGGCACGGCGAATCCGAACTGGCGTATGCTTTCACGAATCCGGTCGACCGCCTTGTCGTTCTTGCGCGGATTGCGCTCGTACGGCTTCAGCCGGCCGATGGGCCAGTATTCCACGCGGAGCTTCTCTCGTACGCAGAGCGCTGGATCGTCCGCTGTGGCTTGATTGTGATCCGTCGAGTGATTGGTGCGCATACACGTACCTTCCAAAAGTGATCTGAAGGGATCTTTCGGAGGGTGCGCTTTGCGCTGGCCTGTCGAACTGGGCCCCGGTTTCTTTATACGCGATTTTGCGTCGGTTGTAAACAACGATCACGGCTTGCTGTTTCGGTCGGACTGGAGTCTCTGAGGAGGACTATCGACCGGAGGACCACTGAGAACCCGTATGCAAAATATGCAAAAGTCCCCCGCAGCTCGACTTTTGCATATTTTGCATACAGAACTCTTAAATCCGGAAGACGATCTTGGTAAACGGCGCCGGGGCACGGAACTGATGCCAGACGTTTCCGGCTGCTGGATCGCCCCGCTCAGCCCTTCTTCTTCCTTCGCTTCGCCCAGTAAGCTTTCATCCGCTCACCGAAGGCTTTCCTTTGGGCTGCTGTGAAAGTGCGGCGCTTCCTCTTAGCCGCTGCAGGACTGTGGTCGGCCGGTATAGGGGCAGTGGCCGGAGCCGTGGTCGCAGCCAACGGATTCTTTGCCGGTCTTCCGCGGCGCTTCGCCGGTCCTTGGAGAGCGTCGATGGCGCGGTTTAGCTTGTCTCGCTCCGAAATCAATAGCGCGACGATGTGTTCCGTTGGCATCAGAAAATCGTAACACGGTGGATCATCGCGAATCGGCTTTTCAAGCGTGGCGGTCACGATCTGCCTTTCCCCGCTTTCGGTGCGAAATGGTTCAAGGCGGTCACGAAGGGACGGGCTCCACGCGGAGGAACTGTGCGCTTCGCCAAGGATTTCTTGGCCGGCGATGCCACGTCCGTAGAGCTTGCGATTTTCACCTTTGTCCGATCGCAGCGAGGCGCCCTCGAGCGATATTCCGATAAATAAACCCGTACTGCGGACGCAAAAGCGCGCTGCCGCGAGAGGACGGCAGCGCGATTGAGTAACAGCCTAGGAAAACAGTTGCAGGTTTCTTTCTTGGAAATCCATCAGCCAACGGTCATTCGCGCTTCACTCTCTACAAAGGCGTCCGAAGCGCGTGATCGTTCTCAGCGCCAGTAGTGATGCCAGCGAGGACCCCAGTAGTGCCAGGTGAGGTAACTATAAACGGGGACCGGAGCCACGTACGCAACGGTCACGGGCGCGGGCGCAACCGCTGCAACTGGCGCGACGGGAGCCGGCGTATCGGTAGTGCAATTCGTCACCGCATCACCCGCGCTCAGGGCGACTTCAACTCCGGGATGAGCAGTATTCACCAGGACGTACCCTCCGTCTACATAGTCCACGTATACCGGATCGGTGTACAGCCAGGCGGCCGGCCACGGATCAGCGAAACCGAACCAGAATCCGCCGAATTGGAAGCTGGCTTGACCGCCGATCATCGTCGGATGGCCGACGTGAAATTGATGATCACGACCGAAGTTGGCGCGGAAGCGATCGTCAGGAATGTGTCCTCCGCCGTGGAGATTTCCGCCGCCGTGGTTATACGAGGCGTTCCTGAACTGGCCACCTCCATGTGCATCTCCGTGTCCAGCCGGTCCACCGTTGTGCGCGACGGCGCCATGAGCATCACGACCTGCCTCAGGACGTCTCTCGGCGGGCCGCGAATTCCCTGCATGGGCGGTGTTGGTTCGTTCAGCCGGGCGGGCAGTGTTAGCGTGTTGGGCGGCGGCGGGTCGCGCTGCAGCCGTCCGGTTAGCGGTGGCTGGACGGTTGGCAGCGGCTGGGCGGGAAGCCGCGGGTCGAGCGGCTGCAGCCCGAGCGGCGGCCTGAGTAGGTCGCGCCGTATTGGTGCGAGCCGGCGCTGAGGGTTTAGCGGCTGGACGCGCTGGGGCGCTGCGGTTCACCGCGCTATTGCTCGCGTTATCGTTCCGCGAGTCAACGGATTTTGCGGTCACTGGTATGCCGAGCACGACGGTCAGCGCGAGAGCAAAAGCCGCGAGCCGGGTTGCCTGCGACATCATCAAAGTGGCTGTGGATTTCATAAGCTGTTCTCCTCTTTTCATAACTGCCTCCTACCGCTAGAAGGCGATCTATGGCACTCGGAATTAGTGCGGTCTAAAAATTTCGTAGATCTGTCGGACAGAGGGAAGCCGAGCGGGCTAAGGCGTCCGTAGTCGAGTTCTGAAGAGGTTTGCTGGGAAGGGCTACGGCTGAAAGTGGCTCGTCGCTGGCGAACCACTGGGGGGAAACTGGGGGGTACCCCGAGGTCTAAGGATAGGGGAATTCGGGTAAGGACGGGTAAATTTACATTGCCGGACCATGGCTGGTCACGTCGGGTCAAGTGGCGTGTCGTCTAAGGTTTGTATTGGAAATGAAGGACTTAGGATTGGCTCCCCAGTCTGGACACGTTTCGAACTTTTGCAGGCCAACTGGCACTGTGATCGAACCTCTCAAAGCCTATTACTCTCAGAATGATCGGCACGAGTCGCTGGCACCTGTCCTTGGCGGGCACCCAGATTGGACACGTCTCGAACTCGTCTGAAACCCGACTAAAATTCCGATCTTCGATGCCGATGACGGCGACACCGGCATCGCCCCATGAGTTGATCCGCCCAAGTAGCAAATAGCGACTCCAAGAAGAGGTCCCAGAGGCGCGCCCTTTGAGCAGGGGCGGCGCTTCTTTCTTTTTTTGCCGCGAGATACGAAACGATATGACCCCTCTCGATGCTGCGATCATATGGATTCAAAAGGGCTTCGCTCCCGTGCCGGTTCCGCATCGGTCAAAGCGGCCCGTCCTCAAGGAGTGGCAACGGCTTGAGATAACGACGGAAGGGGCATCACAGTATTTCAACGGCGCGTCGCAGAACATAGGGGTGCTTCTGGGGGACAAGTTCGGAAGCGCCGACGTGGACTGCGATTGCCCCGAAGCTATCACAGCAGCCCGCCAATTGCTCCCGGAAACCGGCCTTATATTTGGGAGGCAATCAAAACCGTTCTCGCACTTTTTCTATCGGTCAGACCCGCCAGCCCGCACTATACAGTTCATCGATCCGCTAGAGCAGAGCACGATTGTCGAATTGCGGGGATTGAAATCGGACGGATCGATCGGGTTCCAGACAGTGGTCCCGCCAAGCATCCATGAGACTGGCGAGGCGATCCGGTTCGAGCAAGGCTTCGAAGGTGTACCCGCAAACATCGATGCAGAAATTCTTTTGTCAGCCGTTCACAGGGTGGCGGCCGCCGCGCTCCTTGCGCGCCACTGGCCGACCAAAGGATCGCGCCATCATGGGTTCCTTGCGCTGGCCGGTGTGCTCGCGCACGCTGAGTGGAGTCCCGAAGATGCCAAGACGTTTCACCGCGTGATCTACCGATGTCTCTGGCCGGCCAATCCTGAACTGGGCGCCGCAGACGCCGAAGTGCAATCCACCTTCGAAAAGCATGCGGCAGACGACGCGGTAACCGGCATGCCGACGCTGACTGAGTTGCTCGACAAAAGGGTTGTCGATACCGCGCTTCGTTGGTTGGGCATCGGCCAAGCACAGCACCGCGGCTACCTTTGGAACGACACCGGCAACGCTGACCGCCTGGCGGATTTGTACGGACATGATCTGATCTATTGCACTGAGCGCAACAGTTACTACGTTTGGACGGGGAAGCAGTGGCGATTCGATGAATTTGTCGAGGCCGAAAAACGGGCTGAAAAAACGATGCTCGAAGCCTTTGCCGAAGCAAAACACATTGCGGATGGGGAAAAGCGCAAAGCGTTCTTGAGATTTGTCAACAAGTCGTTATCTCGCGCCGCCCTGGCGAGCATGATTCATCTGACGAAGAAAAAAGTGCGGCAAGCCAGTGCGAGCGATTTCGACCAAGATCCGTGGACGCTGAATACAGAAAACGGCACGGTGGACTTGCGAACGGGCACGTTGCGGCCGCATAGGCGCGAAGACCTTTTGAGCAAGATGATTCCGCTTCGCTATGACGAGCACGCCGAGTGCCCGCAATTCATGGCATTCCTATTTAGGATCATGGGCAGCCATCCGGATGCCTCGGAGGGTGACAACATCAACGTCGAACAGATGGTTTCCTACCTCCAGAAGGCCTTTGGGTGCGCCGCTACCGGGAAGCCAGAGAAACTTCTATTCGTTTTGTATGGTGAGGGCAACAACGGCAAGACGACACTACTTGAAATCATCCGTGACGCGCTTGGGGACAAGGAATACGCTGGCCAGGTTCAGGTCGACAGCCTGATGATTCGGCCAAAAGAGGCGCTCGCGAACAATGCTGTGAACACAGACCTTGCAGACCTCCAAGGCTGCCGGTTCGTTTCGTCCAGTGAAGTGGAACAGGGCCAGCGCCTATCGCTAAGCCGGGTGAAGTACCTGACCGGCCTAGGGCAGATCAAGGCTCGGCGCCTGCGCGAGAACATGATTACATTCCGGCCGACGTACAAACTGTTCCTTGACTGCAATCACAAGCCGGTCATCGCCGACCCGAACGACGCGATTTGGAACCGCGTAAAGTGCATCCCGTTCAAAATTCAAATTCCTAAAGAGGAGATCGACACGGGGCTGCCCGCAAAGCTTCGAACCGAATTGACGGGTATCTTGCGCTGGATAGCGGAGGGTGCAGCACTCTACTACCACGAAGGTCTTGGTGACCCGCCGGATGTAATGGCCGCGACCGAACAGTACCGGCAAGAGTCGGATCGGCTCAAAGAATTCTTCGAGGACCGCTGCACCGTTGCTACAGGTGGGGATGTCAATTCATGGAAAAAGGAAAAGTGCTGGGTTCCTGTAGCGGATCTATACGGCACCTATTTGTCGTGGGCCGAGGCCAGCGGCGACAAACACCCTCTCTCAAAGGGGCTCTTCGATGAGAGGCTGCAGAAACTCGGTAGAAAACAGGATCGGGTACGACCTGACGGCGGGCGGGACACAAAGCAGATTCGAGTGTGGCTCGGCATTCGGTTCAGGACCCTACAGGACGATTAGCCGAACCCGTGTGACAAAAAAGAGCCGTGTGACAGCGTGTGACAGCGGATCCCGGAAGTTTTTGCATGAGCGTCCTCGTGAAGCGTTTCTTACCGATTTTCTTGTCACACGCTGTCACACCGTCACACCAGAGTCGAAGCCAGAAACCCAAGTAAATCGGGGAGAAGAAAAGCCCAATGATTACGTCTCCTGAAGACCTTACTATCCAACTTGCGCGTCGCGTAATGGGCTGGGAAGTCGCGCCCGACCGGTTCTTGGTCGGGAAACGTCGGTGGATGCCGCACTGGCGTTTTCAGCCGACCAAGAAGCTCGAAGATGCTTTTCGCCTCCTCGAACAAGCAGGGCCGGAAGAATACGCCATGGGCCGGAAAGGACGCGAACAGTTTTGGGCCTGGGTTAAAATCGGCGGAACGATCGGGGAAGCACGGGCCGGATCCAAGCCGCAATCCATTACCTTGGCGGTTGCCCAGGCGCTTGGTATCGACGCACGGCAATGAAGTCACGCTGAGAGGGCGTATCTAAGAGGCGGTGGTCTTGACAGCGAAACTATCACCCAATTCCTTGCTCGGCTTGAACGTAGCAGACTTGCGCGCAGCGATCTGGATGGGTTCGCCCGTCTTTGGATTCCTGCCCCGACGGGCCGCCTTGTCCTTCACCACGAAACTTCCAAAACCACGAAGATCAACACGCTCTCCGAACCGGAGTGCTTTCCCGATCTCTCCAAGGAGCGAATCCACAACGGCCTCGACCTCCTGCTTGGGGCGGTCCGAGGCATTCGCAACTGCGTCGATGAGTTGTTGTTTGGTCATTGTCTCCAGTTTAGCGGCTGGGTCTGCGTTCGCCCCGGGCGCAACCGAAGTTTTCTGTTGACGAATGATTCGCGCGACTGCTATCAAGGGGTCGAACGATCGGGACAGTGTGAAAGAGTTGTAAGCCGTGCAACACAAAAAACGAGGCGAATAATTCTGACTATGAAGACTCCTGACTTGCCTTCCGTCACGATGGTCGATCCGCACGCGATTCCAGGCGTTCCGCGATTGGAGATTGTCTACAAGCCCATCGATTGGTTCCGTGAGTATATTCGGAACCCACGCAGGAACGACGCTGCGGTCGATCGCATGTGCGCTTCTATCCGAGAGTATGGATTTGCGGTTCCGATGCTTTGCCGTTCCACGGGCGAAATTGTGGACGGACACCTTAGATACAAAAGCGCGAAGAAAATCGGCATGCAGGAGTTGCCGACGGTTCTGTGTGATCACTGGACAGAGAGCCAGGTCAAAGCATTTCGTTTGATGGTCAATCAATCTGTCGCGTGGGCCGAGTGGGATGAGGCAAAACTCGCTCTCGAACTTCAAGAACTGCGTGATTCAGACTTTGATCTGACGCTCACAGGCTTCGATGATCGAGAACTTGATGAACTATTGAACATCGCGGATGACGATAAGGCGGACACGGCGCCACCGCTGCCGGAATGCCCGGTTTCCCGGCTTGGAGACCTCTGGCTCCTTGGCGATGCGCCCCACCAACACCGCGTACTTTGCGGCGACGCCACCAACGCCGAAGCGGTCGCGCGGTTGCTCAGTGAGCGCAAGCCGCGGTTGATGGTTTGCGATCCGCCGTACGGAATTGAGCTTGATTCGGAGTGGCGGGATCGCGCCGGACTGAACGGGCACGGACCCGCCGAACCGAGCTACATGAAAAAGCGCACCGCCGGCCATACGGAGACCACGATTTCGGGTGACACGCGCGCGGACTGGTCCGACGCGTTCGCATTGGTGCCGAGTCTCGAGGTCGCTTATGTTTGGCACGCGTCGAAGTTCACGCGCGAGGTTCTCGATGGCCTGCTGCGGATCGGCTTTATTCACCATCAACAAATTATTTGGGATAAAGGCAGAACCGTGCTCACCCGCACCCATTATTGGTTTCAACACGAACCTTGCTGGTACGTTCGAAAGAAGAATGCTCCTTGGTTTGGAAAGCCCGGGAAGAACTCAACGATCTGGGTCTCGGCGTCGCCCAAGTTCATCATGGGCGGCTCGGATGAGGAGAAGTTCGATCACCCGACTCAAAAACCTGTTGATCTGATGCGGCGACCAATCCTCAACCATACTCGGCGTGGCGAGTTGGTCTATGAACCCTTCCTGGGTAGCGGAACTACCCTGGCGGCCGCGGAAGTAACCGAACGTGTCTGTTACGGAATGGAACTCGATCCGAAGTATATCGACGTGGTGGTGCAGCGCTGGCAATCCCTAACTAACAAGAGTGCCACGCTTGATGGCGATGGTCGTAGCTTCGAAGCGATCGCGCAGGAGCGCCGGAGAGAGCACACGTGAATCGAACGCTGTCATCGCGAAATCGCTGCAGTCGAGGCGGAACTCCTGGCGGGAAACCCGGACGTGGCCGGTCTCTGCCTAGCGCTATCGGATCGGTCCACCGAATTGCGCATCCTCGAAAACGACAAACGCCGCCAGGCAGGAGCCCAGCGGCGCGATGTGGCGGGAACAGGAAACGATCAGGCCTTGACAGAGTAGCAGCGCTCTCCGTCTTCGCGCTTCGTGGACGTGACGGCCAGCCCCATTTTCTTGTTCACGGTGCCGGACAAGAACCCACGAATCGAATGCGGTTGCCAGCCGGTGGCCTTCATCAATTCCTTCGAAGTTACCCCGCCCGGCCGTTTCAGCAGGTCCAGGATCTTGGCGGTCTTGCTGCCGTCGCGGACTTCGGGCTTGGCGACCTTGGCTTTCGTGCGGCTTTTGGGCGCTTTCTTGGCCGGGCTGGCGTTCTTCCCCGCCTTGGCCTTCGCGGGCGCGACCTTGGCGGCCCGTGCGCCAGCCTTGGCCTTGCGTTTGGCTTTCGACTTTGCCTGCTGTGCCGCGGACTTCGCGGTCTCGCCCAGCCCTTGAATGCGTGTCCAGATTCGGCTGATGGCGGCTTTGGTGCTCTTGAAGCTCTCTACGGGCGTCACGCCCGCCAGGCTGTTCCAGATCGCGACCAGCCGCTCTGCCGGCCACCCCTTAGCAAGTTCCGCGAACTCCTTCTGGGTGCTAAAGCTGTCGAACGGGGTTGCGGTTGCAGCGGCGGCTTCCTCAGGGGTGCCATGCGCTGTAATGTTGTTTTCGTCGTCGATGGTGAACGTCATTTTGACTCTCCTTTGTTCCGCGTTCTTCGCGGTCATGACATGGATCACTCCACTCTGCTTGAAATGCAAGGTGATTCTTGGAAAAAATCGGCCATGGCGAACGGCTGGCGATGGGTGCCCTGCGTCGCCGCAGATGAGACCCGGTGATTCAGATGACTGGCCACGGCACAAAATTCGGGAGGAGAATGGAGCAAGCCATCGCCGCCCTGGTCTCGAACCACCGTAATCTGGAGGAGACCGCCAAAGTAGCTGGCATTTCGGTCGCGACGCTCAAGCGATGGATGCGCCTGCCGGAGTTCAAAGCGGCCTATCTACAGGCCCGCAGGGAGATCTTGTTTCAGGCAAACGCCCGTGTCCAAATCAACTCCGGCACCGCCGCCGCAGTGCTGTTGAAACTGATGGCAGACCCCGCCACGCCGGCTTCAGTAAGGGCACGTATCGCGCTGGGCCTGCTGGAGCTAGCTAACCAATCGCTGGTGTCGGAAGACCAGGAAGAGCGCATTGTAGCGCTCGAACAAACCATGAACCAGCAAAAATATCTAGGGCGCCTGTCCGCCGCCCGGAGTATCTGAAATGTGCGTTGAAGGAAAAAACGAGGTTCGTCTGGAGTTCGACTGCTCGGATGCCTCCGACCAGATTCATGAACTGATAACGCTAGCCCTGTCCAGGTTTCCTGATGGCATCCCGGACCATCTTGTCTATGGCATTCTTAGCATGAGTTCGGATCTCCTCCTCGGAGATTTTGTAACCGCCGTTAGTGCAGATGGCTCCCTCAAGGTCACTTGTCCGTGTCGGTTTGGTGGTCGTTTTAATGACCCTACTGCCGCGCTGCGGACACCGGAACGGGATTGGATCAGCCATGCGGTCGATGGTACAACGATCTAGCATTATTTACGTGATGCAAGATCTTTGTCGATCTCCGCAATCCGCTGATTTACTCTAGCCTCTTCGTCGCGTTCTTGTTCGACTGTCGGCAATGGTGCCCAGCCGTTGATTATCCCGTTTTGGCAATCCATCATGTTTGTGTAGGCATTAGATAATCGTTCGCCACACTTGTAATTTAAACTGCCGATCCGCCTCCTGCTGTCTCGTAGGCGGTTCCGTGTGAAGTAGGTCGTTATATGAGACCTCCAAATCTTCAACCGTACCAAGCGACGGCATTAAAGGGAACGCCTGTGTTTGAGAATGACAGTAGATTCTAACGTGCGCCGCGAATGAGGATGCCGTGCGCATCGCTTCGAAGGATTTCAGTGCGCGGATCATTCGTTGGCGCTCATATGCCAGGTCTTGAACGGTGGGGCGGGTGCTCACGCTCTGTGCGGTGGCGAGCGGTGGTGCCGAATCTCCGTGATCACTCGCGATCCACTGATCGTATAGCGACAGAGTATCGCCCCGCGGTTTTGCCGGTTGAGTTTGCCGTGGCTTGTCGAGCGGGCTCCATCTGCCGTCATTCCGTCCGAGCACTAGGGCAATCTGTCCGTTCTTGCCGGAACGATCCCAAATGCACTCAACTAATCGAGCCTGAGCGCCGTCATTCAGCGCGATGAAAACTCCGATGGTTCCGATCGTTCGCGGCAACGCGGCAAGGCTGTCGAGAATTGTAAACGGAATCAACGCACCGGTCGGCGGCGGAAAGGAAAGCACTATGAGAAGTTTTAAAAAACGTCTCGCCGAACTGGAGCGCGGGTTGCAGCGGGATGATCCGATCATTCTGAAGATGCCCGATGGCTCCACAGTAAAACTTCTCGTCGGGCCTGGCGACGGATTAAGTGATCTATTGGCGCGATCCATTCGCGAAATGGTGGCCGGGGTTGGATTTTCCCGCGACGTGGACACGATCCGGCGATCCATTGGCGGGACCGAAAGGGGCGGGCACCTTATCGAGCTTTGTCGCGCCTTGCTGAACTCGCCGCAATGAAAGAAGAAGAGGTTCACATGCTGGACAGATTCTTATTGTTTGCTCGATCGGGATGAAAGATTGATCTTGAAGATGGCACTTGCCGAGAGCATCCGACGATCGGAGCGCGGGCCGGGCGCATCCGGAACGTGCTTCCAATCGGGGCTGTTCCTTTCAACCGGTACCTTCCTTGCGATTCCGCATTGCCAGCCTGAGAATATGATTCGTTAGCGGACCGCCCGACATTCCTGTTCTTCCGCCCTTTCGTAGCCCTGCGATTCTGTGTTGGCGACTTGACTGTTGTTTCCCCCGTGAGCCATAGATGTCTGCACGTGACTCAGCGCGCACTACTCCTCTGGAGAGAGCGCGAGTCGAGAAACGTGCGACATATGAACTTTCGATTGGTTTGGGTAGCCGCGGACGACGATCCAGATGGGCAGCGACTGGCGAGGGACGCTTCAACCGCTGCTGAGGGACGCGCTTCCGGGGAATTAAGCTACGGACTACGCGAGACCCAGATGGTCCGGCGGGAGCGATTAGAGAATGGCCGCGTGAAATGCACTCCGGTTGCTAATTTCAACGCCCGGATCGTCAGCGATGTGTTGCTGGACCAAGACTCTTGGCAGCATCGCGAGTTCGGCCTGGAAGCCGAGCTGGCCGGAAATCGGTTTGTTTTCCGGGTCCCGGCGGCGGAGTTCCACCGGATGGGCTGGGTTCTGAAACATCTGGGACCGCAGGCGATCATCTACCCTGGTCAGCAGCAACACGCTCGTGCGGCCATCCAGTGGCTCTCCGGCCAGGTCCGGCAAGAACGGATTTTCGGCCATTTGGGCTGGAGCGAGCAGGGTGCCGGTTGGGTATACCTACAAGCCGGCGGCAGCCTGAGCGCGCACGGTCCGCGAAACGATATACACGTGCGGCCACCCGCTGGTCTTGAGCTTTACTCCGTGCGGGCGCCAGAGGCCGCCGAGCGGTCGAACGCCATACGCGCCAGCATACGTTTCCTCTCGCTGGCTCCCGACCGCATTAGCTTCCCGCTCCTGGCCGCGGTTTATCGAGCCCCGTTCGGGAACGTGGACTTCAGTGTCTTCCTCACCGGACAAACGGGCACCTTCAAGACAGCTCTGGCCGCGTTATGCCAACAGCACTTCGGAGCCGAGATGGATGCGGGTCGCCTGCCCGCGAATTTCGCGTCTACCGCCAATTCCCTGGAGCACCTCGCCTTCTCGGCCAAGGATGCCCTGTTGGTGGTTGACGATTTTGTCCCTACCGGAGGGACCGGAGACAATCTGCTGCACGGCGTGGCCGAGCGTCTGTTCCGAGCCGTGGGCAATCATCAGGGCCGCAATCGTATGGGTTCAAACGGACAGCTCCGTTCATCTCAATCTCCTCGCGCGCTTCTGCTGGCGACCGGAGAAGAGGTTCCCCGCGGGCAGAGTCTTCGCGCCCGTTTGTTGATGGTGGAAGTTCAACCGGGCGATGTGAACCGAAGTTCACTGAATGAGTGTCAAAGTGTCGGCCAGCGAGGACAATTTGCGGCGAGCATGGCTGCTTTTATTTCCTGGATTGCGGGTCGCTATGAACAACTCCAGCAGCTTATCGATCAGCGCGTCAGGGAGCTTCGCAATCACTACACACGTGCGGTTCACGCCCGTCTGCCGACCACTTTGGCCCAGCTGCAATGTGGATTTGAAATCTGGCTCCAATTTGCGCACGAAGTCGGCGCGATCGAGCCAACAGAACGGGCGAAACTGGAACAACGCAATGCGCAGGCACTGACCGAACTCGCGGCTCTGCAAGTGAAGTATTATCAGGCCAGCGACCCAGCGCTACGTTTTATCTCGTTGCTGGGAGCCGCGCTCGCTTGTGGCTCCGGCCATGTGACCGATCGTTCAGGCAAGCCGCCGGAATCGCCTGAGTGCTGGGGTTGGCGACGGAAACAGCGCGGCCGCGGCTGGGTGGCGCAAGGAGTCCGCATCGGATGGGTCAGCAGCAGTGATCTGTTTCTCGATCCCGCGGTGAGTTACCGGGTTATCCAGCAGATGGCCGGGGCAGAGCGACTGGCAGTGAGCGAACAAACGCTCCGCCATCGGCTGCGGGAACACGGCCTGTTGGCCAGTGTCGACGTCGGCCGCCAAATGCTGCTGGTGCGCCGGACCCTGCAGGGCGTTCCCAGACAAGTGCTTCATCTGCGGGCCAGCGATTTGTTGAAATAGATGAAGGGCCGACGAGAATTGTCCCAGCATGGCGGCCATTGTCGGAAATGTCGGGTCACCCAGAGGTGGCCGAACCGGGGCAGCCAGCCCGAAACGGAGCCGAAATATGAGACTTGAAAGACGCCTCCGGGCGCTGGAAGCCAGAATGATTGCGGACCCGGTGATCCTCTACTTCGCCGACGGCAGCACAGCGAAAATCTGTGGCCGGGGTGACTACCTGCTGGACCTATTCGTGGGCGCTAGCGGGGCTCTCAGCACAATATCGCCCGACCAGCTGTTCGATTCCCGCGCTCCCGTGATCTCCCCTGCTTCTGAGGAGGCCGCTTGGATACGTTCCATGCCGGTTCCTTGCAGGCGGATGGCCTCGCGCGCTTCCTCCATGTTGAGACGAATCGGAAGATTGGAGACTTTCGGATTGGGAGGCAGGACAGTCACCGGCTCTTCATGCGCGGTGCCGTCGGATTGCGTCAGCAACAAACGATAGGAACCTTGCTTCGGAGTGGCGATATCCAATGTGACCGAATCCTGCGGGCCGGCCCGTTTTCCCAACGGCAACGTAAATCCAACTTCCGTCGGCTTGGCACCCCGATCCGAAGCTTCGAGCGCCACCTTTTCGAGAAATTCGAAATCGACTCCGGACAATGTCACCGCGACGTTTCCATTTCCCTCGACGAGCTTGTCACGCTCGCGCGCCGCGATCTTCACATGGGTGAGATCGCCGTAAGCGTTCAAATGCAGCGTCCCTGTAACCGGCAGCGGATCCCAATCCCACGTGGCAGCCAATCGATAGTCACCCACTGGCGCGTTTCCTTTCGAAAGATCGACTTCCACGGAACCTGCGGTGGTGGGTCGAATCTCAACCGGGATAGAAGTGCCGCCCGAGACAGGGGTCAACCGCCAGTCGCGCGCACGTCGCAATTCTGTTGCCGTGGAACCCTTGCCGAGCTTCACCGCGAGCGTCGATTTCGACGCGAGTGGTATGTGCGAAGTTCCTTGCAGCGACACCGCCGGCTTCTTGAGTTCCGGTACGCGGTAGGCCCACAGATAGGCGGTGCGTGTCTTGGACTTAGGAGCGGAGTTCTTGGTGCAAAGCGCCATGCTGTCTTCATCTGCCGCCTGTACAAACACCGAGCGAAATTCTGTGTCGGGGAACAGGGCGGTCTTCAAGTTCTGAAACAGGGCCGCACCGCCAGCCGCAAGCCCCACCGGGTTGCCGAAAAACAGTCCTGCCACGGACGCCGCCAAGCCGCCCGACTGCTGGGCCTGAGCGCTCTGGCTGGCGAGCGGGTCGTAAGCGGTGGAGGCCGGAAGAAGCGCCTTTAGCAGGAGCACCGCCTGCTGATCGGAGGATGCGTTAGATTCTTAGGTCAGAGATTGTAAACAAGAATGCTTCAACATTCTGGCAGCTAACATCACGCCGCAGCAAGCAGGGCAACGATATTCTGGATAGCCTTGTCGGCCTTGTGATACGCG
>JBEKBK010000170.1:0-15094 GCA_050015435.1 Bryobacteraceae bacterium
GAACTGGCATCCCCATCTCATGTTTTTCGTTTCGGGTGATGCCGTGAAAAGCTGGGGAGCGAATCTCCCTGGTTCTCCGGTAATAGCGGGGAACGATCCGGAAGAACGGGTGACCATCTTCATGGTTTTGGCCGGCACTTGGTCCGATGGGACGCCGGGCCCATCCACGATGCACGGACTTCAAATCGATTCGAGTTCCTCATGCGGATGACATATCTCCTGCGAAGTCGGCTGCGACCGGTAACGCCCGCATCCTTCCACTTGGACGTAGAACGCCCGACACTCTCCTTAGGAGGATTGACGTTTGCCGGAAAGAGGGTTGTATTTGTACAAGAGCCGTTAAAGAAGCTGATCCGTTTCGGTCAGGAGAAAAAACATGCCGAGCAAACGTCGCACCCCAGACCATATTCAGGACCGAGCCGATATTGAGCAGGTCTTCAACAAGTACTTGCAAACACTAAACACCCTAGATTTCACGCAGGCCTCGCAGGTTTGGTTGAACAGCCCCGATGTCCTAGTAGTTACGCCAGTCGGCCGTTACAAGGGCTGGGGCAGCGTGCAAAAGGATATTTACGTCAATTCGTTTACGAAGGACTTTACGGAGCGCAATGTTCAGGTCAGCAACGTAAGCATCGTCGTGGCGGGGGACGCCGCCTGGCTCGTTTATGATTTTGTGTATACGGCGAAGCTGGCCAATGGACAGCCTTTCACATCCACTGGCTGGGAGAGCCATGGGTATCGAAGAACGGCTGAAGGCTGGCGCATCGCTCTTCTGCACTATTCAGTTCCGCCGCCAAGCTCATAAATAAAATGGATTGACCTCAGTTTGCGCGCTCTCGCTGACGAGGTCGACTCACTCCAATTACCACTTTAAGAGTACAGGGACTTGAACTCCGGACCCGTTGACCCCCAGGAAAGGATCTTAACGTTCCCGGCCGGATTACGCGCAGTCCGGAGTGGGGCCGTTCGGCGTCAAGTTGACGGGAAACGCGCGAACCACGGATGTGGCTCGGCGGAGAAGCGGGCGCGCTTGACTTCCACGGGATGCCGACTATACCGCGAGTTGAATCCGTAAAACCGCACGGTTACCGAGGACCGACGGCCATAGAGTTGTCCTGAGGCGAATGCCGTCTCATCCTCTGGCAGTTTCAGAACCTTGAGCCGCGAATCGGCTGATCAGACCCGTTCGCCGCGCCCACGAATCGGCTTTACGCGGTTCCTGCTACGGGCTTCTTGGCCGGGGCTTTGTCGTGCTTCTTCTGCTCCTCTTGTTTGTGTTTCGTCAACTGCTGTTGCTTGTTCTTTTCCTTGTCTTTCTTGCCACCCTTGTCTCCCATGCCTGCTCCTTTTTCAGCGATTGTGACTTGAAGTCTATCACTGCGCGGTTGATCATTCGTAATCGCCGCGAACCAACGCTACCACAATTGCAGTCAGGAAGAGTCACTGCAGCCGAACCCGGATTTCCCGTGCACTCACTAACTGTGAAGTGCAAAGTATCTTGCGGTGTCTCTCGGCGTGCAAGTTTTTTGTTGCTCATCGGCTCCGGTCCGTGGCTTTGTTTCGGGATCGCTTCGATCGGATGCTGTGGCAACTCGATCGCTACGTGGAAGATCAAGCTCTGCTGCTTCGCCGTAAGCAGGCGGCGATCGAGGAGAGGATTGAGGAGGCGGAGCGCCGAAGGGACCGGCGAGTATGTGGCCACGTTATGGGAGGTGCAGTCGGTCTGGGGAAACCTGCCGATTTGCACCGTGTTCCGAATTTCTAATGGATTGATCCGCGAAGTGCGCAGTTTCTGGGACCCACGGCCCGTGATTTCACGGGTATGAGGAACCCATGCCTTGACCGAAAGTGGGTTGACTTACGGAGAAACCCAAGTTTGAAAAAGATAGGTGACGGATAGGCCGTGACTCAGGATCTATCCATTTTCTGATCCACGGGCGGTAGACTTGTTCATACTCATATGCCCCTGTGGGTGGGCGAAAAGATCGGGCACTACGAGGTAATCTCCTTGCTCGGCAAGGGCGGTATGGGGGAGGTGTGGAAGGCGCGCGATACGATGCTCAAGCGCGACGTTGCATTGAAAGTTCTGCCCGCAACGTTCCTGCGCGATCCCGAACGTATGGCGCGATTCCAACGGGAAGCCGAGGTTTTGGCGTCGCTCGATCATCCAAATATCGGACCCATTTACGGAATCATCGACTCCGAAGATTCGCGTGGGCTGGTGCTTGCGCTCATCGAAGGACCGACGCTGGCGGATCGCATCGAAGCTGGACCAATCCCGCTAGATGAAGCGGTCGGCATCGCGAAGCAAATCATCGAAGCCCTGGAGTACGCACACGACCGAGGCGTGATCCATCGAGATCTGAAACCCGCGAACGTTAAGATCACGCCCGAGGGCGTCGTCAAGGTGCTGGATTTCGGACTAGCCAAGGTGCTTGAAGACGAGCCGCCCCCTTCGTCACTGGCGAACTCCCCGACACTGACCTTAGGCCACACTCGCACTGGGGTGATCCTGGGAACGGCGGCGTACATGTCGCCGGAGCAAGCGGTAGGACGTCCTGTTGACCGGCGTAGCGATATTTTCTCATTCGGCGCGGTGCTGTATGAGATGCTCACCGGCAAACGTGCGTTCGCCGGAGCAACTACGCCGGATGTGCTGGAAGCGGTGGTCAAAAACGATCCAGATTGGACGGCGCTTCCGGCCGGGATGCCAGGGTATCTTCGAAGGCTGCTGGAGCGGACGCTGGTGAAAGATCGCAAGCAGAGATTGCAAGCTATCGGCGAGGCGCGGATCGTGCTGGAGGGAGGGCTTGAGCCGCCTGCGCCGCCGATTTCCGGACGCCTTTTCGTATTTGCTTGGGCCGCCGCAGCTCTGGTATTGGCGCTCGCTCTAGCGGCGCTCGCCTTCGTGCATTTTCGCGAGACGACACCGGAACCCGGGATTGCCCGCTTTCAGATTTTGCCGCCGGAGAAGCTTAATTTTGGCGGCAACGTGAGCGTTTCGCCCGACGACCGCCGGGTTGCGTATGTTGTTAGGGATGCCGCTGGTAATCGTCAGCTGTGGGTTCGCGCCATCGACGCGCTGGATGCCCAGGCCGTAGCCGAGAACGTAAGCGGAGATCGGCCATTTTGGTCTCCAGACAGCCGTTTCATAGCCTATCCGGCACAAGGCAAACTCCAGAAATCAAATCTCTCGGGCGGGCCATCGTTCACCATCTGCGATGCAACGGGCCCTCCCTACGGTGGAGGGTGGAATCGCGACGGCGTGATTCTGCTTGGCGGCGGCAACGGGATCAGACGCGTCTCGGCGGACGGCGGGATTCCATCACCGGTCACGGCGCTGGACGCTAAGCGATTCGAAAGCGCGCATGTGTACCCTTCTTTCCTCCCGGACGGGCGTCATTTCATTTTCCTCCGCGCCTCCAGCCGGCCGGAATTTAGCGGCATCTATCTAGGCTCACTTGATGACAAGCCGGAAGCCCCCGGGCGGCGGCTGGTGGCTACAGAGTCCATGGGTACGTTCGTCTCTTCGGAGCAACCGGGAATCGGATTTCTGCTGTTTCTCCGCGATACGACCTTAATGGCTCAGCGTTTCGATTACCGCCGCCTGGAGATGATCGGTGAAGCGAGGCCCATAGTACAGACGGTGGAAATCTTGAGCCCCACCCTCGCCTCATTCTCGGCTTCCACGCGGGTTTTGGCATACAGAGCCAGCATGGATACGACCCAGCTCACTTGGTACGGGCGCGACGGCAAAATGCTGGACACCGCGGGCGAGCCCGGCCACTACACGGATCTCACGCTAGCGCCTGACGGTACGCGCGTGGCCTTCGATCGGAACGATCCCGGGACTTCAAAGGGGGATCTTTGGGTTTTCGACATCTCGCGACACGTGAGCACGCGGTTGACCTTTCATCCTGGACTCGATTCGCATCCCGTATGGTCTCCCGATAGCGAGCGTATCGCGTTTCGTTCCGTCCGCGACGGTTCGGGAGATCTTTATCAGAAGGCAGCGAATGGAGCCGGGCAGGAAGAAGTACTGTTGAAGTCGAATGAAGATAAATTCCCTTTCGATTGGTCAAGCGATGGCCGTTTGCTTTTGTACAGTCTCAACCTTCCGCAGACCAGCAGCTTCGTTCTTCCCCTGACAGGCGATCGCCGCCCAGTGACGTACCTGGCGAATCAATTCTCTAACGGGCAAGGCGCATTTTCTCCAGACAATCGGTGGGTCGCATACAGATCGAACGAGACCGGCGCTAATGAGGTCTACGTCCAGTCGTTCCCCGCCAACTCCGACAGGAGCGGGAAGTGGAGAGTGTCAACAGGCGGCGGTCTCGAGCCGCGATGGCGTAAGGATGGCAAGGAGCTTTTCTATTTGTCAGGTCGAGAGTTGATGGCGGTCGACATAACGACCCTGCCGACCTTCAAGCCGGGCGTTCCGCATGTGCTCTTTGAGGCGCCGATCCGGGCGGGCAATAGTACGATATCCCGGCACTATGCTGTCACTGCCGACGGACAGAAATTCCTGATCAACGCGAGCCGGGAAGCGCAAGGCTCGGCGATCACGGTCGTGATGAACTGGGCAACCGCTCTGAAGAAATGACGTTCGCAAGGGGAGACAAGCTTTTCCCTGCGACGCGGTTGGCCAAGAAAACCAACTTCCGGATAGCCCGTCACTCAGGAGCTATGTGCTTTCTGATCGGCTAAACTAAGCTCTGACACACAGATGGCGCACTCTCCCGGCGACAAACTTGGCCCTTATGAAATTGTTGCGCCGATCGGCAAAGGCGGGATGGGCCAGTGTATCGAGCGCACGATCACCGCCTTCGCCGCGACGTCGCCATCAAAGTTTCCGCCGAACGCTTCAGCGAGCGCTTCGAAAAGGAAGCTCGGGCGATCGCTTCCCTGAATCACACCAACGTATGCACGCTCCACGACCGTCCGGGTGCTTGCAACTGTTTGGGCTCGCGGCGTTCCGCGCAGCGCACCAGCGAATGCTGGGACTAGCCCGGTACATGGCGGCCCGATTCGCGGCAGAGCCAGGGCTGGAGTTGATGGCTCCTGTCACCCTGAGCGTTATTTGCTTCCGCTTTCGAAGCGGAGTGGAACCACGCATCGTCCTGAAAAAGGCTGACGGAGGAAGGCACTGCACTGGTGGGCCCCGCCGTCCTCAACTGTCAACCCGTCATTCGCGCCTGCATCGCCAACTTCCGAACTACCCAAAGGGATATTGGTATCGTCATTGACCGGTTTATGGCGCTTGGAGGAGGCTAGCTGTCTATGTCGGGCGAAAATGGATCTGACGCTCTGGAGTTGGGCGAGCAGGAGCTTGCTCGGATTACGTCTGACATTCTTTCCCTCTGCGACCAACACCGAAGCAGTTTGCGAACAGTGCCGGTCTGGACGAAGCCGGATGGTTCTGCTCTCGACCTCCTGCTGCAATTGGGGATTCCCGAAACGCCCGTTGCATGGGAGCAAACCAGGGAAACCTTGCAGCGCATCATCCTGGCATCCCAAGCTCACCTTGCGCATCCCCGTTTTCTTGCATTTGTGCCGAGTCCGAATAACGCCGTTAGCAGCCTCGCGGAACTTCTAGCGTCCGTGTACAATCCTTTTGCGGGGAGCTGGCTGGAAGGAAGCGGCGCGCAAACGGTCGAACGGGTCGTAACTGAGTGGCTCGCAAGCGAGCTGGGCTTGCCGGCCGGCACGGGCGGAATTCTGCTGAGCGGCGGGTCAATCAGCAACCTTACGGCGCTGGTGACGGCTCGGCAGGCTCAGTTCGGGACGGGCGATTGGCGCCGGGGAACCGTCTACTTCTCCGATCAGGCACACTCGTCAATCGTTCGGGCGATGCGAATACTTGGTTTTTGCGCGGACCAGATACGCGTCATCTCCGCCGATGGCGACTTCCGGCTGCCGGTAGCAGCCCTGCACTCGGCAATGAAGGCCGACAAAGCTTTGGGGGGAGTGCCTTTTTGCGTTGTAGCCACCGCCGGAACGACGAATACAGGCGCTGTTGATTCGCTGCCGGACCTGAGTCGAATCTGCCAGGAGGAACGCGTCTGGCTGCATGTTGATGGCGCCTATGGAGGTGCGGCCGCGCTCTGTCCGGAAGGAAGAGCAGGTCTTCCGGGCCTCAGTCTCGCTGATTCCGTCACTCTCGATCCGCATAAGTGGCTCTTTCAGCCTTATGCCTGCAGTTGTCTTTTGGTTCGGGATGCGAATCAACTGCGACGCGCCTTCCAGACCGGTGCAGAGTACCTGGAGGAGGCGGAGGGCGATTGGAACCTTTGGGACTATGGTCCGGAACTGACACGACCTTTCCGCGGACTGAAGCTGTGGCTCTCTTTGCAGGTGTTCGGGGCGGATGCGTTCCGTCGGGCTATCTCAAAGGGGATTCGCCTGGCTCAACTTGCGGAATCACTGGTGCGCGAGATGCGTGGTTGGCAGTTGATGACACCTGCCAGCCTCGGAATCATGACCTTCCGTTTCGTCGGCCGAGTACAGGGTGATGCCGCGCTGAATAAGATCAACGAAGCGATAGCGGAGCGATGTCTCGCAGACGGGTTCGCATTTGTGGTTACGACGAAGCTCGCGGGACGGACTGTCCTGAGATTTTGCACCATCAATCCCCGGACGACAGAAGCAGACATCGAAGAGACGCTTAGCCGGCTCGACAGATTCGGACAGGAGATTATCGCGCGCCAGCCGACATAACGGGATCGGCTCGTCCGCACACATTCGTTACCATCAATTCGCCGAAAAACGCGCTACTAATTGAAGTGACGCCTTTCGGATGTTTGGGGTTAGGCATCGGTCAGTTACTTTTGTGGGACGCCAACTTCCGGTTAGGTAAAATCCAGGAGCTATCTGCTTTCTGTTCGGCTACACTAAACTGAATCAAGCACATGCCGCTCTCTCCCGACGACAAGCTTGCGCCGCATGGACTCCTGGTAGCGATTCGGCGGAAGCGGAATGGGCAAGGTCTATGATGCTCGCGACACCCTCCTAACAGACCCTCGGAAATGCCCCGCATAAATGGAGACGTCACATGAGAAAGATCATCGTCAGCTTGCTAATAGTAGTTGTCGGCGTCGCGCTTGTATTCGGTGTTGCGAGCCGAACAGGCAGCGCCCAACAGGCGCCGCGCCCGACGATCGCCCAGTCCGACAAACCCCCAGCCTTCCCGCTCTCGAGGATCGAGGACATGTTGATCGAGTTCCCGCTTCCTAAGGGCGAGGAGAAATATGCGTCAATCGATGGCAGGAAGATGCACAAGTACGTCGTCGAGCAAGCGGCGATCTCGAAGCGGT
Source organism: Bryobacteraceae bacterium (assembly GCA_050015435.1). Lineage (GTDB taxonomy): Bacteria > Acidobacteriota > Terriglobia > Bryobacterales > Bryobacteraceae > Palsa-187. Next base: position 7,314 of record JBEKBK010000170.1, read on the forward strand.
ACCGCGACGCCGGGCACCCGAAGTACTGGGGCGCATCATCGGCTCGTCGGCGGACGCTGAGGACGCCGAATGGCTCGCTGGAAAGATGAAGGCGTCGGGCCTGAGCGATGTGCACGTCCAGCCGCTCGATCTTGTACCGCAATGGACGCCAACGAATTGGCAGGTCACGATGACGAGCGGCGGCAAGACGATCACGCTCGATTCCGCGCAGCCCGCTTACGACGCGAACGCGCTACCGCCCGGCGGCGTCGAGCTGGATGCCGTCTATGTGGGTCTGGGCACGGAAGCGGATTTCATGGGAAGGGACGTCAAGGGGAAAGCCGTGTTCACCTACAGCATGCAAGGGCTAAGGAACGAAGGCGCGGTCCGGCGCGCGGATGCTAACGGCGCAGCCGTGATCTTCGACGTGTCGATGCTGCCCGGCAACATGCGGTATCAGGCGTACCCCTCGGGCACGAAGGCGCCGAGCCTGGTGCTGGGAGACAACGACGGCATCGCGGCGCGTGAGATGATCGCAGCGGCGAAGAACGGCCCGGCGCCAAAGGTCAAGGTCACGCTCGACATTCAACACATTCCCAACCTCAAGACTTCACTAGTGTGGGGGACTCTGCCCGGCGCCACGGACGAGACCATTTACATCACGGCGCACAAAGACGGCTGGTTCGAGGCTGCCGGCGACAACGCGGGCGGTGTCGCATCGATGCTCGGCCTCGCCGAGTACTATGCAAGGATCCCGCGGGCGCAGCGGCGTCGAACCATGGTCTTCATCGGACTCGACGGGCATCGCAACGGTCAAGGCGGCAACGTGGGCGCGCGCTGGCTCACGGAGAACAAGGCCAAGTTTTTTGCGAAGACTGCATTGATGATCAACGACGAGCATCCGTCCACCATTGCGACGCAATCGCGCCCACGCTACTACCCCGGCAACGAAATCGCCTGGGCCAATACCTACATGCCGTTGGAATGGTACGCTGGCGGCAAACAGCGGCCTGAGCTTCAGGCAATAGCGTGGAAGGCGTTCAAGGAATTTGGCGTACCACTCGAACTCGATCCGAGTCCCACGCCGCCAGCAAGCGACCTGGGCTCATTCTTTCGTTACCTCCCCGGCATCGATGCCAGCGAGTATCACAACTATTTCCACACCGACTGGGAAACCCCGGAGACCGTGCCGTGGACCGGTCTCGAAGCCTCGACGCGCGCTTTCGCGAAGATCATCGACGAGGTCAACAAACTGCCGCTCAGCACGTTCCAAAGGCCGGAAGAACCGGCGCCGGCTCGCTGAACGTCAGAGGAGATTAACAATGCGAGAAGGTTTCATCGACTGCCCATGTAGCGCGGTCGCTCCTGATCCGGAGAGAACAACGTCGGTTCGGCCATGGGTTTGATCACTCCGGTAATCCAGCGCTGGATCGACGAAGGCCGCCAGAATCCCGATGCATTGTGGGCCAAGGCGGCGGAGGAGCTGCCGTGGTTCCGCAAATGGGACCACGTGTTCGAATGGGAGCCGCCGACGTTCCGCTGGTTCTCCGGCGGAGAGACCAATCTCGGCTACAACGCCATCGATCGTCACGTTACGGAAGGCAACGGTGGACGCGCGGCGCTGATTTACATCAACGAGCGCGGCGATCGCGTGACGCTGACCTACTCGCAAATGCTGTTTCACGTGAAGCGCATTTCGGCGGCGCTGCGCGGCCTCGGGATCGGCAAAGGCGACCGCATCACCGTCTATATGCCTCCCTGCCCCGAGTCGATCGCGTTGATGCTAGCCACGGTTCGCATTGGCGCGATTCACTCCATCGTATTCGCCGGATTCGGCGCGCAGGCCTTGGGCGATCGTATCGCCGCCAGTGGATCGAAGGCGGTCTTCGCCACCGACGTCATCTATCGCAAAGGCCAGAACATCCCCATGCTGCCCATCGTAGAAGAGGCGCTCAAAGTGGGTGGGCAGTCGGTCGAGCGCCTGGTGGTGCTCTCGCGCGGCTCCTCGCCAGGCGGGCCGCATCTCGCCTGGGATGATTTTCTGCGGCAAGGCGAGTCGCACGATTCAAGCCACACCGTGATGGAGTCCAACGAGCCGGCGTACATCCTGGCGACCTCCGGAACCACGGCCAAGCCCAAGCTCGCGATTCACACCCACGGCGGTTATCAGGTCCACGTGGTCGCGATGGGCAAGTGGTGTTTCGGCCTCAAGCCAACCGACATTTGGTGGGCCACGTCCGATATCGGCTGGATCGTCGGCCACAGCTACATGGTGTACGCACCGTTGCTGATCGGCTGCACGACCATTGCGTTCGAGGGCGCGCTCGATTATCCGAAACCCGATTCCAATTGGCGAGCGGCGGTGGAAGAGCTCGGAGTCACCGGCATCTTCACCTCGCCGACCGCGGTGCGCCTGCTGATGCGCTACGGCAATGAGCCGATGCTCTCGATCGATCATTCTCGCCTGGAGCGAATCGTTTGCGCCGGCGAAGTCTTGAACCCGCCCGCGTGGGATTGGCTGCAGAATACCATCCTCGGCGGACGCGTGCCGGTGATCGATCACATGTGGCAGACCGAAACCAGCGGTCCGGTCTTCGGCAATCCATACGGCCTCGGCATGCTGCCGATCAAGCCTGGCTCATCGACGATTCCCTTGCCGGGTATCCATGCCGAAGTGCAAACGCTTGACGGCAAGCCGGTCGAGGCGAACGAAAAAGGCATCATGGTGCTGAAGCGGCCGTTCCCCGGCCTCACCGCGGGCCTGTGGGGCGAGCCGGATCGCTACGGTCGCGATTACTGGCAGCGGATCCCCGGCGTCTACTACACCGGCGACTCGGCGCACATCGATGAAGACGGCTACGTGTGGTTCAGCGGACGCGCCGACGAGATTATCAAGATTGCCGGCCATCGCATCGGAACCATCGAAGTCGAGAGCGCTTGCCTGAAGCACCCGGCGGTGGCGGAGTGCGCGGTCATCGGTCGTCCGGACGAGATGCGCGGCGAGGTGATCTCGGCGTTCGTGCTGCTGAAACACGGCCACGTTCCCTCCGCCGAGCTACGCAAGGCGGTGATCGACACGGTCCGGCATGAGCTCGGTCCGGTGGCGGTCATCGGCGAGCTGAATTTCGTCAACATGCTGCCCAAGACCAGAAGCGGCAAGCTGATGCGGCGTGTGCTCAAAGCCGTGGTTCTCGATCGCGCGCCGGGCGACATTACCACGATCGAGGATGAAGGATCGGTGGAGGAAACGCGGCACGCCTGGCTCCAGATGAAGGCGGAGGTAGATCGCAAGCCGGCGTAGCAGTGCTGTTACCCCGTCGCGCTGATGGATTTCAGATATCGCCGGCCCCCTTTTTGCCACGGCTCGAATTGATTCAGTCCGCGAGCCTTGAGCGCCATTTTTTCGAGGACCGAATAGCTTGGACGAGGCACCTTCGCTGGAAACTCGTGCGGCCCGGCGGCCTTGAGCGAGATCTTCGCGTTGGTCAGCGAAAAGATCATGCGCGCCAGTTCGTACCAGGAGCAGCTTCCTTCGGCCGTCGCGTGATAGAGCCCATAGCAATCGCCGCGGCTCAGCACGACCATCTGCCGCGCGATCTCCACCGTCGACGTCCTCTTCCTGGGGTTCCTCTCATTTCGCACTCATATCGAAGCGCTGCGAGTAGTGTGAACACGCCCTAGTTCTCAATGGCGCACTCTCGCCTCTGATATCGATTGACACGATGTGCGGGCGTGGAATTCGGCCGATTTGCAATATGGAGATCCGGGCGGTTCCGTGGAAGTGCGCGGGCAATACGCCTCGAAGACCTAGATTGCAATCTCGGCCACCATCAGGCGCCGACTGTCATTTGAAGAGAAAGACCAATTCGCAGTGCGGGCAGGCTGCGATACCTGGATGGTCCCCGCCTCATTTCCGGGCGCCGAGACCCGGTTCGCGAGCGTTGACCAGCGCGGCCATATTCCCGTGCGGGTGTTTATTTTCGAGCATCAATTGATGAGCGAGGCCGATCTCCTCGAAAGAAAAGGTGTGCGAAAGGCATGGATCGATGCGGCCCTCCGCCACCAGCGCGGTCACCGCGGCAGCTTGTTCGTCATTTGATAAGTGACTGCCCTGGAAACGCTTCTGCCGCATCCAGTGATATCGCAGATCCATGGTCACGTTATATCCCGTGGTTCCTGCGCAGATCACCACCATGCCCCCAGTGGCGCAAACCAGACAAGATGTTGGCAACGTATCCTGACCCGGATGCTCAAACACGATCCGTGGGCTCACACGTTCGCCAAGGATGTCCCAGATCGCTTTCCCGAACGAACGCGCACCTTTGATCCATTGATTGTAGGCCGGGGAATCGGTTTCTGGCATCACACCCCAATGGTTGAACTGCTTCCTATTGATAACCCCTACCGCACCGCGATCCAAGCAGAACTGGCGCTTGGCGTCATCGGAGATTACCGCGATCGGGCGCCCACCCGCTTCCCGCACGATTTGCAGCGCCATGGATCCCAACCCGCCGGCCGCGCCCCACACCAATACGGCGTCGCCCTTCTCGACCATATTTCCTGACCAGCCCATCAGCATCCGGTAAGCAGTCGAGGCACATAAAAGAAAGCAGCCCGCTTGTTCCCAAGTGAGCGCTTTCGGTTTCGGAATACACTGATGCGCCTGCGCCCGCGCGAATTGGCAGTAGCTTCCGTAGTTCGTTTGATAGCCCCAAATCCGCGTGCTCTCTGCCAGCATCGGATCTCGCCCCGATAGCACCCAAGGATCTCGGGGCTCCCACCAGCCGCTATGGACTACCACTTCATCCCCGGGCTTGACCTGAGTTACGTCCGCTCCCACCGCCCAGACAATCCCCGAACAATCGCTGCCACCCGCATGGAAATCCTCCTTCTCGCCGCGACTTTTCTGGCGTTCGGCAATGACATCCACCGGCTGTCCGAGCGCTGCCCACACATTGTTATAGTTGATTCCCGTGGCCATCACGTAGATCAGGACTTCATTCGCTGCAATCGTGGGAGTGGGAAGGATTTCATGCTGCCACGCCTCCCTGGGTTGGCCAAAACGGCTCTGGCGCACCGCGAACGCATGCATCGTCCTTGGTACAACACCCAAACCGGGCGCTTCTCCTAAGTTGCAGATTTCCACATCGCAGACTTGCATAACTCTCCTCGAAGGTCAGTTTCGTGGCCCGCATGGCGGGTTGTTATTCTATGATTGATTGACGAAGGCACTTCGTCAAGATGCGCGAAACAGTTTTTGCGCTTTTTGGTCATCGAAGCCCGAGGGCTGGGATAGCGCAATCCAGCTCGGAGAGTAACGATTTTGAAATCCAAAAAGAACCTCATTTGGGCGAGGACCGATGGCTGGCCGCCCGAATCGATTCAGAATGTTAATATCAATTCCGATTATGCTGCGATCCCGTTGCTGCGCGAGTCTACAACTCTGCCGCGTTTTGAGTGAGAAATGCGAAAGCGCGACCGAGTATCGGGGAATGTCCGCATGAATTGGAGATGGCACATGAGAAAAATCATCATCAGCCTGATTACAGTTGTGGGAGTCGCATTCATGTTCGGCGTTGCAAGCGGGACCGGCCGCGCCCAACGAGCGGCGGGGCGTCCAACGATATCCCAATCCGATACGCCTCCGGCTTTCCCACTCTCAAGGGTCGAGGACGCTTTGATCGAATTCCCGCTTCCCAAGGGCGAGGAGAAGTACGCGCCGATCGACGGCAAAAAAATTCACAAGTACGTCGTCGAGCAGGCGGCGATCTCAAAGCGGTATCGCGATGCGGGTCATCCGAAGTACTGGGGCCGTATAATCGGTACGTCCTCGGATTCCGAACACGCCGAATGGCTCGCAACGAAGATGAAAGCGGTGGGCCTGACGGACGTCCACAGCCAGCCGTTCGACTTGGTGCCGCAATGGACCCCGACGAACTGGGACGTCAAAATAACCATGGGCGGCAAAACGATCACGCTGGATTCCGCGCAGCCCGCGTACGAGGCGAACGCGCTTCCGTCCGGTGGTGTCGAGCTGGACGCGGTGTACGTCGGCCTCGGCACTGAGGCGGACTTCATGGGCCGGGACGTCAAAGGGAAAGCCGTATTCACCTACAGCATGCAGGGGTTGAGCAACGAAGGTGCGCTGCGACGCGCGGATGCCAATGGCGCGGCCGTGATCTTCGACGTATCGATGCTGCCCGGCAACATGCGGTATCAGGCCTATCCGTCGGGCACAAAGGCGCCTGCCTTCTCCCTGGGAGACAACGACGGGATCGCGGCGCGCGAGATGATTGCGGCGGCCAACAACGGCCCGGCTCCCAAGGTCAAGGTCTCACTCGATATTCAACACGTACCCAACCTGAAAACCGCACTAGTGTTTGGCACTCTGCCTGGCGCGACCGACGAGACCATCTACGTTATGGCGCACCGCGACGGCTGGTTCGAGGCGGCGGGCGACAACGCGGGTGGCGTCGCGGCGATGCTCGGCGTTGCCGAATACTATGCGAAAATCCCGAAAGCGCAACGCAAGCGGACCATGGTCTTCATCGGCCTGGACGGACATCACAACGGCGCGACAGGCGGTGTGGGAAGGCGCTGGCTGGTGGAAAACAAAGACAAGTTCTTCTCAGAGACCGCTCTGATCATCAATGCCGAGCATCCGGCCACGATCGCGACCCAGACGCGTCCGCGGTACTACCCAGGAAATGAAATCGCTTGGGCGAACACGTACTTGCCGATGGAGTGGTACGCCGGCGGCAAACAGCGGCCTGAGCTTCAGGCGATCGCATGGAAGGCGTTCAAGGAATTTGGCGTGTCGCTCGAACTCGATCCGAGTCCGACCCCACCGGCAGGCGACTTGGGGGTTTTCTTCCGCTTCCTCCCCGGCATCGATGTGGGTGAATACCACAACTATTTCCACACCGACTGGGAGACTCCCGAAGCAGTGCCGTGGACTGGTCTTGAAGCTGCGACGCGTGCGTACGCAAAGATCATCGACGAGGTGAACAAACTGCCACTCAGTACGTTCCAGCGGCCTGCGGAGCCGGAGCCTGCGCCACGTGCGCAGACGTTGCCGCCTTCCCCGGTAACTGCGGGAAAGAGGTAGGCGTCATCGATCGCGTGAGTTCTGGATGCCGATGAATCACGCCGAACAGACGAATTGATAGCGTTTTACAGGCTACTGACCGACTCCATCGGCGGAGCGCCTGGTGAGCGAAGAGTCCGAATATCCCGCATCGGTGGTTGGCCGAAGAGACGGCTGTATTCACGATTGAATTGGCTGGCGCTCTCGTATCCGACCTCAAAGGCCGCACTTGCGGCGTCCAGACCGTCGACGAGCATGCGTCCGCGCGCGGCCTGCAACCGAAGCTGCTTCTGATACTGAAGGGGGCTCATGGCGGTGAGCGCCCGGAAATGGTTGTGCAGCGTGGACTCGCCCATCCCGGCGATTTTTGCGAGATCTTCTACCCGCAACGCCTTTGCGTAGTTCGCCTTGATCCACGCGATTGCCTTTGCTGTCCGGTGGCTCTGATCTCCCAGTGTTGCAATCGCTCGAAGGCGTGCCCCCTCCGGCCCCTGAAGTATTCGGTAAATGATTTCGCGTTGAATCAGACCGCTCAGAAAGGGAATGTCCTGCGGGCTGTCCAGCAAGTCGATCAGCCGGCAGCATGCACCGAGGAATTCCTCAGTGGCTTCTCCGGTCGCCATAGCTGGACTGTCAGGGTCCGCCTCAGCAAATTGGATTTCTTCCCGGCTAAGAAGTTCCCGGATCACGGGCATCTCCAGTTTAAGCGACATCG
>JBEKBK010000171.1:0-15088 GCA_050015435.1 Bryobacteraceae bacterium
CAAGTGGAGGAAACCGGGTCAGATACAGAAAGAATCAAAACGAGACATCGATCGCGCTCGCCGCACGCTCAGATCATACGAACCACGCGCTTCGAGGATCGTTCTGCGCATAATTCAGGTGGAACCAAAGCGTCGAAGTGCCGGAACCTCCGACGGTTTTGTATCACTACTGCCCCGATTACGTGCTGCCGAACATACTGAGTTCGCGTAAGCTGTGGGCTTCAGATGTCCTCTGTATGAATGACAGCAAGGAGGTCGCCTACGCTTTCAATGACGTAATAGCCCCGCTGGTCAGTCAGCGCGAGGATGGCAAATCCAAATATTTCATCGAGTCTGTCGCCGCTCCCGACCTAGTTCGGGAAATATGGGGCGTTTTCACACATACATTGCCTGTCTATCCTCAACAGCCGAACTGCCGAGCCAGTGGAAAGATTACGCAAAATGCTCGGGCTATGCCATCGGATTCGATCGGTCTGCCCTTCAGTCTTGGTGCACGTCGCGTACCGTCACGCTTTTCCCTGTGAGCTATGAGCGCTCCCACCAAGTGGCTATAATCACTCGGTTTTTGGACAGAGAGAAAGCGGTCGAGCTAAGCCGCCAACCCCCTAGGTCAACGATTATGGCCTTGCGGGAAGAGGGTAGGAAATATCTGACCTGCTTAGCAATGGCACTGAAGGACCCTGCGCGGCATAGCGAACACGAGTGGCGTGTACTTATCATCGAGCCGGAGGGTGGCAATCGGTTCACTCGGCTAAAGAGAGATGATGGTGTTCATTACATCGAACTCCCGATTTGCGCGGCTGGAGCCGTCAATGAAATCGTTCTTGGGCCGCGATGTAGCGCAGATCCGGCGAAGCTTAGGTGTCAACTGGACGATGCAGGCTTGAACTCCGTTAGCATCCGGCGCTCTATGTGCCATTGCAAACTTGACGACACGCAATGAATAGGGGGCCGCGCTACAATCTCCTCCCCTGAACAAGTGGGCCAGCTTAAAGCTCCGCGTTTGCTGCCATGTCGTGTTTTGGCCCTTGGTGTTTGTCTTCGTTGGCGGCTTTACGCAGGACGACACCGAGGCTCTGCAGTGGTTCACTGCTTTTTCTTCTGTTCAGGCTCGCCAAGGGCTCCGGTCAGAAACGCTGTAGCCGTCATCGAAGCCGTTATGGCGTTGCACACTTTGTCTCGTGTTACGCCTTTCGATGTAGAGCTAGTGCTGACCTTTTTGGCGGCGAAATCAAATCGCAAAGTATTCACCAAGCAAACCGGCGAGCTGTCTACCGCAATCAGTTCACTCGTGTCCCACCGGAGAACGTCGTAACTGGTAAGTTTTACCCAAGCAGATCCGGAGGAGGCCGACGCTTCGGCAACCTCGCAGAAACCGAAACTTTTGTAACAATGGATTTCGGTTGAATTGATCCCTACGTCAGCCCCAGCGTCCGACCATTTCCCCGCCGCGAAAGCCCAAGACGTTGCAAGCCTTTGCGGGCCAACGACAACGGTGGCTACGTCAAAAATCAATGGTTGCTGAGCCATGCATGGAAGGGCTCCCAACAGCAGAAGTGCATAGGCACACCGGACGAGAACCATTGGGATACTCCTTCGCGTTTATTCTATACGGAAGTTCGGGCCGGGCGGCGCGGGGTCCTGCCCCCGCAAAGCCTCACGGAAGCCCCATGTACTTCTTTGCGGTCGCGGTCGCGACGGTTACCATGATCTGTTTCAAGGCGTCGCCCGCAGCTGGGCCAATCTTCATGATCAACTTATTGAAGCGAGTTGCTGCCACTGGCGTTCGAGCCGTATCGCTGGTCAGATCATCGAACGTTCCCTTCAGTGCGAGTTTTTCTTCCGCGTTCAACGCTTCTTGCTCATCGGTGTATGCCTTTGCGGCAGAAAGAGCCGTTTCTGTCCACGGGAAAGGCTTTCCGCAAGTGCCGCAGTAGGCAGGTATCACCCCTGGATACTGCGCTTCAATCGTCGTTTGGCAGTGTTGGCAGCCGGAAATATTCATGGCACCGCATTTCGTGCAGAAGCGCGGGAGTTGTTGCGGCTCGCGCGGGTTCTCCAACAAAATCTTGGTATCGTGCCAGCTTCTACCGCGGATAACTTCATTCGAGAGGCCGATATAATGACCTTTCAGGCAATAGACGGCAGCTTCCATTTGCTTTTAATAGTAACCCTTATCTCATTCGCTGCACGGGCGTCTTCACGTTGCGCGCGTTGCCTGACCCCTTCCCTGCCCCGTTGCCCGCCTGGGTAGCAGGCTAATTGTTATTCCCTATTTTTCCATGTAGTCGCGAACCTTTGCGGCCAAATCCAGATGCTCCTTCGTTTTATTTGCAGCCTTATCGTTCCCGCCGATCAGCAATATGATCGGAGGCTTGCTAACGCCTTCGAGCGCATCGTATACAGTCTCCATGTTCAGGTCTGGATTGCCATAGTAGATATGTACCAAGCAACGACCATGGGTTTGGTTGTAGTGGTTTTTGAAATACAGAAATACGAAATCTGACCCGTTGTCCCGCCGCCAATCGGCCTCAAACTGACGCGCTTGGTTAGCACACTCTGCCTGCAACTTGAAGATTTCGGCGGAGGACGGCCCAGTGCTGATCGAAGAGCAACCCGATAGACGCAACGCTGCCAACAATACAAGCGACCGCGTGACCACACGCATCTCAACCGATCCTAGCGCAAGGCCGGCCTAGATGGGGGTCCTCAGACCAGCTTACGCTTGGTCGGAGATTTCGTTGATAAACTGGTCCATCAGCTCCTGTTGATAGTGAAAATTTGTGCGCTTGATGCGGTCGAAGGCATCGGCGAGGTTGAGAAGACGGTGTTGGGCGGCCATGGCAAGGATAGTGAGAGTCCCCGCCACCTTGAATCCCATGCGCCGCGCAACGATGACTCCTTCCCGGTCATCCATCAGAAGCAAATCGGCGCGGAGCTCAACAGCAAGAGCGATTGCGTCCTCTTCGCCGGCGTCGAGCTTGTCCAGCGCAGGATCGTGAACATGAACCACCCGGCGGACCTCTACCTATGAAGGGGGATCTGCGATCCAATTTTGGACCAAGGGTGGAGCTTTTGATCTCGCCAGCTCATCTCTAACGGCAGAGGGTAGTACCACTCTTTCAAACAGCGCGGCGAGGATGTCGATGTGATCGATCAGGATCAGATAATTGATCGGACCGGTGTCGGCGATGACGAGCTGCACCCGTCAGAGTCCGAGGCTCTTAAGGTCTTGCATTTCAAGGCGCAACTCATCAATAGTGCAATTGGCCCAGACCTCATGGGCTTTCAGGAACCCATCGAGTTCGTAACGTGTCTCGAAACCCAGCAAGCGACGCAGTTCCGCCTTCGATATACGCTCAGTCTTGTATTCCTCTAGCGCGAAGGCTTCCAGCGCGCGACGGGACAAGTCCCCGCCCTCCGCGCTGAGGCGGATGGCGAGATCGTCGGGAGTGGGTAGGGTCAAATTCATGCTCCCTTCCTTAGCTTAACTCGGGCAGTGTGCTCTAGGCCGGTGCCGTTGTCACGGCAAGCGGCGGTGGCAGTAGGGAAAGAAGCTGACGACCGATCCGGAGCTGGAATCCTTGGAGACCTCCATCGACCTACGGGCTTATGCCGCGGGCTGGGGCTATGCGTGGGACCGGAAGGAGAGCTGGCGCGGCTCCACGGTGATGCGCGCTCCGGACGGCCAATTTTGCCCGATGCTTCGAGTGCGTTCACCACGACCATCACCCAGGCGGAGCTGTTCTACGGCGAAGTTCTAGGCCGGGCCTGTGAGTTTGCCCGGATCGTAGCATCGCGAAATGCAGCAGGCCGTCCGATCGCACAATTCGACGCCATGATCGCGGCGACAGCACGGTCGCGTCAAGCAGCGGTGGCGACACGTAATACCACCGATTTCTCCCACAGTGGAATCCCGGTGATCAACCCATGGGCCGCGTGAAGGATTGTCACGTTACGATAGGGATTGATGTTTGTTCCGGCAGACACTCGCCGGGCGTGGCTGTGGCCCAACCTGTTAAGCCTGGACGCACCTCTGGTTGCGGTGCTCTGGCAGGTGCTCTTCGCGCGCTGTTTTCACGCCGCGGTGAATATGCTTGCGGCGGTGCTGCTGATGCTCGCGGTCTGGCTGATTTATGCTGCGGATCGCGTGTTGGATGCGTGGCATGATTCGAGCCACCTGCCCCGCCATGAATTCTATCGCCGGCATTGGCGCGCGGTTCTTCCAGTTTGGGGCGCGATTCTCGCGATTGCAGGCTGGCTCGCCTGGACCGAGCTCCCACCCTCGCTCCTCTTGGAAGGATTGATCCTCTCGGCTGCAGTGGTGCTGTACTTCGGCGCGGCCCATCTCGCCCCTGCGACTTTTCGTGGAACCTGGCCCAAGGAAGCGGCAGTCGCGGTATTATTCGCGCTAGGAGCCACCGTAGCCACTTGGAATCATGTTCGGTCCGCCGCGGACGTCGAGACAATTCTCCTGTTTTCCTGCCTGTGCTGGATCAACTGCGTGGCGATCGAACAGTGGGAGAGCGGTAAGCCGCGATGGCCTATCGGGGCGGCGGCGTTCGGGGTGTGCGTGGCGGCGGTGATTCTGCTCCATCAGCATCGGCCGGTGCTCAGCAGCGCGGAAGCCGCCAGCGCCCTGGCGTTTGTATTCCTGGATCGTGGTCGCAACCGCTTCACCACGGATGCACTTCGAGTCCTGGCCGATGTCGCGTTATTGAGCCCGATCCTGTTCTTGCCCATCGCCGGAAGACTGGCGTGAATTGCGATCCGATCGCGCGCTGGTATCGCTGGCTTGAGTACATCGGATTCGGAGGCGAACTCGAGCGCCGGCGCCTGGCCTTCCTGCCTGAAGTGGCCGCCGCCCGCCGCGTCCTGGTGCTGGGGGAAGGCGACGGCCGATTCCTGGTGCGGCTGGTGGAACAGAACCTCGGCGCGTCTATCGACTACCTTGATCTGAGCGACCGCATGTTGGCATTGGCACGCGAGCGCGCAGGGACGGACCAGGTCGCCTATCATCAGGGCGACGCAATGACGTTTCCGCTGCCAAGCGCGGAGTATGACTTGGTGGTGACCAACTTTTTCCTCGATTGCTTCGAGGAGGCCGACGCGGTGAGACTCGTGGAGCGAATCTCAGCCGCCGCCAAACCACGCGCGCGCTGGCTGATTGCCGAATTCCGTCAGCCGGACCGTGGATGGCAAGCGTTATGGGCGCGCCTCTGGCTGCGAACCCTATATCTTTTCTTCCGCGTGACCACCGGACTCAAGACCAGCCGGCTGGTGGACCATCATCCGATTCTTGGGCAAAGCCGCTTTCGGATCGAGCGGGCGGAATCGGCGCTGTTCGGCCTGCTCGCGTCCGAATTATGGACCCGCCCCTAATCCAAAGATTTGAGCGGCGCCGCTTAGCGCGCGGCGAGCAGTTCGCGAACCTTCTTTTCCAGCGCTGAAGGGGTTAGGCCTGCCGCGAGGATATGGTGCGAGGCATCCAGCACCAGAGTCGTTCCGGTCGCCGGGTTGACTCCGTAGCGCTTCGCCAGACCACTGCGATCGGGTATTTGCGGCCAGCCAAGCGTAATATCGTCGAGCGCCGCCGAGATGTGGCTCGGGTTGGGATCCATGCTGATTCCGACCGCACGCAAGCCGGCGCGCTTGTACTGGTTGTATAGCGGGAGAAGCGTGAGCAGTTGCCGCTTGGAGGGCGCGCTGCGCGGCGACCAAAATGTGACCAGGATCAGACGCCCACCGAGGCCGGCCAGACTGAACGGCTTTCCCGTGACATCCTTGCCTGCGAACTCTTCGAAGTCGGCCGGCATATCGGGATTCGGCTCGGCGGCGGCACGCGGATTTGTCGCCGCCGTGACAGGTTGAGCCCGAGATAGTGATTCCTTCCGGGCCCGCTCCAATTCGTCCTGCGCTTCAAAGGATTCGTCGCGATACTTCTTTTGCTGGTTCACAAACGCGGCCACGGCAGGGAGCGCATCGCCCAGAACGTACCCGGTTAAGACTTGCCCGCCGCGGGTGATCATGACCTTGTAGCAGATCTCCTCACCGCTCGCCAGCGCCCGAATCACTTCCACAGTGTCATCGAGGTTGACGATTCCAATCCGCTCGTCATCCGGCGAACATCCCGCCCGAAGCGCCTGAGGCGCTGGGCGCGCGTCCTGGCCCGCACACAGTAGCACGATCTGCGGGAGCGCCATAAATAGGAGGATTCGTGTCATTGGCTCAGGCGCAGCACTTCCGAAGCAAGCTGAGCAAATAGCGAATTAAGCTGGTTGCGGTCCGCCGTAACGAAATACTTTCCAGATTCCTGTCCGGTTTGAAAGGCAGGGTTGGTGTAAGGAGTATAAGTTGTAGGATCGTATGGCAAGGCCGGAATGGTCGGGAAGTTGGCCACAATGGGCAGAAATTCGCGGTCAACCGAGTCAGTTCCATTCCCGGTCAGATAAATCACGTTGATCATCGGATGATAGGTGGTATCGGACCGGATCGTGTTAGCGGCTGCCATGGTGCCATTCATGCTGGCGGCGACGATCGCATTTGATTCGTCCGGGCGGAAATAGCCCCCATACGTTTGCGCGTCCGTGTAGGAGGAACAACCGTTTCCGGCGCTCGGAAAGAAATTGCAACCTGAACCGATGGTCCCGAACCCCGACCATAATCCTCCTGTATTCTTGCAGTTCGGCGAGACGTTCTGGTCTGGACTACAGAGACTGTTGACTTGAAAAATCCAGAAATCCCGCGTGACCTTCCCGCCGGATACCGTGGGACCTGTCCCGGTGGCCGCCACACCGTGCAAAGAGTTCCCATATTTGTCCGTGTCGGGAATATAAGCGATGTACTGTCGAATGTTGGTTGTACCCGCATTCGGGTTACCTGAGCATGTGACGGGGAAGCTGGGGCTTGGGTCGCTGTCAGTGGGTTTTGCCAGACCGTAAGTGGTCCCGCCCCAAGAGTCCTGGTCGCCCCATTGGGCGAGCGTCCCGGTGACCGTCCCGGCAGCCGTGCAAACCACTGGCATGTCGACGCAGATCGCTTCCTCATTCACGCCATTGGAGTCTTGCGGGCCTACATCGCTGCAACTATTCGTATGCCCGAACGTCGATCCGGTCTGGTTAGGACCAGTATTGTTAATCGCGGGTCCCCAGCGTGAGTCAACCGACGTGCGCAGCGGAAAAGCGGCTGAAATCCCGTTCGGCGATCCGTCGGTAAACAGGACGATTTCGTTCTCCGCGAGCGGCAAACCCACGCCCTGAATCTCCTGATAGGCCAGTTCGAGCGCCGAGATCGTGTTGGTGTTGCTCTGGCAAACGATATTTCCGATGTCGTTGTTCAGAGTGCCGTCCCCATAACTCGTACTCGGCGCGTAAACCAGGTGCGCCGTGATGTCGAAAGTGACTAGCCCGATTTGATCATAGGGGCTGAACAGCGTGATGAAATTCTGCGCCGCCTGTTTCATCGCCTGGCAGGCGGTAAGACCGCTGACCGGATCGGCAGCGGTGTTCATGGAGCTGGATTGATCCAGCACGAGCAGCAACACCACGCCGCGACGGCTCGAGGTTCCACTCGCCGTCACGGTAACGCTCGGAACGTTGAAGACGTTCATGAAGTACGTGGGCGCCGACACGCTCGCGCTGACGGAGATATTCAGCACACCGGTTGGATTGCCGTTCGCGTCCGTCGCCTGGGTGAAGGTGGGGGTCACCGTGGGCGTGCCGATCGCATTCAGGTATCCAGCTGGGAAATTGGCATTGAAGAACTGCTGCGCGGTGGTCGTGGCATTTGTGGTCGCGGTGGCGACGCTGTTCGCGAGGTTTACGGAACGGCCGGCGGCTAAAGCGGCGGCGTCCACCGCGGCGCTCAGCCGTGCCCGGATCATATAGATGGTTCCTACGTCGACGGCCAAGCCGATCACCGCGACAGTTCCGGTCAACATCAAAATATGAAGGAACAGCGCCGAACCGCGTTGATTGCGCCGCCTTTTTGCTCTATCCAAATTCTCCATGAGCGCCTCTTCCAGAATTTATGAAATGCTGCGGGAATAAACGACCGGTGTATGCCAGATCGAAAATATGTTCAGATTGCTCACGTCCGCCCACATCTCCGATACCAACGCGAAAGTGCTGGGCGAGAGCGTCATCACGCCGCCAGCCCCGAAATTAGAGGCAACGTCGCTAGTGTCGGTCGCGATGTTCGCCGCCGTTATCGTTCCATTGGACCGCACGATGCTCGAGGGTGGGCTGCCTATCGTACTGCTCCAGCGGCCGGTGTTCCCGAACGCCACTCGATATTCGAAGACATATTGGCCATAGTTCGGACAGTTGGAGGCGTTCCAGGGCGGCGCATTGTGCGGCGCGGGTACCACCCCGAGAGAGCACTCCGTGGGACCCACCATAACAACTTTCGATAAGATCACCGCGGCATTTCCAGTCGAGCTCGGATCATAAGAGGAATCCGACGCCATTCCCAGACCGGTCGCGGCCCGAACGATAATTCGTTGATTCTGCGTCTGCGACAAGTCGAGTCCGGAGTTCGGATTCGTCACCGAATCCACCAGCAGAAGGACGGCATCTTCGCACACGTTACTGACCTCAATGCCCTTTGCCAGCGTCATGCCGATGCTGAACATCCCGGCAAACAGCGGCACCAAAACCGACATCACCAAGGCGAATTCCAGCATCGTGTTTCCGCGTTCCGCCGCCAGACGTGTTGAAGGATTGCGCATTTTTGTGTTTCCTCCTGGATCCTATGGACTTGGCGGCACGGTCGTGCCAACCGCCAATCCTCCTAGTACATTCATGGAAGACGCGCCGAGGTTAATGCTGTTGGAAGTGAGGGCGAAGCCTGTAGCGGACACGGGGAAAATCCAATTCCAGGGATAGTTGGCTACCACTACTTCCACAATGTTGCCGGGCTGATTCACGTAGTTCACCACGGTGCCGTTAGACAATGTCTGCGGTAAGGTGCCGTTTTGGGTGCAAGTCCCGGCATTGCAAGATTCAATCGGGGTGGTCAAATTGTTCGCCGTATAGTAGTTCACGGTAATCAGGTTGGATTTGGTCCCGGCCAGGAATCCGAACGCATTGGTTTGCACGGCCGACGTGATGCAGGTAGCCTGCGACGTCGCGCAGGAGGTGCCGTTGTAGGTGGGGCTGAACGTGATCGCGAATCGGGTGCCTTCGCGCGTTGCGTTCATCAAAGTGTTCTGAAGGAAGACCACCATGGAAACATCCACCACTCCGAAGAACATCGCCAGCATCGGTATGAAGATCAGCGCCGTTTCGACCATCGCGTTTCCGCGCTCTCCCGCGCGGCCCCTTCGCGGCAGTCCGGTCTGCCCATTTGCTTGGCTCGCTTTCATCAGTACTCTCGCCCTCATAGTACGGCGTCCGCGAACGCAATATCGATCAGGAGAATTCAGCAGGACGAGCCCCGTTTTCCCTTACGTCTGCTAGGGCGGTGGTCATAACTCATGGCGCTGATTTTTTCAACGAATTCGGCAGGTCAAGCTAGGGTGGAAACCTGAGCCGGGCGGGTTGGGTGATGAGGTAATTCCGTTCCGGCAGGCTCGTCGGCTAGCTCCAGCAGATGCGCCCGAACGGCGTCCAGGCGATGATGGCCGGTCAAGCGTCCATCCGCTTCAAGCGTATTCAGCAGATCGAGTCCGTGGCTGGGCCGTGCACCATCACCGCAGCGATCGCGTGATGGTGACCAACTTCTTCCTCGATTGCTTCGAATAGTCAGGCCCGGTGAGACTCGTGGAGCGGGTCGCTGCCGCGGCCAGACCACGCGCGCGCTGGCTGATTGCCGAATTCCGTCAACCGGAGCGTGGATGGCAAGCCTTATGGGCGCGCCTCTGGCTGCGAGGGCTGTCCAGGTGACCAGGGCCTCGAGACCAGCTGATTGGTGGACCATCATCCGTTACTTTGCAAACACAGGTTTCGGATCGAGCGGGCTGGACGCGCGCTGTTCGGCTTCCTCACATCCCCGAACTGTGGACCCACCTCAAAGCACGCGGAAAGAAGGATAGACGGTAGAATACTCTATCGTCTAGTAAGACAGTTACTTCTGAATACCCAATTCTTCTGGAACCCTAACCACGAGGCTCACCAGAATGGCGTTCGGGGCGCGGTTGCCAGCATCAACCGGAGCATACCTTCTCACCGGTATTGCCGGACGTAAAGGCGTGGCAGGATCATCCCCGAAGCTACGTCCTGGAAGCATCCGCTCTATACCGGCGTAACCATGTCAAAACCCACGCTTCCCTCGTATTTGAGCCCAATGACTTCACAAGTAGACTCAGGTTATGGTGTCTCCGGGTATTGTGCTCGCTTGCGCCGCGGTCGCATTTGCGCAATCCGCCCCCAAATCCGAATTACCGAAAAGACTGGTAATGCTCAGGGTGGGGGCAAGCAACGCGCAAGGTACGCCGGTCACCGACCTTCGGCCCGCCGATCTTCAAGTTCGCGAGGACGGAAAACCCCGGCCGATCGTTTTCTTCCGTTTCACGGGCAGCCAGCGCTCCAGCGCATCGCCCGCTCCCGGCGAGTTCGCTAACCACCGTGAACCCACTCCCACCGTCATTCTATTGGACCGCCTGAATGATGACTTAGGAACTGCGGCAGCCGCATCGAGCGGGGTCAGGGCTGTCTTGCAGCGCATGGGTTCGGTGGATCGCGCTATCTTCTAACCGATACCGCGAACTGTTTCCGGTGCAGCCGCTACCCTCAGCCGCACCGGATTCGCAGCCGGTACGCGATCCGACGGCTGCGGAGCTTCGCGCCAGACTCGACAACGCTGTTCGAAAGTTGGATGGCTTCCGGGGCAGAGACTTCTGGAACAACAACGATCCTAAAGACGCCCTTGCGCGCGTGAATAGGACGCTTCAGCTCCCGGGCGCGCTTATTTCCCAGATGGGTTCGCTGCCGGACCGGAAGAATCTGATCTGGGTGACTGGAGGTTGGGGGAAATGGAACGTCGATGATTTCCGACCGCAGGTTCGGGGCCTGAGCGCGGCTGCCGTTGACAGCGAGATCGCGGTCTTTACTGTGGACCAGTCGGATGGCGCGGGAGCCGTCTTCTCTGAACCGAATCGTGTCATGCTACGCAGTCTTTCCGCGGCAACGGGCGGGGCTTGGTATCCGGCCAATGAAGTCGAGCGAGCATTCGCCGATGCCATCGCTGATGCGTGCAGCAACTACACAGTCGCGTATTATTCTTCAACCCCGGACAACGGCAAAGAGCCCAAGATCCGCGTCGATTCCGCGCGCAAAGGCATCCGTGTCCGTCTTCTGGGCCGTGCAAACGACGCCGCTCAGGCTGGGCAACTCGACCCCGACGTGCTGGAGAATACCGCATTTGACGACCAGCTTCGCAGCTCTATCGATGCTGCCGAGATCGGACTGCGAGTCGGTGTTTCGCGCAGCCCCGGTAAGGCCCACTTCAGGATTCATATCGATCCGGCGGATGTTTTCATCGAGCCGACTGGAAGCAATTACCAGGTTCATCTCACGGTATTACTCGCCCCCTACAGCGACCATTTCGAGGTACCCCCAATGCCCGTCGATGTGGACATCAACCTCACTCCAGCGGAGCTCAACAAGGCATCAAAGGATGGAATTGTCGTGACGCAGGACGTTTCCTGGAACGACAAGGTCCCAAAGATGCGGGTGATCGTGTTCGACCGCGGGCTTCATGGGATCGGATCCGTTACCGTCCCGGCGAACTAGCGCTGTCCTACTCTTTCGGAAGCGCGTAGCCGGTCAGCCATGACGACTCGTATCCCGCGGGAACTATGAAATTGGGGTCGTCGGTGGGGAAGATGAAAGCACGATCCCATATTTGGTCGCCCCTTCTGGTCCAGCTCCATTCCGCGCCTGCCGATCTGCTGCGGCGCAAGGGATCCTCAGCGGAGGCGGCGAAGGCCTACGAGCGGCGCCTGCGGGAGGTTCAAGGCCCGTGACTATTTCGAAAGCGGGCCGTTGGTGAACCATGTTGAAACATATCCCGCCGGAACGACGAAATTATCCGCCTCGGTGGGGAAAAGAAACGCGCCTTTCGATTTCTGCCCGTCGACAAGAGCCCACAAGCAAAAGTTGGCTGCCGGATCGCAATCGAATCGAGGGCTAAACGACGAAACGACGCCCTTCACTTCGACCCTGTCGAAATCCACCCAAATCAGGAAATAGCGCCGGCCTTGGAGACGGACGTGTTTCCCGTCGGGCGCGATGAGACCCTGCCGATCCAGGTGGTGCTCCATGCGCATGATGCGGCCGGTTAAGATCGCTCCCTTCGGCATCAATTCTTCTTGGAACTTCGGCGGGCGATTCATCGCTTCTGGGAGTCTGGCCGTAACCACATCCCCCGCGGCGGCGGTGGACGTGTCGATGGACGTGGTCAACTCGAGCTTGAACGGGACATCCGCAGGGAGCGGGGGAATCAGTTCCGGCGGGCGCTCTGCAACCTTTTCGGTTGATTCCCGGCAATCCGACAAGGTGGTCAAACTTTCCGTCTCGGTGGTGTCACGCATCACGAAATGCGACTCGGCCCGGTTCGGCAAAAACACCCCTGTGCCGCCAGACGGATAATCGAGGATCTTGCTCTCTTCGCACGCCGATGTTTCGGGGGGCAGCTCGCCGGTTCCGAGCGTCAGCCGCCGAAGCTCGAGCGAGCCCGGATCGATGACGAAGGAGCCGTCGTAGCCCGTCTCACGCCAACGTGAACCTGCCCAAATCAGATAGCTGCTCGCCTCGATCGGCACGCGAAATCCGTATTCGATGTTCTTGTCGTTCTGCCCGAGAACCCGGAACTGAACGGCCGGTTCGCTGAATATCTCGTGCAGGTGGGGACCCAACACTCCCGTGCCGGCGGGCCCGGATTGCTCGAACTCCTCCACGCTGCGCGAGAACGCGCCGGGTCCCGCCCAGGAATAGATTTCATGACCTTGTGTCAGGGTCAGGTCCAGCCGCCACCGATCGGTCTTGTCGAGTTGTAGTTTGGTCCGCCCCCTCTTTTTGTCCTCTAAAATCTGCTCGCAGGAACGCCGGGTGAGCGGAGGATTCTTTCGGCTGTAGTAGCTGCGATTGATGGTCGCGATACAGGTATATCTTGGCGCGGAGGGCAATCTTGGCATCAGCTTGTCACGCACCTGCGCCAGGACATCGGCGGGATCTTGCGCGGGCTGGGCGTTCAGAAGCGCGATCGCGACGATGCTCAGCCCGAGTTTTCTCACGGTGCCGACGTAATCCATTTCGATTGGAAGCCGGCAGGAAGCACGGCTCTGCCGGTCCTGGACGGAACCCCGAACGTACCCCCAGGTTCGGTCGAAGCGGGAGGCGGGAGCGAAAATTCGGTTCCCCTATTCTTAAAACCGCGTGGACTCCGGCTCTCGGGTCTCAGCTCCCGGTCCACTTTGATCGAAAGAGGCGATACGGCGCCTTGGATTTCGAGCGTGTCGAACAGGATCGAAATCAGAAACTGTGAGGTGCTGTACTCATGCCGCATCTGGATTATTCGGCCGCGTGCAAGCGCGCCCGCAGGCACCAGAATCTCCTTCGTCCCCGGAACTAAAACAGCGCTGGCGACCTTCGCGGACACCGGATCGCCAGCGGCCGCGGTGCGAGTGTCAATGGAGCCGATCAGCGCCAGAGCGAGCGAAATGCCGGGCGGAAGCGCAGCTGCGAGGTTGGGAGCCTTGGCAACCGAATTCGCAGACGCATCCTGATCGTCAAATCGAATGCTCGACTCGGCCGTATATTCATGACAGGCCGAAAACGCGGTTACGCTGTCGGTCTGTCTGCCGTCCGGCCGGAAAGTCTCGAGTTCGCTCTGGCGCGGGATCAGAAATTCGCCATCCCCGATTAACATGACGTGATAGTCCAGGGTGGTTCGGATGTAGCACATGCCGGTATCGGACTGTAGCGGATCCGAAACGATCACGAGCTTCGCCAGCTCAGCGGTCGCCGCGTTGATCTCAAACGAACCGCTAAATCCGGAGACTTCCCAACCACTTTCTCCCTTGACGCGAAAATAACTGGCTTTCAGCGGCACTGCGTAGGAGTATTCGAACACGTCGCGATTTCCGTAGGTTTTCTTGCCAATGGATTTGAGCTGCGCACCAGGATTTGCGAAGATTTCCGCCAAATAGGCGCCGAACGATCCGGTACTCATCGGCCCAAAAGGAACGATCTGATCGATGGAACGCGTGTCGAAGCGGCTCGCCCCCGGCCACGAAAGGATTTCGTCACCGCCCGCAGTGGCAACTTCCATGCGTAAGCGGTCCTTCGCATCCAGCGATGGAGAACCCAGATTCGTCCCGGTGCACGAGGGGGCTGGAGCGGGCGTTTCGGTCATGATATGCCGGTCCCTTTTTACCCGTGGAGGAACGTAATAGGTGCGATCGATGGTTTCGAGGCAGGTGTACTTGGGAAGGCTGCGGACCGAGCTAAGGATCTTATCACGAGCCTTCTCCAGGACATCGGCGGGACTTTGCGCGGACAGCGTGTTCAGAAGCGTGATCACGACGATGCCGAGTCCCGGTTTTGTCATGGCGCGACCGTAATCCACTTCGATTGGAAGTCGGCCGGAACCACGAGTGTGCTGCTCCGAGCCAGAAAGACGAGCAAACTCCCTGTTTCCATCGGAGCGGGCGGGGGCAACGAAAACTCGGGTGCCCGGGTTCTGAGTCCGCGCGAGTTCGATGGCTTCGCCGGTTTCAGGTCCCGATCCAATCTGAGCGAGAGCTGGGATATTACGCCTTGTATTTCGAGGGTATCGAACCGGATCGAAATCAGAAGCCGCGAGGTGCTGTACTGATAGCGCATCTGGAGAATCCGGCCGCGGGCGATCGCACCAGCGGGCACCAAAATTGCCTTCGAATCCGGCGCGCGTATGGCTCTGGTGACCTTCGCCGAAACCGTGTCTCCCGCAGCGTCGTTTCGCGTGTCGATCGGCCTGAGCAGCGCCAGAGTGAGGGAAATGCCGGAAGGAAGGACCGTCGTGAGGGCTGGCGCACTTTTCGCCGGGTTCGGAGAACTGTCCCGATCATCGAATCGTATCGTCGATTCGGCCGTATATTCATGACAGG
>JBEKBK010000172.1:0-15079 GCA_050015435.1 Bryobacteraceae bacterium
TCCGGCCGTCGAGACCATGCCGGAAAGGAACGGCGCGCGCTGTTCGTATTTCCAGATCTCCCGCATGGTCCGCACATCGTACGCCGCCAGCTTGCCGATGTTGCCGTTCGTCCCCGGCATCTCGAAGAAGCGCCGCTGAGCGCCGTTGCCGCTGCCGCCACCCGCGATTTTGTCGATCGCCTGCCCATTCATATCCAGGCAACTCTGGCTCAACGGAACGATTAGCCGGTTGCCCGGCGGATAGTACGTCATCGGCGGCCAGTTCTTGCCGCCCTCGGTCGACGGACACGCCGTCACCCACTCGCCCACGCGCTGCTCGACGATATCGTTACGATAGTGCGGTTCGCCCGTGCGCGGGTCGATGGAATCGTATACGTTCTGGAACACCATTTCTTTGTGTCCAAGATATTTTCCGGTCTTGCGGTCCAGCTTCCATAGGATGCCCGTTTTACCCGCGCTGAAGACGTAGCTCTGACCCTGATCGTCCACCAGCACTCTTTCGAAAACTTCGTCCAAGTCCAGCGTCTCGCCGGGCGCGTAGCTGTGATACCAAGCCAGCTTTCCCGTATCGGCATTGAGCGCCAGGGTGGAGTTGGCGTACAGCGTCGCGCCGTTGCCGGAGCCGCGGCTCACGCGCATCCAAGGTTTGGCTTGCGCCGTGCCCCAGTAGGTCAGGTTCAAGTCCGGATCGTAACTTCCGGTGATCCACGTCTCGGTACCCGCCCGGAAAGTGTTGGAGAGCGTCCCCCAGGTGTCGCCTCCCGGTTCGCCTTCGAGTGCCACCGTTCGAAAGCGCCAGGCTTCTTTGCCGGTCTTGGCGTCGTACGCGCTGATGAAGCATTTCTCTTCCCGATAGGTCGCGCAGGAGTCGCGGCCGATCCCTTGAATCAGCCGGCCCTTCACTGCGATCGGACCGCTGGTGCTGGCGTATTCGCCATGGGTACGGTCGCCGATGGTAGTATCCCAGACCAGCTTGCCGTTGCGGGCGTCGAAGGCCATCAGATGCGCCTCACCGGTGGCTACGAAAATCTTGTCATCGTAGATCGCGATGCCGCGCATGGCGGGCGCGGTGGGATTCGTGCCGTAGCGATTCTCCCAGATCAACTCGCCGGTTTTCGCATCCAGGGCCTGCAGCACCATGCCGGTGTTGTTCACGTACAGCACGCCGTTGTGGACGATGGGTGCGGGTTGGTTCCCGTTGCTCGCGCCCTCCTGCATAGCCCAGCTCCACACCAGATGCAGCTCGTTGACGTTCTGCGTCGTAATTTGGTTTAGAGGACTGTAGGACGTGGCCTTGTAGTCGCGGCGGAGCATGAGCCAGTCGCCGGGATCGGGATTGCGGAGCATGGCGTCCGTGACCGGAACGTAGTTCTTGACTTCACCCGCTATCGTGATTCCACGAGGCGACTGCTTGCCCTGCTTTTCCTGCTTGCCCTGTTTAGACGCCAGTTGAGCAGCGGGAGGCGCCGCCCCCGGCTGCAAGTACGCCGCACGCTGCCCGGACGCGACGCCGCGGATCGCAACGTTCGAGTCCGCTGTAAGCGGTCGATCACCCGGTCGCGCACTGTTGGCGTCGAGGATGAACGCCGCCAGGTTGATGTAGGTATCGCCAGGCAGAGCCGCGCCTCCTGGCGGCATGGTGGATTGCATCAAGTTGATCAGTGCGCCGGCAGTCCGGTCGCCCCACTGGGCCATGAAGTTTGAGCCGGCCAGTTGCGGCCCTTCGCGTCCGCTGAGGTCGGGTGCATGGCAAGAGGCGCAATTGGTCTGGTAAGCCGCCCGCCCGGCGGCAGCCTGATCGGTCGTGTACGGCCCCGCCGGACGCTGCTGCGCGAACAAAATCACCACACCGCAAACGGCGACGAGTACCGTCGCGACCGTCATTCGAGTCTTCATAAAGTTACACCCGCCGAGTGGATCCGGCTGATTGCTTCCTTGAATTGAGCCGTGTCCGTGTACATCTGGCATTTGGCAATCTTGCCGTTTTTGAATTGAAACACCTGGACAAACTGGGCATCGATGGGCGCTCGGTTGGCTTTGAACGTTCCGCGAAAACGCCCGCTGGCAATCACGATCTCGCCGCCGCCCAAAATTTCTCCGGGGCTGATCGAAAAGTCATCCCAATCATCGAAGAGCCTCCCGAAGATCAGTTTCAGGACAGCATCCGCGCCAACGTAGGGACTTTGATCGGCGTAGAGGAAGCTCTCCGCCGCGGTCCACTCGATTTGTGGATCTAGCAACTCGACAAACCCCTGAGCATTCCGGCGGGCGAACGCCGCGTAGAAAGCCCGGACCGTTTGGGTGTCATTGTGCGGCATTTCCTCACTCCTTCGCTGCAACAGACAGTATGTTGATCGATTTTATCCAATCCTTCGTGCTATTGCTTCGTAAAGATTACCGGCAGCGCCAGATCCGCTGTAAACATGCAGCGGGCATTGTGGCCGCAGAGTGGAATCACGGTTACGGTGTGATGCGCTCCGAGATGCTCATTTACGTACTTGCTGAAGGCTTCGCCGCGAGCGAGCCGCGTGGGGCCCTGAGCCATCGCCGTGCAGGAGCCGTCAAAGCCTCCCAGGGGTAACACATCGAGCTCTCCGAGAAGATAGGTCGTCGGGCGGGAGGCGAGTTCTTTCTTCAATTCGTCGTCGGAGAGCTTCTCAGTGTATCCGGTGCGGTTCCGGAATCCGTACGGCCACTGGTCGTATGTCGTGCAATTGCGGGCGTCGCTGAAAGGGCGGAACCCAGTGGCCGGGACGGCGGTGGCGGCCTCGGCAGTCGCCCCGGCCGCAGCAGGAACATAGCTTGGCGCACGGGCACTCACGGTATAGGCGGCATCCGTCGGCCGCAGGTTGTCGGGATAAGCGTAGCTGGAAGGGTTCGCCACCACATAAGTGATAACGACGCCCAGCTTGTAGTGAACCTGATTGGCCATCTCATAACGCTTTACATACTGGCCGCCCGCCGAGTGTCCTGCCACCACGATGGCGCGCAGGTTCGGGAAAACATCTTTGCGTGCGAGCTTGCGCAGGATCTCATCGGTAAAGTCGAAGGACGTCACCTTACCGTTGTCCGTGGCTGGGCCGCCGGAACGCCAGCTATTACAACTCCAGCTCACTTCATTCGGGGCAAGCATATCGCGGCAGGCTTGGCCTGCGTTTGACGCCAAGCGCGGGGAGATAACCACGGTATCGTCGAGCGCGCCCCCGAGGAACGCAGCTGCTACGGCCGTGCGGAAGTAATTGTCGGCGTCGCGTCCGGCGCCATGAACCATGATCAGCGCACGGGTAATGCGCTCATTCCTGGTATCGAGAGAGTAGGTTCGGTAAATGAGCGAACGAGCCGGTCCGCCGCCGAACGTGATCCATTCAGTGCAGGCTTGCGCGGTCGTCACGCACGGCGCTGCGTACATCACCGACCCAAGAACAGAGACCATCAATAGAGCAGAACGACGCATCCCGAGCCTCCTTCGACCCCGCTAGCGGGATTCCGCCCCGCCTGCTGGTCCCTTGTATATCTTCCCGCCCTTCATGACGAACACCACCCGGCGAAGCGCGGTGATGTCCTTGAGCGGATCGCCATCCACCGCGATAACGTCGGCTTCCATACCGGGCGCGATGGCGCCGATCTTATCGCCGAGTTTCATGGATTCCGCTGCCAGAGACGTGGCTGAGATGACGGCCGACCGAGTGTCTTGTCCGCCTTGTTCCACCCGATATACCAGCCCTTCGATGTTGCGGCCGTGAGCCCCGGCGACGGCATCGGTGCCGTAAACGATCTTTAGGTTCTTGGTCGCGAGTGCCCGCTTGAACATCGCGAGACCAACCGGCAGGTTCTTCTCCATGGAAGCGAAGCCCTCGTCGTTATAATTGCCGATGCCCTGGTATCGCGCGCGGTTGGCGAGATAGTTTTCCGTGACCAGGCCGACGGTAGGATCAAAATAGGTGCCGCGCGCGGCGAGCAATCGCAGCACTTCATCACTGATCAGCGTCCCGTGCTCGACCGTCGTGCAGCCCGCCTCGGAAACATCGCGAACCGTTTCCGCGTCGTACACGTGGACCAGCGTACGCAAGCCTCGAGCCTTGGCTTCTCCGCAGGCCGCGACGATCTGCTCCGTGCTGAGCGTTCGCCCGCCGCCCTCGCGCATGCTCTTGGAAGTGAAAATCTTGATCAAATCAGCGCCGTCGGCGGCGACTTTGCGGACGTATGCGTGGATCTGATCCGGCGTCAGCCTTGCATCACTCAGCGGCTGGAGCGCTGTCAGGATTCGCGGCCCCGGCAGCACTCCCCGATTGATCGCGTTGCGCGCGTCGCCATCAATCGGACTGCCCACGCTTTGCACGGTAGTGAAACCGGCCATCAGCGTGACGTATGCATTCTCCAGCGCATAGCCCAGTGCGGCCACCTGCGAGTCATCACGCGGCTGGTATCGCCCGTCCGGACCGAAATGCCAGGCGATGTGCACATGCGTATCGATCAGTCCCGGAAGCACCGTCAGGTTTCGCAGATCGTACCCCGATCCGGCCGCCGGATCGATCTTCTGAATCTTTCCGTTCTGGACCACGATGGAGGTGTTGTGCAGCACGCCGCCTTTTCCATCCAGAAGCGTGCCGGCCCGCAGAACGATCGGCTGTTCCTGCGCGAAGACGGCCGGACAGAACAGGCAAAAAAAGATCTGCGGCAGTTTCATTGGGCCTCGTCGTGCGTCTCCCAGGTGTATTGCCGCTTCATTGCCTGCGTCTCGAACCATTCCAGTTCGGCGTTCATCTTGAACAGCACGTGCCTCAGCTCCTGCCAGACATGCGGCTCACGCGGCGCGACATAGAGATGCGTGGGCACACCGTTGCTCTTGAGCGCGCGATACATTTCGATGGATTGCGGCTCGGGTACACGCTGATCGTTCTGGCCCACCAGAAATATTGTCGGCGTTTTGACGTTGGCGACGTCCTTAAGCGGCGAGTTGTTCCAATACACGCTGATGGGCGCATCTTTCCCCCAAGGAGTTGCGCCAAACCAGGGAGTCCGATACGAACGTACATCGCTTTGCGCGTACATCGACACCCAGTCCGCTGCACCCGCGCCTGAAGACGCGGCCTTGAAGCGGTCGGTGACAGTGATGATCTTGTTGGTCATGTGCCCTCCGCCGCTCCAGCCCATCTTGATCATGTGATCGGGGTCGGCAATGCCCTCATGGACCAGGTAATCGACTCCAGCCAGGACGTCGAGGTGCGCGTTTTGAAAGTAGTGCCCAACCATATCGCGCAGGAACGCATCGCCATAACCGGTGCTTCCGCGATAATTGGGCTGCAAGACCACATATCCCTTGGCGGCGAGCACCGGTACGTAATTCTGGGTGCCACCGAAACCGAATTTGTCGGAAGCTTGCGGGCCGCCATGCGTCTGCACCGCTAGCGGGTAGCGCTTTCCCGGCGCGTAATCGAGCGGATAGTAAAGCAAGCCTTCGACGGTCACGCCATCCGCGCCTTTCCACTCCACTCGCTCCTGGCGGGGAAGCCGAAAGTCGCGGGCAAGCGAATCAAACACAGCCGTCACTTTTCGTGGAGCCGATCCGGCAGAATCCAGGATCCAAACTTCGCCCGGGCTGGACATTTCCTGTGCCGTGAAAAGATGCTTACTCGCGCGATCAGCCGGAGTCCACTGGGTGATGGCGTGCTTTCCGTTCGTAAGCTGGCGGGGCTTGCCGCCATCGGCGCTCACTTCGAAGAGCTCACTATGCACGCCCATGTTTGCCAGGAAAAAGATGGACTTGCCGTCGCCGGACCAGGTCGCGCGTTCCACTTCGTAGGGCAGGTCGGGCATGAGTACGCGAGCTTCGCCTCCGTTCGAGGGCGCGACGAAAATCTTATCGTTGTAATAGGTCTCAAACTTTTGGTTGGCTTGCGAGGTGAACAGAATCCGCGAGCCATCCGGCGACAGCTCCGCGCCGCTCTCGGCGACCTGGTCATGCGTGATCTGCCGCGCGCCTCCGCCGCCAGAATCCATCACCCATACTTCGCTCTGATTCTGGTCCTCCAGCAACGGAGTAGGAGCCCGGTGAAATGCGATCTTGTGCCCATCCCGCGACAACTGATAGCTGGTCACCGAATAATTGCCGTTCGTAATCCGGTGCTCGGCTTTGTTCGAAACGGAAGCGCTCCAGACGTGTTGCTGCTGGTAATCTTCATCGAACATGAAGACGTCGTCCTTCAATTTCTCGCGAGCTTTTTGCTGTTCGGTCTTTGGATCGGGCGCGCGAAAATAGATAAGCTCGCCATCCGGCGACCAAGAGATGCTGGAAACTGCCGTCGCGTGGCTGGTGAGCGCTTGCGCTTCGCCACCCCCGTTGGACAACAGATAGATTTGGTTGGCCTCGGCGTTTCCTCGTTTAGCAACAAAAGCGATGGTCTGGCCGTCCGGCGACCAGCGGGGGCTGGTTTCGCCGTCCGCGCCGGTAGTCAACTGGATCAACCCGGAGCCGTCTGTCTTGATTTTCCAGATGTGGCTCACGCGCTTGTTGGCTTTCCAGTCCGACTGGGCCAGCACGTACAGAATCTGCCGTCCGTCTGGAGAAAGTTGAGGATCACTGATCTGCGGGACGTTCAAAATGTCGACCAGCGTCATGGCCCGCGACGTTTGGGCCCGCGACACATTGATAAGTGAGACGCAGAGCGACAATACGCCTGCGAGAAATCGCGCAGATTTCAGCATATCGACTCCTTTTGAACAACGGACAACGCGAATTATAGCGCACGCACCGCCAGCCGGGCTCCCAGTGGCATAATGATACAGACAACGGGAAGGGCTGTACACGTTTTTCCGCTGAACACGTTTTCCGCGAATCCACCTCTTCCATTCCGCAGACCAAGTCTGGATAGGAGGTTTTATGAAGACGCATGGAGTCGCGAAAATCTGTTTGGTCTGTGCGTTGGCGGCGACGCGGTTGCTCGCGCAGCAGGGCGGTGCCCCCGACCGGATCTACGTGAATGGCACCGTAATCACTATGGATGGCGCCGCGCGTGTCGTCCAGGCCGTGGCGGTTCGGGGCGATCGTATTGCGGCGGTCGGGACTGCCGCCCAAATCCGAAGCATGGCGGGGCCGGCTACCACCGTTGTTGATTTGAACGGCAAGACGCTGCTGCCTGGCTTAATCGACGCGCACAGCCATTTCCCAGGGTCCGGCACATCGGCCCTCTATTCCGTGAATCTTTCCAGTCCCCCTTTGGGCGGCGTGAATAGCGTCGGCGATCTAATCGCGGCGCTCCAAAAGAAGGCGGCTGAAACTCCGAAGGGGCAGTGGATTCGCGGAGAGGGTTACGATCAGACGCTGCTCAAAGAGAACCGGCACCCGACGCGATACGACCTCGACCAGGCCTCCACCGATCACCCGATTTATGTCAGTCATGCGTCCGGCCATCTGGGCGTCGCCAACAGCCTGGCGTTGAAGCTGGCCGGAATCACGAAGGACACGCCTCAACCGAAAGGTGGGTTGATTGAGAAGGACCCGAAATCCGGCGAGCCGGACGGAGTCTTCAAGGAAAGCGGACAAATGGTAGCACGGCTGATCCCGCGTTTGACGGCGGAACAGGAGCAGGAAGCGATCAAGTGGTCGGTTAACGATTATTTGTCACATGGCGTGACCACCGCGACCATCGCCGGTGGCGGTATTAGTCGCGGGCTCGAGACGGCCTCCAAATCCGGCCTGATCCCGCTGCGAATCGTTGCCATGATGCATGGGCCGCTAGAAGGAGACTTTCCGCCTGCGCATTTGATCGGCAACGAGATGATGAAGACCGGCCTCACGATCGGGGAAGACGTTCACGATGGTTCGATTCAGGGTTGCACCGGCTATTTTACGAGGCCCTATTACACCAACTGCAGCGGAGACGATAACTATGTGGGATTTCCGCGTGAAAGCCGAGATGAACT
Source organism: Bryobacteraceae bacterium (assembly GCA_050015435.1). GTDB lineage: Bacteria > Acidobacteriota > Terriglobia > Bryobacterales > Bryobacteraceae > Palsa-187. Next base: position 7,924 of record JBEKBK010000172.1, read on the forward strand.
GGTTGCCAAGGTCAAGAAGTTCAATCGCCTGGGTTACCAGATTGCCATTCATGCCAATGGCGACGCCGCTATCGATGACGTGATCTTCGCGTACCGCGAGGCGCTGAAGGACTTTCCGCGAACCGATACCCGCCTTCGCATCGAGCACGCGCAAGCAGCGCGGGAGGACCAACTGGACGCGATGAAGGAACTTGGCATGTCGCCGTCTTTTTTCGTCTCCCATACCTACTATTGGGGCGATGTGCATCGGGACATCTTCATGGGGCCGCAACGCGGTTCGAACATCAGCCCTTTGAAATCGGCGCTTAACCGGGGCATTCGGTTCTCGATTCATTTGGATACTCCGGTGACACCCATGAGACCGTTGCAAGCGGTGTGGTCCGCGGTGAACCGCCAGACCAGAACCGGGAAAATCCTCGGTCCCGAGCAGCGGATAAAGCCGATGGAGGCGTTGCGGGCCGTGACGATCGACGCCGCCTGGCAGGAGCACGATGAAAAAATCAAGGGCTCGATCGAGGCTGGAAAGTTTGCGGATCTGGTGGTGCTGAGCGACAATCCGCTCACCATTGATCCGATTAAGATCAAGGATATTCAAGTACTCGAGGCGATCGTAGCCGGCAAGAGCGTTTATAAGCGCTAGTGGGGACCCCCTGGTCCGCGGCCGACGCCCTCGTCGGCCTCCGTCAGGGAAACAAGAAGGCCGGACCAGGGGGTTCGGCGCGGACGAGGGCGTCCGCCCCACATGCACTGGCAAACCGTTGACCCTGGTGGTCTTTCGTGATAGCTTAACGTTCGAGATAGCTTAAGGAGTCCAATATGATCAGGAGCCTGTGGGTTGCTCTCATTGTGAGTCAGCCATTGATGTTTGCCGCGGTGAGCGATCCGACATTTAGTAAGGACATCGCACCCATCTTGCAGCGGGCCTGTCAGAACTGTCATCGGCCGGGCTCAATCGCTCCGATGTCTCTGCTGAACTATAAGGAAACGCGGCCCTGGGCCCGGTCGATCAAAGAAAAAGTCGTGAACCGGACCATGCCTCCTTGGCACATCGATCGGAATGTTGGTGTCACCAAATTCAAGGACGATCCCTCGTTGAGCGACGCTGAGGTTGCGACCATTGCGGCTTGGGTCGATCACGGATCGCCCGAGGGCAATCCCGCGGACATGCCGCCAGCCCGGCAATTCAGCGATCTCGACAAGTGGCATCTCGGAAAGCCCGATCTCGTCGTGTCGATGCCGAAGCCGTATGTTCTGCGGGCCAAGGGTGGCGACGAATTCTACGATATTGAAATCGACCCGGGGTTCACGGAGGATATGTACGTTCAAGCCGTGGAGACCAAGCCCGATATGGGATTTAAAGTGGTCCACCACGCCACCACGAATTTGATCGAAGATCCGGAGGAGGATCCGGTGGGCCTGTTCCTGAATGAATACGCGGTCGGGAAGTCCGCCGACGTGTTCCCCGCCGAATCCGGCCGTTTGATCAGGGCCGGTTCCAAAGTCCATTTCAATCTTCACCTGCATCCGATTGGCCAAGAGACTCCGGTGAGCGTTTCTCTGGGGCTCAAGCTCTATCCGAAAGGGGTGGTGCCGAAATACGTGGCCTTCACGCAGCACATGGGTGATGTGAACGATCTCGACCTCCCCGCTGGACAAGTCACGCGCAGCGATGGTTATTTCCGCCTGCCCAAGCCAGCGGTGCTTTCGGCATTTCAACCGCACTTCCACACGCTCGGCAAAGCCCAGTGCGTGGAAGCTATTTATCCGGATGTCCGAGCCGATTCAGCGCGCCCCGGTCCAGCGCGGACGGAACCCATTAATTGCGTAAGCAATAACCAGTTTGGCTGGAGCATCACTTATCCTTACGCCGAAGACGCGGCTCCGCTTTTGCCTGCCGGCACGATCATTCATGTAACCACATGGCATGACAATTCGGATAACAATCCCCATGCGCTGAATCCGAAGAACTGGGTCGGCAGTGGCCAGCGCACGATCGACGAAATGAGTTTTGCGTGGATCAGCCTGTACTACATTGATGAGGCCGATTACCAGCAACGCGTCGCGGCTCGAAAGAAGCTGGCGAATACGAGCGAGTAGAGCCATCGCCCGGAGATCGCGATGACCACGAAGTTACCCGCGCTTTGCGCCAGCAGCATGGTTCTGGGTCTCATGCATGCGGCGATGGCCCAGATCCCGCCGCCAACCTACATTCCCGAGACCAAATTCTCAACCGGACAAGATGTCGTCCCGAGCTTTGACGGCTGGCTGCGCAATGCGGACGGCACATTCACGTTCGTGTTTGGATACATGAACCGGAATTACAAGGAGGAACTCGCGATTCCGGCTGGGGCCGACAACAAGCTTGAACCCGGTTTGCCGGATCGCGGTCAGCCAACATATTTCCTGCCAAGAAGGCACGCGTGGGTCTTTCGAGTTCAGGTTCCGAAAGATTGGGGGGACAAGGAACTCGTCTGGACCATTTCCGCGCACGGCCACACTGAGAAGGCATACGCGAAGTTGGTGATGGAGGAGGAAATCATCGAGCGAGTGATCTGGTCTCGTGGAAATCTCAGTCCTGGCTTGGACAATCCGAACAAGCCTCCTTCGGTCACAATCCCGCAGGTCCCAGATGCGAGCGCCGCGAGCCCTGTCACGTTGACCGCGTTGGTCACTGACGATGGTTTACCGAAACCCCTGGCGCCTCCGAAGCCACGTCCGGGCGCGGCTCCGGGTCAGAGCAACTCCGCGACTGGACGCCGCAGAACGGGACTATCCGTCACCTGGTTCGAGTATCGTGGCCCAGCGAAGGTCCGCTTTGAGTCCGCGGACCCAATCGAAGTAAAGGACGGTCAAGCGATTACCACCGCGCGCTTCGCCGAGCCTGGGACGTACGTTCTTCGCGCCACGGCAAATGATGGCGAATTGTCAACCACAGCCGATGTGACGATCACCGTCAAACCAGGGTCTTCGTCAGTTCCTTAGGGCATGCGCGAGGCGGTATACGCCGCGATGTTCAGCATGTCTTCTTCGCTCAAATTGACGACGACCGGTTTCATCAACTCGGTCCAGATCCCCTTCCGGACGCCCTGCTGCATGTCGTACATTTGACGCACCAGGTAGCTGGGTGAACGGCCCGCAATACCCGGCACCGGGCCGAGGCCCCTCAGATCCGCTCCGTGACAAGCGCCGCACTCGGTCGTTTTGCCGCCGCCCTTGGTCACCAGCACTTCGCCTTTCTTGATGCTGCCCACCGGCACGTACGCGAAGAATCCAGACCGCGCGTCGCGAAGTACCTCGGTAGCTTCCGCATTCTCGGGAGTTTCAATGATGCGCTTCCCCAACGGCTCTTTCTCATTGCCCTCCAGCATGAGGAACATGCCGCCCGCGAGACGGGTCTTCGGTGCGGTACTCGATTCAATCACCTTGATCCAGGGCGTCCACTTCATCGATCCAAAGTATTCCGCAGCCGCCTTGATCTCATCGTCGGTCATTCCCTTGGCGATGTTGATCATGAGGTTCGTGTTGGCCTTCTTCGGGTCAGCGCTCTTTCGGTTGCCGCTCTTGAAATCGTTCATCTGCTGGATGAAATAGGAGGTCGGGAAACCAGCCACGGGGGCGTTTTCAGGCCGGCCTTTACCGTTCGGATAGTGGCACAAGGCACAAGCCAAGACATCCGGTTTCTTGCCATGTGCTACCACATCCGGCATCGTTGGATGGTCGCCCGGATACCAGTCGGCAGGTCCGAATCGGTCCGAGATCTGTGCGCGGGTAAACTCGAAGGTGCTGCCAGGAAGGTGTTTCAGGCTGGTGTCGGGCGGGGCAGGGGATGGCGGCGTACTTCCCGCTGGTGGCGCGGGCGGAGTGCCGTAGGCCCATTGCGGCGGCCCATCGGCTGCGATGCAGACGCCCCCGGCGGACAAAACAAAGGCGACAACAATGACAACCGCAAATCTTTTTTTCATACGGCCTCCTTGGAACGTCACTTGGAATTGTCTTCGGCGCGAGCCGCCCTGAGGATGTCCTCCATCATGGCACTATTCCCCTCGTGACACGCGTACTCGAAGAGCCGTTCTTGCGTCGGCCTGAGGCGAGCCATGGCAGTCCATGGCTTGGTCCAAGTTGTGGGGTCATCGAAGATCATCTCGTAATCGATCTCGTTCTGGGCCACGCGCGTAAAACGCTCGACCAGATGAAGGTTTTCGGCGGAGCCCATGAAGTTGGTCTCGGGGGAGAAGTTGGTGGTGTCCACGACCAGAGTGTTGCCTTCCCATCGGCCAACTGAATCCCCGGTCCACGTGCGAACGCTCTCGGGAAGGTGCGGACGACCATCGAGAGGGATGATTCGAGCTTCGTGGAATATTTCCATGAAGAGCACCACGTATCCAGGAGTTTGCACAATCTGGTAGTAGCCGTAATCGCCTGCGCCGTATCGTCCCCCCAGCCTCGGCACGCCCGGCGTGATGCAGCGTATCGCACTATTCAAATCCTGCACGCGCGCGGGCGGAATTGTTCCGGCCAACAATGCCAGCGCCTCCGGCGACCGCCGCTTCTGCGCGGCTGGCGTCATAGGTGGAAGTTTCCCATCAGGCGGATCCACAATGAGCGAGGTTCGGTTATCGAACACTCGATCGATCATGGCTTCAGTCCCGCCGGTCGCGTTGTTCTTGAACTCTTTGGGATTTGCCAAAGCCGCCAGGAAAACGTTATCGCCAGCGGCGAAATCGCTATCCCCGGTTTTGAAGATTCGATCCGCCCGCTGCTTCAGTTCAGCCACCTCAGCATCCGTCAGAAACTGCCGACCCTCCAGTTCCTTAGGCCTTTGCAGGGGAGTGGCGCTGCTGTCGAGCCAGACTCCCTGCAGGTCCGGTTGACCATCGGGTGTCAGGGAGGGGGTCCAGGACTTGCCAAACGCTTTGGTCCCGGCCGGAGTTTGCCCAGCGACGGCCAGTGACACAATCGCTAGGGCGCCGCAGATTAGGAGCCGACGGGTCATTGGGAACCTCCTTTTCGTTGGTTCACCCGCACTAGATGGTGGCGAATTCGATGGTATATACCGGTGGTTTCGAAGTCAACCCCGTTGGATTACTTGTCTTCCTTGCGCGCGCCCCGGAGCATGTCCTCCATGATCTCGAAATTCCCTTCATGGCACGCCACTTCGTAAAGCTTCTCCTGAGTCTGCTTGAGGCGAAGCACGGCAGTCCACGGCTTCGTCCAGGTAGTCGGGTCATCCACCGTAATTTCGTAACGGATCTCGTCCGGGGCGACACGGGTGAAGCGTTCAATCAAATGCAGGTCCTCGGCCGAACCCATAAAGTTATCTTTCGGGGAAAAGTTGGTGGTGTCGACAACCAGTGTCTTGCCTTCCCAGTGGCCGATCGAGTCCCCATTCCATGTGCGGACGCTCTGCGGCAGATGCGGGCGTCCGTCAAGCGGAATGATCCGGGCGTCGTGGATGGTCTCCATGACGAGCACCACGTAATCAGGACTCTGCACGATCTGGTAATAACTGCTGTTGGGACTCGGACGAGGCATCGGCACGCCCCACGTGATGCAACGCTGAAAATTAGTGAGGTCCGCGGGGCCCGCGGGATGATTTAGCAGGAATCTCGCCGCATCCAACGCGTTCTGTCTTCGCTGGCCTGCCGGAGTATAGGGCGGAAGCTTTCCATCGGGAGGATCGACAATCAGCGACGTCCGGTTGTCGAACTCTATCTCGACCATCTCGCCGGCGCCGCCCGTGGTCGGGGTTGGGTTCGTATACTGCTCGACATTCCCCAAGACAGCCAGGTAGACATTGTCCCGGAAGTCCTGTTGGGCGAAGTCGCTCTTACCGTCCTTGAAAATGCGGCCAGCCCGCTTCTTCAGCTCAGCCACTTCAGCGTCGGTGAGCAACTGCCGGCCTTCCAATTGCTTGGGCCGTTCCAGAGGAGTAGCGCTCTTGTTCACCCAGTTTCCCTGCAGGTCCGGTTGACCATCGGGTGTCAGAGACGCGGTCCAGGTATTGTTGGAGCCAGAGGCGGGAGCCTGTCCGGCGACGTGCACCGGCGCCAGGGACAAAACCGCAAGAGCACCTACGGAAATAAGAACCCGGCGGCTCATGTGAACCTCCTTGAGGCGAGCTCAATGGTTGATGTTATATTCGCATAGTTTTCGGTGTCATCGTGCCGCCGTCTAAATTAATGATGAAAGCCCGCGCCATCCAGCGTCGGTTTGAGACCCGGTTGCGTGGCGAACCAATCCAAGTGCCTGCGAATATCCCGCAGCAACATTTCGGCCAAATCGTTGGTGAACCCGTTGCGGACCACGACGCGTTGGACGACGAGATCCTGCCGGTTGGCGGGCATGCGGTAAGCAGGCACCTGCCAACCGCGATCACGCAATCTGTCCGCCAGGTCGTACAGCGACCAGTTCGTCGCTGCACCTTTCAAAGTCCATGCGAACCGGCAGGTCCCGTCCGTCGCTGAGCAACTCGAAGGGACCGATTTCGCCAATCCTTTTGGCGAGATTGACGGCGACATCCTGACAAGCCTGATGGATTTCCCGATACCCGACCTGCCGAGCCGAATCAGGTTGTAATACTGGGTCACGACCTGGCTGGCCGGGCGGGAGAAGTTGATGGCTAGCGTAGGCATGGTGCCGCCGAGGTAATCCACGTTGAAGATCAGGTCCGGATGCAAATCCGCCTCTTCGCGCCAGACGATCCAGCCCACGCCCGGATAAACCAACCCATACTTGTGCCCGGACGCGTTGATGGATTTCACGCGCGGCAGTTTAAAATCCCAAAAGAGATCGGGTTGGATAAAGGGCGCCACGAAGGCGCCGCTCGCGCCATCGACGTGAATGGGAATATCGAGGCCCGTTCGCTCTTGCAACCGATCGAGCTCGGCGCTCAACCCGCTTACGTTCTCGTACTCGCCGGTGAAGGTGCTGCCCAACACCGTGACCACGCCGATGGTGTTCTCATCGCAGGCCGCCGCAGCCAGTTCCGGGTCGGTGACGTAACGGTTTCCTTGCAGCGGAACCGCCCGCTCCTCGACGTCCCAATAGCGCAGGAACTTGTGCCAGCAGACCTGGGTGTTGGTGCCCAGGACCAGGTTCGGCCGATCCACGGGTTTCCCCAGCTTGCGCATCTTTTCGCGCCAGCGCCATTTTAGCG
>JBEKBK010000173.1:0-15052 GCA_050015435.1 Bryobacteraceae bacterium
GCGCAGAGGGACCCCTCGGTCATGACTTCGCACAAATCGTCCAGCAGTTCAAGATTCCTCTCGCGATTTTGGTTCGCGATGATTCGGTCAATCACTTCAACGCCGCGCGTCGAGCCCACCCGGCATGGCGTACACTTGCCGCAACTCTCAATCGCACAGAATTCCATCGCGAAGCGGGCTTGTTTGCCCAGATTCACAGTATCGTCGAACACGACGATGCCCCCGTGACCGAGCATGCCTTTACGGTCAACGAAGGCCTCATAGTCGAGTGGTGTATCGAGCAGCGTCGCCGGAAAATATGCACCCAGCGGCCCGCCCACCTGAACCGCGCGCAAGGAACGTCCGGAAGCAGTGCCGCCGCCGAAGCCATAGATCGCGTCACGCAGAGTGAGCCCAAACGCCTTTTCCACCAAGCCAGCATATTTGATGTTTCCGGCCAGCTGGATCGTCAATGTCCCCCGCGATCTGCCCATGCCGAAGTCGCGATAGTACTCCGCGCCCTTATCCAGGATGATCGGCACCGTCGCGAGAGTGATCAAGTTGTTCACCACGGTCGGCTTCCCGAATAGGCCCTCCAGCGCTGGAAGTGGCGGCTTCGGCCGGATCTGTCCGCGCCTGCCTTCCAGGCTCTCGAGCATAGAGGTCTCTTCCCCGCAGATATACGCTCCCGCTCCCAACCTGACTTCGAGGTCGAACGCCTTATCGCTACCTGCAACATTCGAGCCCAGATAGCCGCTCGAGTACGCGATCGCGATCGCACGTTGGACGGTGCGGAAGGCGTGAGGGTATTCAGACCGGCAATAGATGTAGCCGCGGGTGGCGCCGACCGCGATGGCTGCGATAGTCATTCCCTCAATAAGCGCGAAGGGATCGCCCTCCATCATCATGCGGTCGGCATACGTACCGCTATCGCCTTCGTCGGCGTTGCAAACAACGTATTTTTGATCGGCATCCGCAGAGAGAACCGTGTTCCACTTGATGCCTGTAGGGAATCCGGCGCCGCCGCGTCCGCGCAGACCAGAAGTCTTGAGAGTGTCTACAATCGCCTGGGGCTTTAGCGTAAGTGCACGCGCCAATCCCCGATAGCCTCCATGGGACGTGTAATCCGGCATTGACAGCGGATCTACGATGCCGCAACGGGAAAAGGTCAACCGCTCCTGGTCTTTGAGGTAGGAAATTTCCTCGGTGGGACCCAGGCAAGTCTCGTGTGGCTTGCCCTCAAGGAAACCCGCATCGAAGAGCGCCCGAACTAGTTCCCTTGAAATCGGTCCATAAGCGAACCGTCCATTGGAAGTCTCAACTTCCACCATGGGCTCCAGCCAAAACATCCCGCGGGACCCATTGCGGACCAACCTTATGTCGAGCCCTCGTGACGTTATCTCACTGGCGACGGCGCGCGCGACACCCTCAGCGCCAACGGAGAGGGCTGCGGAGTCTCGAGGAACGTAGACTTTAACGCTCAATCCCGCCTCCGAGCGTCGTCAATCAGAAAATCCGCTATGCCTGATGAGACTCGGCCATATGGCTCGCCATCCAGCATCGCAGCCGGGGCGAGGGCGCAATTGCCTAGACAAAAGACCTCTTCTAGGGTAAGACTTCCATCGGGGGTCGTCTCTCCAACCTTGATGTCAGCTCGCTTTGCCACATGTTGCACCAACAAGTCACAACCCATGGACTGGCAGGCTTCACCACGGCAGATGCGCAGCACATGCCGCCCTGGAGGTGAGCGGCGAAAATCGTGATAGAAACTTATGACGCCATGTACTTCCGCGCGCGAAATATTCAAGCCTTCGGCCACCAACGGTTCCGCACTTGCGTCGATGTAGCCGAAGTCTGCCTGTAACGCGTGCAGGATTGGAAGCAGAGCACCCGGCAGCTGGGCCAGTTCCCGGATTCTGGCTTGAGCCCTATCCGCATCCCACACTTGCGAATCCATCATGCTGCCTATCCTACGCCTGCCCTTCCCATTCGCAAGCAGGGAGAATTCGATCGCGCAACTCCACCAGGAACTTAGACATGAAGCCGGGCGAGCAACATCCAAGCCGGAAGCGTTCTGGCGCCTGATACTTCACCACATACGCTCAGGACCGCGGTGTTCGTCCACGGCCTGGAGCATCAAAGCCACCAGTGCATAGTCGCCCATCAAACCGATCAGCTCCACGGTCCCCCTCCGCCCGAACGCATCGAGTGCCTTGGCGAAGGTCTCCGAGCTGATTTGGTGGTTGCGGAAGAGCTCGCGCCCGAAGCGGATTACCAGCGCGTCTTTTTCGGGCACGCCAGTCAGTTCCTTGCGCTCTTTGATCGCGTCGATGGTGGCTTGGTCAACACCAGCTTTCCGGGCCGCAGCTTCGTGCCCCGTCCACTCGTTCGACGACATCTGCTCTTCCCGAGTGCCGGTCAAAATCGCCACTTCGGTGATATGGCTCCCCAGGGTGCCGTCCCGCACCACAGAGTTACGCAGCTTGAACAGGGCTTCGGCCAAGCCAGGGTTGTACATCGTGATCCCGAAAACACAGCATGGCGGGCGATCCGGGCTGTTCCCGCTAAGGGCGTCCCAGACTCTCTTCCCGTCGGCATCCAGATCCTGCTTGTGCACGAGCGGAACCCGCGCGTGCGACTCCGGATCGATATCACTCGGCATGGGCTGGCTCTTCGCCTGGCCGCACAGGGTAACCGCCGCGATCAATCCGATCCAAATCGTTGGTTTCATTTTCCGGCCTCCAATTCTGAGTCGACTATTTTGCGAGTCAGATTTTTTCTCATTCAGAGCGCCGCTCTTCGGCACCCTTACCGCGCGATCGTCATGTAACTCTTGCTGAAATTATTGCGCCCGTTAGTGACGGTAAATGATCCGTTCGGATGAACTACCATTTTAATCCCGTTACCCTTGCAATCAGCGGTCTCCTCAAGGTTAGCGATCATCCGTTCGTCGGTATTGTGACTCTTATCGTTCGTGAGCGCTAGATGTGCCTGCCATATATCTTCGATACCGGGAATCTTCGTGATGCGTTCGTAAATTTCATTCGCAGGCGGAAGTGGCGCGCCGTCCTGGGACTTATAGCCAGGCTGGACGCCTAGACCTTTGCGCGGGCCATTATTCGCAATCACTACCTGCGGCTTAATGGCAAACACCAGCGCGGGTGCGCCCGAACGGTCATTCTGAAACCCGTGGTGCGTCGCCTGCAAAACCGTCACCATGCCTACCTTGTTAACCGGGCACGCCAGCGCCATTTCCTGCATCCAAGTAAGATCGCCCAGGTCGAGAAACTTGAATTTATTGAATGTCAACAAGAATCCGAGACTGTATGAGTTTTCGGTTGGGTCCTGCCCTTTAGTCTGAGCACCATCGCACAACGGATTCGCCTTCCCGCCGTTAATAGGTTTCGCGAGGACTTCGCGGTTCGACGCGACAGCCTCCACCTGCACGCCCTTCAACGGGACCCGGTCTCCCGGCTTCATGCTCTTGCGCTTGCCTTCGGAGATCACCTTGTATGCCTCCCACACCCTTGCGGCTTGCGGGCTGCTGGTTTGAGTTGCATCTCCATGGTCAAGGTAGTGCTCAATCGGGATCAGCTTCGATAATGCGGGCGCCCCGCCGACATGATCACCGTCGTAGTGGGTTGTCAAGAGATAGTCGATCTTCGTGAGACCCGCAGCTTGGGCGGTCTGGAAGATGCGCTTCGCATCCCGATCGTCGTCCGTGCGGTTGCCGGTATCCGCGAGCAAGGATTCACCGGCCGGAGTGACGATGAGCGTCGCCGCACCACCCTCAACGTCAACAAAGTAGACGTTGAGATTACCATCGGCCGCAAACAGAATCGAGCTACAGACACTCACATAAAGCAACCAAGCTGCCTGGGCCGAAGCAAATTTTGACGTCATTTTTCCTCCATGTTCCGGACATCACAGTCTATCTCAAAATTAAAGACCATTCCCTCCAGCCCAATCGTTAGCCTTACGATCCCTGGGACATGGGATTCACGGACGTGCCTGCTCGCGCATGGCAAGCCTGATAAACGCCACGGACCCGCGTCCAACTCTTGGACTTAATGGTTCAGGTACTTGCCAACTTCTGGATTGCCGGCTCCGCTGCAGCCCGTGACACCGTAGCGTATGAACTTTTGGACGCGCGCAGCGCCGTCTACTTCGCCCGAGTACACGTTGCCCTCAGAATCCACGCTGACCACATGGGGCCAATGGAATTCTCCCGCTTGACGCCCCCCAGTCGCGAAACGGCTCATTTCTTGGAGGTTCTGACGGTTGATTACGTAGATCGTATCGTTGGTCAGATCCGCCACGTACAAACAACTCTGCTTCGCGTCGGTCGAAAAATTCACTGTGCCCGACGTGCCGCTCGAGGTTTGCGGAGCGATGTGGATCTCTCCCACAAATCCGCATTTGCCAACATCACCATTCGGGTTGGCGCAGGCTTTGCCCACCTCCGAAGCTTTGAAGATCTGTATGCGGTTGTTGCCGCGATCGCAAACGTAAAGCAGGCCGTCGTTGGATAGCTTGACGTTGTGCAGAGGGCTACGGAAGAACTTCGGCTTCATCTCGCCGCGCTTGAAATCGGCCGGCCACGAGCCCACGCCCTCTCCGGCGTCGGCACCGGCACCATTCTCTCCGATCACTGGGTTCTGGCCATACGCGCCGAAATGACCCATATACTTACCTGTTGCGGCATCAACGATCAAAACTCGCCGATTTCCGTAGCCGTCCGCGATATACAACAGATTCGTCTTCGGATCGACCGTCATGTCCGCCGGCCAGAAGGGCTGGGGCGTTCCATTGATGCCGCCATTGGTGTCGTTGCTGTTGGGGCCCTTGGCACCAGCGTTCCCGATCTGATATACAAACGTACCGTCCTTTTTAAATTTCAGAACCTGGGAATCCTCTCCAAAGTTCGGCGCCCACGGAAACTGCCCGTGGAAATTGCGCGCTTGCCCGTTTCCAGCTAAATACACGAAATCATTCTGATCAACGAAGATTCCGTGCTCGCGTGAAGGCCAAAAGCAACCGTCCTGTTGGCGGCATCTTTTATCAAGGAAACCAGGATCCCCCGGCCCACCCCAGGCCTGGATCAAATTCCCCGCCTTATCAAACTCCAGGACGGAGGGCGCCGGAGTGCAGCATCCTGAAAGCTGCCCGTACGGCCTCCGGAATCCCAGGGCGCTTATCGGATTACCTTTTGCGTCCTTGCCCGCTACACCCTGGGCACCACTGTCAGTGGAGCTAATGGAACGAGGACGATGGTAAACCCAAATATGGTCGTGCTGATCGACGTATAGCCCTCCAACGTCGCCGATAATCCAGTTGTGCGGCAGCGTCTTCGGCCAAGCCGCATCGGCAACAAAACTGGGGGCTGTCCCAGTTCCTTGATGCTCGTTCGGCAACTCCTCAACCAACCGTTCCAGTACGTGAGCCTTCTGCAAAGCTTCGATTCCGCCACTGGTCTTTTGTGCGCCCAACGAAGGCGATACAAGGTATGTCACGCTCAAAGCCCCGACTAGTATCCCGGCGACAACTACGTAGTTATTCGCTCTCAAAGTCATTGTGAGCCTCCTCAAAGGTCCTATTGTTCGAATTCAAATGCTAAGCGGCCGCTTTCCTCACCAGTCCGTGGGGATCAATTACGAACTTCTTAGCCGCGCCCTTATCAAAGTCCTGGTAGCCCTTCGGGGCCTCGTCGAGTGAGATCAAATTGACATTGCATGCCTTCGCGATGTGGACTTTGTCATGCAGAATCGCCTGCATTAATTGGCGGTTGTAGCGCAAAACGGGGCACTGTCCCGTATGGAAAGAATGCGATTTGGCCCAACCGAGTCCGATACGGATGCTCAGAGACCCGATCTTTGCGGCCTCATCAACGCCACCGGGATCGCCCGTCACGTACAAGCCGGGAATGCCAAGTGCCCCGCCAGCCCGCGTGACCTCCATGATCGAGTTAAGCACGGTTGCAGGGCGCTCCATGATAGCGTCGCGCCCGTGCCCACGAGCCTCGAACCCAACGCAATCCACTGCGGCATCCACAACCGGTTCACCGACGATTTGTGCAATCTGGTCCGCCAGCGACGCATCTTTGCGCAAATCAACTGTTTCGCAACCGAAGCTTTTCGCCTGGGCGAGACGCTCCGGAATTATGTCGCCTACGATCACGATGGCGGCACCAAGGAGATGGCATGACGCCGCGCTGGCGAGTCCCACTGGCCCTGCCCCAGCCACATAAACGATGCTTCCAGTAGTTACACCAGCTGTCACCGCGCCGTGATAGCCCGTAGGGAAGATATCGGAGAGCAACGTAAGATCTCGGATCTTCGCCATGGCCTTCTCTTTATTTGGAAATCTGATCAGATTGAAATCGGCATAAGGAACCATTACATATTCCGCCTGCCCACCGACCCAGCCTCCCATGTCTACGTATCCGTATGCCGCCCCTGGACGCGCGGGGTTCACGGTTAGACAAATTCCGGTATTCCCCTCACGACAATTCCGGCAACGTCCGCAGGCAATGTTAAATGGAACCGTCACCAGATCCCCAACATTGAGCATCTCGACGTCGCCACCCTTTTCGACGACTTCACCTGTAATCTCATGCCCCAGAATCAACCCTTGTGGCGCGGTTGTCCTGCCACGAACCATATGCTGGTCAGAACCGCAGATATTCGTCGTCACAACCTTCAGGATCACACCGTGAGGCGCATCCTTACCTCCAAAGGGATCGGACTCACTCTTCGGCATTCTAAGCTTCGGGTAAGGGATGGATTGAACCTCCACGATGCCCGGTTTTATATATGCAACTCCTCGGTTAATTGCCATGTGTTGTCACCATTCCTTCGTGGGAGTTCAGAATTAAAAAGCTGTCGCTCCGGCTTCGGCGACCGCGTGGTCCTGATCTCCGGACCCGCCGCTCACGCCGATCGCCCCCACAACTTTACCGTTCTTCTTCAGCGGGATGCCGCCCGCGAAAATCATGATTTTGCCATCGTTGGAGGCGTGTATCCCAAAAAACTGCCCGGACGACTGGGAATGCGCAGCCAAGTCCTTGGTGGAAATGTCGAATGCACGCGAGGTATACGCTTTCTTCTGCGAAATATCGATACTTCCAATCCAAGCACCGTCCATTCGTACGTGCGCTACGATGTTGCCGCCTTCATCAGCAACCGCGATATTCATCGGCTGACCAATCTCGGCGGCTTTCTTCTCCGCCGCCGCTATCATTCTGCGTGCATCTGCTAAATTCACCATTAAATCCTCCCAGGGATTGGCTCAGAAACTTTCCGCACAAATTGCGGTTCATCCAAATAATCCAACTGAGTGTACGGCGTCCCTGGTTCACAGTCAAATCGAAAGTTTCTAACGACGGATAGATGGACTCTATCGAAATGTGAGATGCTAACGGCGCTTCGAGGACAATTTTGTCGAGGCTGCGACGTTGAAGAATTGTTCGGCCAGTGGAAAGGTCAGGTCCCGATCCGGAATCATAATTCCGACAGGGACGGGGTCGCCCATTCGCGGGAGCGAGAGTGCCTTGACGTCTCCGCCAGCTTGCGACTCTGCTGCAAGCGATTTTGGGAGGACTGATACCCACTCTCCTGAGCGCACGTGCATGTAAAGAGCACTCACGGAATTCGTTTCGATGTGCGCTAAGCTTGGCGCCATGTGGTTTAGCAGATCACGTACAGGCGAGCTTGTGGGTAGCATTTCAGGCGAAAGCAAACACAGAGGAAGAGTGGGAAGCTCTGGCCAAGAAATCGACTTGCGCCTCGACAGATCGCTGCCCCGACGAGTCAGTAAGGAATATTCCTCGTCATACAACACATGGCGCCTTCCCTGTCGCGGAATCTGACCCTGTAGATACGTAATGGCAATGTCAAGCTTGAAGTCCTCAAAGGCACGCTCAATCTCGGCGGGGTTGAGGTTAGAGATCTTCACGACGACATGCGGATGGGTCTTCTGAAACGAAATGGTTAACTCAGCCACAATAGGTAATGCGGACGCGATCACACCAACCTGAAGCGTCCCAATAGGGTCCCCCCCTCGGCTTTCAAGATCGCGGCGAAGATGTTCGCATTCCACAGCCATCCTATGAGCAAACGCCAGAACGCGCTCGCCACGTTCGGTGAGTCCGTTAAACCGTTGACCCCTCTTCACGATCATGACGCCCATCTCGGCTTCGAGTTGTCGCAACGATGCGGAGAGCGTCGGCTGCGACACATGGCACGCTTCAGCCGCCCGGCCGTAGTGCCCCGCTTTCGCTAGCGCGATCAAGTACTCAAGTTTACGAATTATCATACCGCCAGTCTCCTTAACCTCACCCCGTTCAACCCCTTGAGGGTGCTGAATTACGCCCCTCAGTTTCTGACTTTTTGAGGCTCGCGTCAAGTCGAAACCTCCTACCCGCCGATAGGAGATTCCTAACTACGGACGGGTGATCCTGCGTTGAACGTGGCGTTGCTTCGTGCATTCTACCTGGCCTGTGCCGGACAGAATTCGAGAGCATACCGCCTGCTGACGAGTCACCGCGGCGAACGGTGTACTCGATAACCGGTTGTTGGGACGCAGGTGCGGATCAACCGGCCAAGCTAGTTCGGTCGAACTCACGGAACAATGAGCTGGAAGCGCCGGCCGGTTCGGGAGTTCAGGAGTAAAGAGTGCAACTCGCTGATAAACATTGGCAGCTAGGTGTATACTTACCGCGACGAAGGAGTCCAACATGGAAGTCTCAGATATGTCTGTGAACGCCTGCTCGCGTGGTCATTTCTCACGTCGGGATTTGCTCCGGCTGGCTGCCGCCGCAAGCACCCCGTCCGCCTCGGCGCAGAGCCGACACGAGTCGGCCGACGGCGTACATCCTTTCAAGGTGAGTGTAAAGCAAGCAACGATCAACCGGATTATGAGCCGTATTCGTGACACGCGCTGGCCAGACCGGATGGAAGCGGACGATTGGCGTTACGGCGCGAATTGGGACTATATGAAATCCTTGGTGCGTTACTGGACCACACAATTCGACTGGCGACAATCGGAAAAGAACCTGAACCGCTATCCGCAATTCCTTGCTCGAGTGGAGGATTGCGACATCCACTTCTATCACGTGAAGGGGCGCGGGCCGAAGCCGTTGCCGCTGATTCTAACTCATGGTTGGCCTGGCTCGGTGTTCGAATTTCTCGAAACCATCGGCCCGCTGAGTGATCCGGCAAGCTACGGCGGATCGCCGAACGATGCCTTTGACGTGATTGTACCTTCTCTGCCAGGCTATGGATTCTCATCGAAGCCGAAGAAGGTAATTGGCGCGCCAACGACAGCGGCCCTTTGGCACAAATTGCTCACCGGCGTGCTCGGCTACATAAAATACGGAGCACAGGGCGGAGATTTGGGCAGCGGTGTGACTTCGAATTTAGGGCTCATGTATCCCAGTTCCGTGGTTGGAATTCACCTCAACGGCGCGCGGGGATCCGCTCCTCCGGAATCGCACCAAAGTCCGGAGGAGCGCGAATGGCAGCGCGCCTCTGCCGCCTATACAGCAACTGAACGAGACTACTTTGGTGAACAGCAGCACAAGCCTCAGACAATGTCCTTTGCGCTAGCCGACAATCCTCTGGGAACGGCGGCCTGGATCGTGGAGAAAATGAAGAGCTGGAGCGATTCGAGCGATTCTAAACCTGTATTTACACACGACCAAATCCTGACAAACGTCATGATTTACCTGGTCACGGACACAGTGGGGTCGGCATTCTGGTTCTACCGGGGCAATTTGGACGATCGAGCAACGGTTCAGGGAAAGCCGATGGTCCCTACCGCTATTGCCTCATTTCCTCGCGATCTCCCCGGGCTGACTGCTCCTAGAACCGTCGTCGAGCGGAACTACAATCTTGTTCACTATACTAAGATGCCGCAAGGAGGACACTTTGCGGCTTTAGAACAACCTCAATTGCTAGTCCAGGACCTAAGAGCCTTCTTCCGAACCCTTCGAGCATAATGGCGCCGGCCGCGATGGGTAAAGAAGAATGCAGCAGGCATAGCCGAATCCAAACCGAGACGTCATAGCGTGTCCATGATTTGCATCGAAGTTTAGGTAAGTCGGATGAGCAAATAGGTTTTCTATATCTAGTGGGTTCCCGTTCCCTTCTTGCATTTCTCGCGCGGTAGCAATACAATCGAGAGTGATCGGGCGAGTGCCTTGGCAACACCGTAACATCGAGCCGCGCAGGCGGGCTTTTTCACCTTGTGAGAATTTTATGAGAAACGCCTTGGTATTTCTTGGTACGCTGACAATTGTATTAATATTCTGGCCGTACCGGCTCTTTTCCCATGAGCTCGTTACCACTACAGTAACGTACGACCGAGAAATTAGCCAGATCTTAAAAAAGAAGTGCATTATGTGCCACAGCGAGAACAATCTTGGCATGCCATTCACTAGCTACGAGCAAACCCGACCTTGGTCCCGCGCAATTGAGGACGAAGTACTCGTCAGACACATGCCGCCTTGGCGAGCTGTTCAGGGGTATAACCAGTTTACCAATGATCTTAGTTTGACCAATCGCGAACGCCAGTTCATGGTCTCGTGGGCTGAAGGGAACGGGCCCAAGTCAAAGAATCAAGAAAGTGTATTGAATTTTGACGAAGAGACGCCTCTGAACGAGCGGCTAAAGTTCGATTCTAAACGATGGCGGTTAGGGAAGCCCGATCTTGCGAAGACACTGCCGGGTAATTTAATCGCGCCGGGCGGCGTGGAAGAAGTTCGTCGCGTAACCATCGACCTTGGACTCGGCTCGGAGAGGTCCGTTCGAGCCTTGGAGTTTCAGCCGGGCGATCGGCGTGTTCTTCGTGGGGCGGACTTTTTTCTTAAGGAGACAGGGCAGTGGCTCGGTAGCTGGACTGCCTGGTACGGCGTTACGACGCTGCCGCCGGACACCGCGTATCAAGTGCCCGCCGGCTCGCATGTCATTGTTGAGCTCCACTATAAAGGAACTGCCGAAGCGGTTGAGGACCGCAGCACACTCGGCTTGTACTTCGCACAGAAGCCGGCGGCGCACCGCCCCAGTGACCTTGTCCTTGAATCGAAGGCCGAGGCGACCTCCAGTGTCGACGCGCAGCGGTTCGCTGGGTCAGTTAGGATGCTGGCCGATGCTAAGATTCTGGCCCTCAGGCCTGAGCTGACGCCAGGCATCGAATCCGTCGAAGTCACTGCCCGGAAGCCGGACGGAACCGTTGAGGTCCTTCTTCTGATCAAAGATGCCCTGCCCGAGTGGCCGACGCCGTACATTCTCAGTCAACCCGTGGCGTTACCGAAATACACCCAGCTGGATGTCTCGGCTTACTACGCCCGTTCATCGGGCAAGCGGTTACCGGCTAGTTTCCTGCTGACCGTCAGGCTGAATGATGCCGCGGAGATTGGCAGCGACGCTGACCGCGGTTCTGCGACGGTAGGCCACAGGTAAGCGCGTGGATCGTCGAACCCGCTCGGGATTTTGACCATTAGCAAGAGTTCTTGTGCTACTGGTTTTTCGCAGCCCTTTGGGCTCTTCCGCAATTTTGAACAATACATATCCGAAATGTTTTAAGCTTTTGGAGCGATGGCACCTCCCCCGAGCCATTCGCAATCCCTTCTCCCGAATTCTGACGTTTTGATCCTGGACCGCATCGAACGAGATGCAGTGTTCACGTGCAGTGGAATACCACGCATGCTCCGGCTGATCGATCCTCTCAGCGGGCAACTGCTACGCGAGCATTTACGGCGTAAGCACCCGATGAACACCGTGAGCTTTCAGCAAGCGGGCAGAAAGTTGCGAGGGCTAAGGCTGTAGAAGTTGCCGGGCGCGAGAGAAGCGGAGTAACTCCTCGGCACCCATGATCGGATTTTCGAGCCAAGGCGCATCTTCGATTTCATCGTCCAGATTATCGATCTCAAGAGCCGCATCAGAGGGCGCAAGGAACTTGGTCAGCTCCAGTTGATCGAGGTAATCTGCGATTTCTGAAGCTGTAAAAATGCGGCGGATTTTATGGACGAAGGCGGGTATCTCTGCTGCGACCTTCGGATCTTCCTCCGACACCATCAAGAACGTGAGTAGCTTTTCACCGACCAGATAATCCAAGGCGTTTTTCATCCCGAAGTTCTGTCGGATGTCTTCCGCCGCGGCGCACTGATCGATCCAGCTCTTGTGGAACTCGATGGATAGGTCGCTCATGGTTTTCTTTCTCCGAGGATACGTCGAACTGAAGTGCGGCCGATTCGAACTCGACGAGCGATCTCGGAGTTGCTGAAGCCGGCGCGATGCAGTTTTCGGATTTCCGCAGCGTGTACGGCCGCAGTTGCTGGCCGACCCAGCCGTTTCCCGTTCTGGCGCGCATGAGCCAGGCCAGCTCGCGTTCGTTCGCGCAGGATCTCTCTTTCGAACTCGGCGAAGATCGCCAGCAGTCCGGCCATAGCTCGACCGGAGGGCGTGGTCAGATCGAGGGCCTCGGTCAGGGAGACGAACCCGACACCCAGATGTTCCAGTTCCTGGAGTGTCGCCAGCAGGTCTGTTACGGAGCGGCCCCAACGGTCTAGCCGCCACACCAGGACCAAGTCGATCTCGCGGCGGCGAGCAGCACCCAATACTTCCTCGCGGGCTTCTCGTTTCGCTCCCCCGGAGCCAACTTCACGGACTTGCAGGGCGATCTTCCAACCGCGGCGGAAAGCATACTCACGCATCGCCCGATTTTGCATGACCAGAGTCTGCTGGTCATGCGTGGAAACCCGGGCATACAAGCCCGCTCGAAACATTTTTGCCGAGCTCCGTCTCTGGCCAAAAACGTTAGCGGATTTTACCTTCCCGGAACCCGTTTTGCGGCCATTCCAGGATATTACCTGATTCTGGCCACAGAGGATCATTTTGGGCCAGTGGTTCGCTTCCTGAAAGCCCAGGACGGGAGATTATGCTGGCACCCAGCGATGCGGAAGCAACTCGTCGAGCCGGGTGATGGGATATGACGCTATGCGCGACAACACATCCTGAAACCAGGCGAACGGGTCCACCTTCACCAGTTCACAGGAGGCGACGAAACTGCGCAGCACGGCTGCGGTTTTGCCGCCGCGGTCGCTGCCGAAAAAAGTCCAGTTGTTGCGGCCCACGGCCCAGCCGCGCAGAGAACGCTCCGTGTGGTTGTTGTCGATCGATAGATCCGGATTTTCGCAAGAGCGCGTCAGGGCGGTCCAGTTCTTCAGAATGTAGTTCGCCGCCTGTCCCGCCTCACTCTTGGGCAAGAGCTCCTCACGAATCTGGAGCAAGTAGACATGGAGCTTGTCTAATACCGGCCGCGCGCCCTGTTCCCGGAGCAGGCGCACGTCTTCGCCCGAGAGTCCGCGCTGACGCGCCTGTTTCTCCACCCCGTACAACTCCGCGATCATCAGCAGCAAAGTCCGCATGCGCGAGGGCTCATTTTCCAACGCTTGATACACATGCCGCCGCGCGTGCGACCAACAGCCCACTTCCACCATCCCGCGTTCGGGCTTCAGGAAAAAAGAATCGTAGGCTACATACGCATCCGCCTGCAAATATCCCCGATAGTTTTGAAGAAACTCTTCCGGCCCGGCGCGCTCCCGCGTAGCCGTGTAATCGTAGACCACCGCGGGATGATGGCGATCCCCTACATATGGCCAGATGCGCCCTTTCCGTGCTTGCGGAAGTTTGCGATCCAGCACCTTCACCGGCGTATCGTCGGTGCCCACCACTCGGGAAGCAAGCACGTGCCCCTTCAGACGCTCATATAAAGGATGGAGTAGTTCGGCGCACTGGGCCATCCATCCGCACATGGTTTGCTCTGCGATCTCGATTCCGTGCCGCCGGAACATTTTTGCCTGCCGGTGCAGGGGCAGATGATCCGCCAGCTTGCTGACGATGACTTGCGCTAGAACCGAAGCGCCTGCCGTTCCCTTCTCGATGGGTTGCGGCGGCTTGTTGGCCGTCCTCACGGTGCAGGCGCAAGCATAGGTGAAACAGGCATCCTCGATCACCTTCATCTGCGCCGGAAGATATTCGTAACGCTCGCTGACCTGTTCCCCGATCTTGCGCAGGTCCTGATTGCACTCCAGGCAGTGCTTTTCTTTTTCCGGTAGATCGTCCTCGATCCGCTCGCGCTTCAGGTGCCGCGGCAGTGGTTTTCTTCCGCGCGGGTTCGCAGTGCCGGACGTGGATGAGCCTGCGGGCGGCTCGTCCTCGGAATCGTCGGGTTCTTCCGCTTCCGGCAAACTCATTTTCAACTCGCCGGCAAACAGCGCGAGTTGTTCGCGCGAAAGCTGCTCGCTCTTGCGTCCCGTTTTGGCTTGGAGCAACTGCCGGAGCAAGCGCTCGGTGCGATCCAGTTGCGCCGTCAGATCCACAATGATTTTCTGAAGTGTTCCTGGATCGCCTGGCAGCGCCTTGGGATCGACGGGCAATCTCAAGTGTAGCTGGAAAGGTTTTTTCCACCAAGAGAAAAATGCTACACTCGCCAATGTTTATGCGCCTTGGATCGCTTTGCGCCGATACCGTTTGCGGCGCTGGGCCTGGCTCAGATCGATCCCGCTCAGCAGCGCGCCCAACTCCTGCGCGGTGATCTCCTGCCGCACTTCGCCCGCTTCGGAAAACGGCATCGCATAAGTGCCTTGTTCCAGCCGCTTGGCCCACACCGCGAATCCATCTCGATGTCGAGTAGGCCCAGGGAATTTCACCCGAGCCCCTCACGGAACCGTGCTTAAATCTCTCGATTTACACGGCTCTTGTTATCCAACCTAATGCTCGAACGCCCGCCAGTGGACGAACAACCCCGGATCAGCCTCCTTCACACTGGAGAGCCATTCCAGGCTGCGCCGCTTGTGCCGCGACAGCGTCTTGTACTTGCGTCTGGCCCACTGCTCGAGCTTGCGATCGATATATCGAAAGGGCTCTCGCATCGCAGTTTGATAGAAGGTTCCGTAGTATTCCCACCACCCGCGTATCACCGAGTTGTATTGCTGCGCCAGTTCGGCCAACGTCGCCGGCGTCTGGCGTGGAATGCGCCAGCCTCGCACCTCCGTCCGCATGCGCTTCACCGC
>JBEKBK010000174.1:0-15030 GCA_050015435.1 Bryobacteraceae bacterium
CGCGTATCACAAGGCCGACAAGGCTATCCAGAATATCGTTGCCCTGCTTGCTGCGGCGTGATGTTAGCTGCCAGAATGTTGAAGCATTCTTGTTTACAATCTCTGACCTAAGAATCTAATGGATTGCGCATAGGGTGCGATACTCGTAAACTAAGCGCATGGGCTCGCCCGCCGACACCGTAGAGTGTCCCAGTTGTCATCACAGCAATGCACCGGGCCTATCGCGCTGTGTCTCGTGCGGCTCGTGGCTCGACCCCAACGACGCCACGATGACCCATGTGGCGGTGGACACCGGATGGTCGAGGGCCACTCGGGTTGCGTCGCCCATTCCGAGTTCAGGGTTATCACTGGAAGTCGGAAGCGTAGTTGCCGACCGTTACGAGATTCTGAAACTGCTCGGCGAAGGCGGCATGGGAGCGGTCTACAAGGCCAGAGACCAGGAGGTCGATCGTCTGATTGCGCTGAAAGTGATCCGGCCGGAATTGGCCGGCCATTCCAGCGTTCTCCAGCGGTTCAAACAAGAGTTGATTCTGGCTCGAACCGTCACCCATCGTAATGTGATTCGCATTTACGACCTCGGCGTCGCGGAAGGATGCCGGTTCATCACGATGGAGTTCATCGAGGGACGGGACCTTTCTTCCGTACTCGAAGAACGCAAACTGGGGGCCGAGGAGGCGGTCAAAATTCTGCGGCAGGTTTGTGCCGCCCTGGAGGCCGCGCACGCGGAGGGAGTAGTTCACCGCGATTTGAAGCCTCAAAACATTATGCTCGAGGCTACCGGCCGGGTGGTCGTGATGGACTTCGGCTTGGCGCGCTCCATGGAAACGACCGGTTTTACGCAGGCCGGCGCGATCATGGGAACGCCTGCTTACATGTCGCCGGAACAGGCCAAAGGTCTTCCAGCCGACGAGCGTTCCGACATATTCTCGCTGGGCATTATCTTTTACCAGATGCTCACTGGCGTGGTTCCGTTCAAGGCGGAAACGGCGCTCGCCAGCTTGTTGCTGCGCACGCAGGGTCCTCCCCGTCCGCCGATGGAGCTTGAACCGGCTATACCGCAGGCCTTGAACGATATTGTCATGAAGGCTCTCGCCACCGATCCGGCGAACCGTTACCAAAAGGCGGCCGATCTCGGTAAGGATTTGCACGACTGGGAGGAGGGCACGTTTCATCAGACCATCGTCACTCCGCCTATGAAGTTGATGGCCGAGTCGACCGCGGGCAAATGGATCGCGATTGCCATCGCCGGCGCAGTCGCGCTGGCGGGCGGAGGCTATGGTGCTTACCGTCTGCTTGAACGACCCACCGCACCGCCCCCGCCGACCACGGTGATCATCGCGGATTTCAACAACCATACGGGAGATCCGGTATTCAGCGGGACGCTCGAATCGACGCTCAAGCTGGCGCTCGAAGGAGCGTCCTTCATCAGCGCTTACGACCGCACCAGGATGCGGGATTTAGGAGTACGGGCGATCTCCGGTCCTCTGGACGAATCCAAAGCCCAGGAGATCGCGGTAAACCAGGCTTTGAACGTAGTGGTTTCCGGATCGCTCGACCGGCGCGGCGCCGATTATCAGCTCTCGCTGCGGGCGATTCGAGCTGCGACCGGTAAGCTGATTACCACCGCGGAAGCGACGGCGCCTGGGAAGGACCAGGTCCTGTTCGCGGTGAGTAAGCTGGGCACGGCTGTTCGCAAAGCCTTGGGCGACGCGACCTCGGAGTCTGCGCAGCGGGCATCGATGGAGACTGCAACGGCGGCCTCTCTCGAAGCCGTCCACGAATGGGCGGCAGCGCTCGATTTCCTATCGAGCGGAGACACTGAGAAAGCGCAGCAGCACTATCTTAAGGCCCTGGACCTGGACCCGAACTTCGGTCTGGCGTACGTCGGATTGGCCGCTTCGGCCCACAACATGGGCCGCCAACAGGACGCGGAAAAATACATCAAGGCGGCTCTCAATCACATCGACCACATGACCGAGAGAGAACGGTTCCGCACTCGCGCCTTCCTGTACTACGTGATCGGCGATACCCAGAAGTGCGTGGATGAATACGGAACTCTTCTAATGCAGTACCCATCCGATACCGGCGCGTACAACAACATGGCGGATTGTTCGACGCGGCTTCGGAATCTACCCAAAGCTCTGGAGGAGGTGCGGCATGCTGTCGCCATCCTGCCCAAGCGCGCCGTTTACCACGTCAACGTTGCGCTCTATTCAGCCTACGCCGGCGATTTCCAGACCTCCGCCAAAGAAGCGGCCGTGACGCTGCAACTGAATCCCGATTTTTTCGGAGGATTCCTGGCGCAGGCGTTTGCCGATCTCGGGCAGGACCAGATCGCGCAAGCCGCGGAAGACTATCAGAAGGTCGCCAGGAACAACCCTTCCACCGCTGCCATGGGTCTGGCGGACATCGCGCTGTACGAGGGCCGATTTTCAGACGCGGCGAAAATGTTGGCGAAAGGCGCGACTGACGATCTGGAGGGCCGTTCGCACCGGCCGGACGCCGCCGCCGATAAATTCGACGCGCTTGCCTACGTCCAACTTTTGCGCGGACAGAAAAGCGCCGCGCTGGAGGCGGTCAAACGAGCTCTCGAACTTAGCAATGAAGTCAAGACCAGGTTCCTGGCGGCGCGCAGCTATGTCGCCTTGGGCGATATTTCCAAAGCACGAGAATTGGCGGCGGGACTATCTTCGGAGGTGCAGATCGAGCCCCAGGCTTACGGCAAATTGATCGAAGGCGAGGCCGCTCTCAGCGCCGGCGACGGCCACGCCGCCGTCGCGCAGTTCACTGAGGCAAACAAGTTGTTAGACACCTGGATCGGCCGCTTCGACCTGGGCCGGGCCTACCTGAGTCTCGGAGCTTTCCCCGAGGCCGATTCCGAGTTCGACCGGTGCATCAAACGGCGCGGCGAAGCCCTCGCGTTGTTTTTGGATGAAATGCCCACCTACGGATACTTCCCGCCAGTCTATTACTACCAGGGCCGAGTGCGGGAAGGCCTCAAGAGCTCGGGTTTCGCCGAGTCGTATAAGAAGTATTTGAGCATCCGGGGCAAGGCCGGTGAAGATCCGCTGCTGGCCGATGTCCGTCGCCGTGCCGGCGAATAGGCAGCCGTCCGGCCATTACGTTTAGAACTCCTCCCCGAATCACAATTTGGTTGACTTAGACGGACTCTTCCTGGATACTGAGACCTCGAACAAACTCAACACCTGCGTCCACGAGTTCGCGGCAGCGCCCTTCCTGTGAGCCAAGTCTGAGTTTCGCCGCACGTTGATCATGAACAGGAGTAAATGTATGAGCCGGGAATGTGTTTATAACGTGCGCGATCGGTTTCTAACGCAAGTTGTAACATCAACCGCATTACTAACGCTCACGTTTTTGGCACCGTTCGCGCCGCTGGCGCAAGGCGCGGACGCATTGAAATATGACAAGAATTACTTCGTAACAGGGGATTACACGGTGGCCGGCGTCGGCCTGAGAGGGACGGGTGTCAAGGGCGTGGCCAAGGGCAACATCACGATCACTGGTGTGCCTTGCACGAGCGGCGTGGGCGCGTTGACGTACGAGCCTTGCAGCACTCCTGGGGCGGTTGCCTCGGATATCGTCGCCGCGTTCCTGTATTGGGAGACCGAGGAAGCCACGCAAAATTCATCAGCCTCCGGCTACTTCGACGGTAAGGCGATTACCGGCGCTGCGATAGGCAATTCGAAGAATGCGTCCTGCGAAGGTGCAAACGGAGCGGCCGGACCTCCTGGCACATATGGACACGTCTACCGAGCCGACGTTCTGCCCTTGCTGCAGGTGGATACGACCAACAACATTCGCTTGGCCAATGGAACACACACGGTCAATGTTGGGGCCGACAGCGGTCAACCCAACGGCGCCCTCCCGCACACGAATGGCGCCAGCCTGGTTGTGGTGTACAAAGTCGTGGTACCTGGAAACCCGCTAATCGCCCCGTTGAAATCGGTGGTTCTTTACGATGGCGCCTATACAATGGCGACGGGAACTCCCGCGTTTACCCAAACAATTGGTGGGTTTTATCAAGCCACGGGATTTGGTGCGACGATGGCTCAGATTGTCTCCAACGGCCAGTCTAACTTTGCGGAAAACCTCTCGGTAAACGGAACGGTCATCAGCACCAGTCCGTTCACCGGGAAATCGGGAGTGCGCTGGGACAATCCAACGTTCGGAATCTCTCTCGCCCCCAATGCCGCTACATACAGCACGCAGGTCACGTCGGGTAACGGCCAGGTCTGCCTGACTTGGGCTGCGGTCGTTACCAGCACTCCCGTCGTGGATTCGGACTATGACGGCCTTTTGGACGTATGGGAGACAAAGGGCATACACCTGAATACCGGAACTTCCACCACGCCTGCCACCTTTGGAGGCTGCTCGGATTACCCCGCTGATCCGTGCGTGAATCTGCCAGCTATGGGAGCCAACCCCCTTGTAAGGGACGTTTTTGTTCAAATTGATTGGATGCACGGTTACGTTGGCGAGGGCAGCGGCGGCACCGACGGCGGTGGATCCCATGACCACAAGCCCACGCAGAACGCGTTGAATATGGTATGTTCGACCTTCGCGATTCACGGAATCGCGATGCATTTCGACGTGGGGAACAACTATCAGGGGCAGCCCTGCATCATTCCCGCGAACGACAGCCACGGAAACCAGTTAGCGCAAGGCGGGTCGGATATCCCCGAAAACAGCCTGCTGTGTCCCAACGCCGCAACCTCGACCTGCACCTATACCGAAACTTTCCCAGTGCTAAGTTTCAAGCGCGGGTTTATCAGCGTCAGAGACGGAGATCCGACATTGAATCTCCCGGCGCATTTCTCGCACGAACGGAAAGACAGCTTTCATTACGTGCTGTTTACGCACGCACTGGCAGGCCCGTTCGGTGCCACGGGTGCGCCACTCACCAAGGATCCCACCAGCGTATCCGGCATCGCAGACCGGCCCGGGGGGGACGTCATGGTTACTCTGGGCTTGTGGCGGACCGACGTTCCCACGACCGACCAGGTAGGAACCGATCTGATCCAGGCCGGCACACTGATGCATGAACTGGGCCACAACTTCGATTTGTCGCATTACGGGCTGAATCGGACGCCGAACTGCGCGCCGCAATATGCGAGCGTAATGAATTACCTTTACCAGACGCGCGGACTGACGGACGCCTTCGGCAACGAGCATATCGATTACTCCTATGGGTTGGTGTCACCCGCCTTGAGCGAGAATAACCCAACTCACATCCTGTTCCCATTGCTGTACCGGATCCGATACTATGCTCCTCTGAACAGCGCGGTCAACACTGCGGGCCAGGCCGCTAAGGTATTTTGCAGCGGCGCGCCGATCACCAACGGGGCGCTGGCGATCCGCCTGGAAAGCTCCGGTCTTTCGGCGCCCGATTGGAGCAACGGAACGGGCGATACGGCTTCGCCTCCTTTAGACCTGAATTTCGACGGCGTCTTCGGCCAAACCTTTCACGACCAGCCCGACTGGTCCAGTCTGAATCTTCAGCAGGTCGGCGGACGGCCGAACGCCAATGGGGCATCGGGCGACGTCGGATTCGCCGATGAGGGATTTGCCGACGAGGGATTCGCCGACGAGGGATTCGCCGACGAGGGATTCGCGGATGAGGGTTTCGCGGATGAGGGCATTACGGATGGCGACGTGGATCTTAACACGAATATTTTGTCCGGTGCGCCTCTTCCGACTAGTCTGACAGCTACAAACACCATCAATTCCATCCAATTGGCCTGGTTGCCCCCCAGTGCCGGCCAAGTGTCTTACTACAACATCTACCGGTGCGCTATCATCGCTCCCACCACTTCGTGCACCCTTTCGACGACTCCGTTCAAGACGGCCGCTGGAGGGACCGCGACTCCGGGCTTTACCGACACGGTCAACGATACGACCGATTCTGGCGCGGGCGGTAGCGCCGCTTGTTCCACCTCGACCTGCTACAACACAACCTACACCTATCAGGTAACGGCAGTGATATCGGCGGCGGGCACACCGGCTGAGAGCGGCCCGACGAACACAGCCACAAGCGAGGTGACGCACCTGTTCGTTGTCGGGAACAGTCAGACGCTCGTCTACGGAGCGACGGCATTGCCGATACCCAACCCGACCTACACGGTTTACGGCGACGTTTCCAGTTCGCTGACGAGCGGAGTGACCTGCGTCTATGCTCCTGCCAGCCCACGGAACGTCGGTACCTATTCGATTGTCTGTTCTGGACCGGCCACCACTTCGGCCACCGACGGGGTGACGTATAACGCCGCGTATCTCTCCTACACTCCAGGCGTTTTAACCATTACACAGCGGTCAATCACGGTTACGGCGGCCGCGAGCAGCAAGGTCTACGACGGCGGGCTCACATCGACGGCGACGCCCACCATCACCACGGGCAGTCTGGCGTATGGGGACAGCGTTACTTGGACCGAGACCTACGATAACCTGAACGTCGGCACGACCCACGTCATGACCCCGGCCGGAGTCGTCAACGATGGCAACAGCGGGAATAATTACAAGATCGCGTTCGTCACCATCAGCACCGGGATCATAACCCCGGCGCCGTTGACCGCGCGCATCACCGGATCGCAAACTTACGGCGGGACCGCCCTGGCGTACGTACCAAGCTATACCGGACTGGTCGGCGGCGACACTTCCAGTGTCGTCACGGGCACACTCACGTGCAGTACGAATGCAACGTCAGCAAGCCCTCTCGGCAACTCCTACACCATTTCGAATTGCTCAGGTCTCACCGCCTCGAACTATACGATCAGTTACTCGTACGGAACTTTCACGGTGAATCCGGCGCCGCTGACGGCCAACATCACCGGCTCGCAAACCTATGGAGGGACCAATCCGTCTTTCACCCCGGCGTATGTAGGGTTGGTGAACAACGATCCTTCATCGGTGGTATCGGGCACTCTGACTTGCGGCGACACCGCGACCGCGGCAAGCCCCGTCACAGGTAGCTATAGCACCTCGGGATGCTCAGGTCTCACCGCCTCGAACTATACGATCAGTTACTCGTATGGAGCCTTCACGGTAAATCCAGCCTCCCTGACCGCAAACATCACCGGCTCGCAAACCTATGGAGGAGCAAATCCGTCTTTTACCCCCGCGTATGTGGGGTTGGTGAACAGCGATCCTTCCTCGGTCGTGTCAGGCACTCTGAGTTGCGGCGACACCGCGACCGCGGCAAGCCCCGTCACAGGTAGCTATAGCACCTCGGGATGCTTGGGCCTCACCACCGTGAACTACACGATCAAATACTCGTACGGAACCTTTACGATCAATCCGGCGCCGTTGACCGCCAACATCACCGGTTCGCAAACCTACGGAGGAACCAACAAAGGTTTCTCCGTGAGCGGCTATGGACCGCCTTCGTTCGTGAACGGCGATAGCTCCAGCGTCGTGAGCGGCACCCTAACTTGCTCCTCGAGCGCGGCGCTAACTGTCGGCAGTTATGGAAACGCAATCTCCGGATGCACGGGCCTCACCGCCGCAAACTATACGATCAGTTACGCGCCTGGGAACTTTACGGTTAATGCGGCGTCGCTGACAATCAGCGTCACCGGCTCCGAATATTACATGGGACCTGCGACGTTCATGGCTTCCAATTATTCGGGATTCACGAATGGCGATACGGCTAGTGTTTTGACTGGAACCCTAACTTGTACCGTCACCCCAGGCATGAATGTTGGCGTCTATGCAAATGCGATTTCTGGTTGCGGGGGCCTCGCAGCCGCGAACTATACGATCGGTTACGCGTCTGGGAACTTTACCGTTGGCGCGGCGTCCCAGAGCATTACGTTCGCACCACTATCGAGTGAGCCGTTTGGAATCGCGGATTTCACGGTGAGTGCGACGGCGACGTCCGGACTTGGGGTTACGTTCACGGCGACGGGGAATTGCACCGTAACGCCAGCGGGTCTGGTCCACCTGGTATCGACCGGCATTTGCAACGTCACCGCTGCGCAGACCGGCGGCCTGGACTATCAGCCGGCCACGAGTGTGACCCAATCCTTCACCATTACCGCCATCGACTTTACGACGCTTGTGCTAGGCGGCTCGCCGAGCGCTGTCTCGACCGCGACTACCACGGGTATCAACATGACCTCAAGCACGAACCAGACCGCAGCCGCGTGGTTGCCCGCCCCGCTGCCCGTCGGAAGTGCCTTCACCACGCAGTTCAGTTTCCAAATTTCGGCGAGTGCTCCCGGTGCGACGATCGCGGACGGATTCGCATTTGTGATCCAGAACAGCCTAGCCGGCACGGGTGCCCTGGGGACCACCGGCATGGGCGGATTTCTCGGCTATCAAGGTCTTACCAACAGCCTTGCGGTCGAATTCGACACGTATCAGAACGACTGGGATCCCAATGCGAACCATGTCGCGATTCAGAGCAATTACACGGGGGCGAATAGCGCTTCCCACAACGGTGTCGATTACCCGACCCCCACCATCTCGGCCGTCAACACCGTTGCCATTCCGACTCTGGCGGAGGGTAGCCATACGGTGATTATTACGTATGACGGCAGCACACTGACTGTGTCTCTCGATAGAACCAGCGTTGTTTCAGCGTCAGTCAACCTGAGTAATCTGGGACTCGACCCGAACGGAAACGCAGTGGTAGGCTTCACCGCCGCTACTGGTGATGCCAGCCAGGTGACCCAAATCTCGAGCTGGAGCTTCACCTCCAACTGATCCGATCTCGTGATTCAGCCACTCACCTGCCGAGATGGCGGTCAAAGAACTTGCGGACCTCGCTCCAGGCGGCGGCGGTTTCGGGAGCGTCGGGCGAGTTGTACTGGGCGTGAGATTGACCTTCGAAGACCAGCAGTTCCGCCACGCTGCCGGCTTGCAGTAATTTCTGATGTACGCGCACGGTGTTGCTCAGAAAGAGATCGCGCGTGCCGGAAAGAAGAATGGCCGGTGGAAAACCTCTCAGATCTCCGTACACGGGCGACAAGAGCGGTTCCTTCAGATCATGCTTCCCCGCGTAGAGCTTGGCCGCTGCTTCGAGTAACCCGTCGTTGCTGCCGAGGACGTTATCCACCAGTTCATTCGTATAGAACGTATCGCCGGTCTTTGTCATGTCCGACCATGGAGTGCCCGCCATGATCGCGCCCGGCAGCGGCATCTTGAGCTCTTTCAGTTTCAGGACCATCGCCAGTGTCATTCCGCCGCCGGTGGAAGTTCCGAACAACCCCAGCTTCTTCGTGTCGCGCGAACGGGCGATTTCCTTCCACACGGCTAAACCGTCATCGAGAGCGGCTGGAAACGGGAAGTCCGGAGGCATGCGGTAGTCCACCGAAACCACTTCGATCTTGCCGAAATTCGCCATCAGGACGGCTTCCGCCGCGGCCGCTTCTCCGCCGCCAAAAACGTATGCCCCGCCGTGCACGTGCACCAGCAAACGATTTCGATTCTCCGGGGCGATGGCCTGGGGCTTCACGCGATACACGCGCACGCCGGCGATCTTTTCTTCCTGTACCGAGACGTGAAACTTCTGCTTGACGGGCTGCAGCGCTTTAGCGCCTGCCTCGTCCCTTCGCTTCTGCAATGCCTTCCATTCGTCGCTGGTGAGATTCATCGGCGACTTGCTGCCGCTCCACGCCGGCGCGATCACCTTCTGAAGTTCCGGGCTCACCGTGGTGGGTACCGGAATGGTGCGGGCGGGTATCGTGCGTTCCGCCGGTTGCTGAGCCAAGCCAAGGACCGTGAGCGCGACAAAAGATGATGCGATTCGCACGAACGATTTCATATACGAACTCTCCTTTGTCAAAACATACGAAGGGTCGAGCTAAGTTTACCCGATCCGCCTGCGGAGCTTTGATATCCTCTGGAATAATCAATACGATTCAGCGGACGCGCCCAAATGCCAACGAAACTTAGCCCGGCCGTGGAACAGGTAACCATCCGCGGAGCGCGGCCGGAAGACGCTCAATCTTGCGGGGACATTTGCTACCAAGCTTTTTCCGCAATCAACGCGGCCCATGGCTTTCCGTGCGATTTTCCGTCGCCCGAGGTTGCCACAAGAGTGCTTTCGATGATTTTCTCCGCCACCGGATTCTATGCTGTGGTGGCGGAAAGCGGTGGCCGGATCGTGGGGAGTAACGCTTTGGATGAGCGTGCGATCATCGGGGGCATCGGACCGATTACGGTTGACCCCGCCGCACAAAATCTGGGGGTCGGGCGGAAGCTGATGGAGGCGGTAATGGATCGCGCGAAGGAGCGCGGCGCGGCTGGAACGCGGTTGGTGCAGGCGGCGTTCCACAATCGCTCGCTTTCTCTTTATACCAGTCTGGGCTTCGATGTGCGGGAGCCGCTTTCCTGCCTCCAGGGGCTTCCGCTCAAGCCGAGTCTTCACGGTTGCACGGTGCGGCGCGCACTGCCTGGCGACATGGACGCCTGCAACGCGCTGGCGCGGCAAGTGCACGGATTCGATCGCGGTGCTGATTTGGCGCAAACCATCGAGCAGAGCACGGCGGTCGTGGTGGAGCGCGGGGACCGGATTACCGGATACTCCACGGAACTCGCATTTTTCGGACATGCGACGGCGGAGACCAACCTGGATATGCAAGCGCTGATCGCTTCGGCGGAATCCTTCGGCGGACCCGGAATTCTGGTGCCATCCAGGAACAGCGCGCTGTTGCGGTGGTGTCTAGGAAACGGTCTACGAGTCGTCCAGTCGATGACGTTGATGAGTGTCGGGCTCTATAACGAGCCGGCCGGCGCGTGGTTGCCTTCCGTCATGTTTTAGGCGTCGTGGGCTATCTGACCACCCGGAAATTGGAAACGCCGTCGTTGGCCAGTTGCGCCACCAGCTGCAATTCCCAGTCGATATAACTCTGCATGGCTTGAGGCGCATTGTCGGTGCCCTCATAGGGGCGCTTATAAACATCGATGGCGGGAGAAGCGCAGCAGTGGCGATCCTGATCGAGTGGCCTGCCTGCGGCCGTCCATGCGGCGGTTCCGCCGCCCAGAATCCTCACGGTGCGTTTGGCGATTCGCTCCAGTTCGGAGGCAGCGTGCAGCGCCAGCCAACCATCCGGTGAAGTCAGCACCAGCGTTTCCGCTGGAGGAAGTTGCGCGAGAGCCTGCCGGAATCGGCTGCGCAGCACGAACCATGCGCCGGGAATGTGGCCCCGCTCGTAGACGGGACTTGGCGCAAGGTCGAGGATGACTACCCTTTCGCCTGAAGCAGCGAGTTCGTCCGGGCGAATGGTAGGGTGTACGGGCTGCGGAGGCTCGGGCCTTGGCGGACTAGGGATTCCGGTTTCCATAGAAAGAGGTGCAGTTGTTTCCAGAACCGCCGTTTCCCACCCCATCTGGGCAAGCCAGGAACCAGTCATTCGCGCACGCACGCCGTCGTCATCGAATAAGACGATCCGCGCGCCACGGACGGCCACCCACTCGTCTGTGGCTTGGACCAGTTGCCCGCCCGGAGCTGACACGAAACCGGCGGGATGACCGGCTTCATATTCCTCAGGAGTGCGGACATCAAACCGGTACAGGGTTCGTTCGTCCGCGCGTTGAATCCACGAATCAAGAGTTTCGAGATCGATCACAGCCACGCCGGTTCTGGCGGCCCAAGTGGAGGCAGAAACGCGGGCCATTTCGCGGTGTTTGCTTGCGTCACCGAAACGCCGTGTTTGACCATGGTCGAGCGAATAGCCTTCGAGCGTCCAGCCGATGGTGCCGTTGCGCAGAGCGGCTACACGGTTAGGAATGCCCGCGTTTACCAGCGTTTGCGCACCGATGATACTGCGAGTACGACCTGCACAGTTGACCACCACAAGAGTGGCGGGCGATGGAGCGATCTCGCGGACGCGCAGGGCGAGTTCTCCTCCGGGAACGCTGATCGCCGAAGGAACGCTCATGGTGCGGTACTCCTCGAACCGGCGAACATCCAGCACCACCATGTCGGCCTGTTGGTCAAGGAGATTCCTGACCTCGCTTGCGGACAAAGACGGCGTGTGCCGGATGGATTCGACGAGTTCGCCAAAAGCCTTCGATGGCACGTTGACGTCGCGGAACAGCTCGCCTACGAGCGCATAGGCCTCGAGCCCGCCCTCCAGAACCGACACATCGGTGTAGCCAAGATGCATAATGCGCGCGGCCGCTTCGTCGGCGAGACCTTCGCCCGTGTCGTAGACGACAACGGGAGCGCTGCGCCGCGGAACCAGACTGAAAACCGCGGCCTCGATCCGCGAGAGTGGTAGCGCTACTGCAAAGAACGGGTGCGCCTGTGAATAAGGGCCTTCTTCGCGAGCGTCAAGAAGCGCCACTTCGCGACACACTCGCCACATGCTGCGAACCTCGTGCGGCGTGATTCGGCGCACGTTAGCAGATATCTCCAACCTACAATTCTCACATTCCGGCTGGAGAGCCCGAGGACCAATAAGTTACGATTTACCCGAAGGACGCAGCAGCCGGGTGCTTCCCGGGCCAATATGGATATGAGCGGCAGTCGCCTTCCCGACGATGGCGGATGTGAACGCGTAATACGGGATCTGCCGTGAACGCAGATACCGGCGCAGCCAAACCCCTTCCGGAGCGAGAGGATGGATGGCAACATCGACGCGCCCGCGATGATCGAACCCCAGCGCGCGATGGACCTCGGTTTCGCCATCCGCACTGATCGGCAGCGGGTGACCGAACTCCGCTCCGAAAGCCTTTACCAGATCCTGAAGATCGCGTGCCTCATCAAAGGTCCCAAGCCCTTCGTAATGCTCCATCTCGCCGTCATCGAAATCCAGAGGCGTCGTCTCATCTTTGTGCAAACTTCTGGCCGCCGATGCGGCCGCTTCCACTTTCGCGAAAACACGAGCTTGAGCCGATAAGAGATCGGATTCCCGGCTGTGCAACTCTGTCTCCGTCGCAATCACATCCGAAGGCGGCACGACACCGTTTTCGGTCAGCTCCCGGATTTTTTCCATCCATGCCTTCTGGCGATCCAGGCGGCGCTGGGCAGCCGCTACGGTCGCGTCCTCCGATGGCCCGGCCGGGTTCGCAAGGGGTGGGAGAACGGCGCCATCTATAATCGCCTGGTCTTTCGTATCCTCCAGATTGCGTTCGGCCGCATCCAGTCGGATTCTCGCTTCAATTCCGGCGTCGACCAGTGCCTTGATTCTTTCAATCTGTTGGCTCGCCAACTCGATGCGGCGGGCGGCGAGTTCTGCTCTGAGATCTACCGGCGCTTGAGCGAAGAGGGACGCGGATGCGATCCACGCCAACCAGATTGACACTGCTTTGAATGAGAGAATTTGTCTCACGAAACCCAAAGACGAAATAAAGGGATTATCGGAATCGCGTGTGGGAAGACGCGACACCTCCATTCTCGCACGACCCGCGGCCGGGCGCATCACCCATTCCGAATTTCGAGAATTGGAACGTCGGTGTGCATGAAATCGTCGCCCTTGTTCCCCATCCACGGGGATCATTTCGATACTGGCGCGGGAGATAAATCGGTCCAGGTCTCGATCACCATCAGCGTGGCCCGCCGGCCTCATCGTGTCCCAGGATCTCTTCGGCCGGCCTGCCATCGAGCACTGGTAAACTCGCGCAGTGTTCGGCAATTTCCTCTAGTTCATCAGCCAGACGACGCTTAGTCCGTTCCCGCCGCACCCTCGCCAACCGGTCCCGCAGCGCTTTGGTAACCGCTTCCGTCTTGCTTTCACCCGTCTGCCTGGCCAGTTCCGCTGCCAGTTTCTCGGCCTCGGGATTGCGAATATTGAGGGCCATTGTCGATGTGTAGCTTCTTGGCTACATTGTGGCATTGGGGATGAGCTTGCTGGTCTTTGCGCCTGATCCCCGCCTGCCAGGCGATTATGTGTCGGGGCTATCGGCAGATCGGCGTGTTTGAAACCGGTAGATCAGCGCGCCTAGACCATTGGATGCGATCACCGCGCCGCTCACCTTTATGGTGAAGGTCAGCCGGTTCGGTACGTTGATAATGGGAAATATTGACAGCACAACGCATAGTGCCGTCATGGCGAATCCTGAAGCGGCCGCCAGTCGCAAGCTCAGCGCAGGCTCGGCTCGGCCGAGAATCGGGATTGCGAACATCACCAGGTATGTAAGTCCGTAGAAAATCGCTGATGCGTTTTGGAGGAGCTGAAAGGCTTCCTGCCGGCCGGAGCCGGCGATGCCTGCGAGTGCAAGGGCCAGGGTTAGAGCGGCGACGAAGAGTGCTGAATTTATCGGTGTGCGTCGCGTCGGATGGAGTCGCGTGAACCAGGCGGGAAGCAGGTGATCCCAACCCGCTACCATCGGGAGCCGGCTGTTTACCGCAAGGTTAATGCTCGCTTGCGCGAGGCGGGAAACTAACAACAGCAAAAAGAAAGCTGAGGCCAGGTGCGCCGCCAGAACCAGAGGACGTGCGGCTACGCTGATCGCCTGTAACACTGGACTGACGAGATCGACATCGGCGGGATCCACCACGGCGAGTACAGCGCCGGTGCCAAATATAAAAAGTGCCGCGATGATCGGCGCCGCGATCATTACCGATTTGGCGATGAGTCTTTCGGGTTCGCGACATTCTCCAGCGAACACGGCCACGTACTCGAAGCCGCCGAGCGCGAAGAACGCAAGTTTGCCGAGAATGTTGAGATTGAGCAGCGTGATCGGTGGTATAGCAAGCGACAGAGTTTGCCGTTGGTGCGGAACAAGGTAGGCCGTGAGCAGCGCGCCAAGAAGAACGAGCACGGTTGCCCCTCCGAGGTTGTAGATCCACTTTCCGACGCTGAGCCCGAGAATGGAAACGGCTGCCAGCGCGGAAATGAGGGTTGCCGTGGCAACTGCTACGGCGAGCTTGTTGTCGGCGAGCCAGGTGGCGGAAGGCCCGATGGCGTACCCGAGGTTGGTCACGGTGGTCAGTCCGATTTCCGACATCAGGACCATGGCATAGATCCAAAGATTCCAGCCAACCAGGAATCCGGCGAGATCCCCGAAGGCAGCACGGGCCCATTCGTACAGGCCCCCCTCCACTGGGCGCCACCGGTTCAGATG
>JBEKBK010000175.1:0-15015 GCA_050015435.1 Bryobacteraceae bacterium
GTCGGCCAGGATTTTTTGGGGAGAACAAGTTTTGCCAACTGCCTCGCCGCTGCCCTTTTTCGCGTACCCGTTCCTTGTCCTCACGCTCGCCGGCTGGATCTGGACGCTGTTGAAGAGGGATGGAAAGAATTAGTTCGAGGCAACCTGCTCGCCATCCAGGTATCCGAAGGTAGCGGAGAATAAAGTAATGACAGCAGAGCAAAGGCCTTACCTGAATACGAGAGAAGATGCCGCAATCCGGTTCCTGGGCTTACCGACACTCATGAGGTCGACAGGCGATTCGACCAATGGATCGTTCGGGCTGATGGAGCACTGGGAGATGCCGCCCGGGTTTGCTTCACCCTACCATATGCATCATCTGGAAGACGAAGCGTTTTACGTACTCGAAGGCGAAATGGCCTTTGTCTGCGATGGCAAGTGGTTGAAGGGTGGACCAGGAACCTACATCTTCGGCCCGCGCGAGATCCCCCACGGCTTCAGAGTTGTGGGCTCCAGTCCCGCGCGGATGCTGCTGCTATGCGCTCCCGCCGGGTTCGAGCGTTTCGTTTTGGAGCTGAGTGTACCCTTTAACGATTTCACACCTCTGGATATGGCGAAACTCATGGCCGTGGCGGTGAAATACAAAATTGACATCCTCGGACCGCTGCCGGAATAGGTCGGGGAGCAAGGAATCGCATCTTCTGACAATCGACGCCGTGGGCCTCCGGATTCCGTCCGGTCGGCCAACCTTCCACAACCTTTCTGCTGAGCCTCAACCCCACGCCAAACGCCGAATTTGAAAAAGTAGCTACCGAGTGGGCCGTCATCCAGGCGTTGGAGCATTTTCTGATCCCACGGCGGTAGACTTGTTCATACTCCTATGCCCCTGCGCGTGGGCGAAAAGATCGGCCACTACGAGGTCCTATCCTTGCTCGGCCAGGGCGGCATGGGCGAGCTCTATCGGGCACGCGATACCAAGCTGAAGCGCGACGTTGCTCTGAAGGTTGCAGTTCGCCTGGAGCTGCTTCGATACAATTGCTTTTGCCCTAAGCAAGCAACCGTCCGACCCGCGAACGCTCGTCGAGTTCATATCGGCGATAGCAGCTCGGCTTGGCTTTTCCGGCTGTGTTCTCTATGGCGAGTCACTCGCAGCGAAGGTGTTTCCCTACCCATACGTGTACGCGCTGGCCGTACATAATCCGTTCAAGGCAGCCTTGAAAGCTCGACAACTCGCTATTGTTCTCGCTGACAAGCAACACGGCGGTCGCAACGAAATGTGTAAACAGGTCAAACGAGATTCTTGGGACTGGCACGACATCGACTTTGTCTCTGGAAAAGATCAAGAGACACCCTACATCCTACGCGAAATCGCCAGCCAGGCGACCGAGGCAGGACGACACAGCGACGCTAAAGAACTACTCGCGGAAGCTAAAAAAGAATATCTGTCAGTGCAAGATATGGCGGCCGCAAGCTCAAGCCGGACTCATTCGCTCTTTCAAGAGATCACGGCTTGTCTAGAGTCGTTTTGCAATTTCACAGCCGGTGCACCGTCATTGAAAGGTCTCTTTCACGAAAGCCCACCAATCATATTCGACCACGTCTCGTATTTCGGCCTTATGCAGGAAGCGGCCTACGAGAGGCTTCAGTGGGAAATTTCAAGGTCCAGTGGTGGCGATGGGCCCATCATGGGTGACATTTGCGCGGGTCCCATAGAAGCGATGGGGAGTCCTTCTTCTCCGAGTTCATCTCGCTTATGAATTTCGAGCACGATTGCCAGAGTGAGTTCGAGAATGATGACGAAGATGAGGAAGACTGAGGCCCGATCACCGGCGATTCCGGAGATGGCAACTGATTTTGAAGTCTGAGGGTGCAATCCCTATATCCGGGATTGTGCCTGATAAGTCGGCTTGTCGCCGGTGTCGATGCCGTGCAGATAGTCGGCGACATGAGCTAGCCGATGGCTCCGGTCACCTCGAAGGTCTTGCTGACGAAAACGTGGTGCGGCCAGCGGATCTTAATTATGTGTACCGCGTACGAACCGTCGCTCAGTTTCAATACGCGATTGACGCTGCCGCCGGGGTACTTGACGAGGGCGGCGGCCTTCGCTTTATCGGCTGCCTCTCCCGTGATGATCGTTCCTGTTCCCGGACGCCAGTTCTCCGGAACCTGACCTTCGACTCGCTGGTTCGGCCCCGACTGCGCCAACTTCTGCGCGCGGACCACGCCCGTCACGGAGCTAAAGCTGACGATCACGAACGCAGCGATCGCGATCGAGAACGCCGTTGTCCGGGCAGGGACAGATCTGACGAGCTTTCGAAAAAAAGTTATGAGCATTCCTGAGGATATGGCGCTCACCATGTAGCAAGCGTTACCGCCACTACCCGGTCGTGGCCGAGGCTTATCGATAACGAGTCACGGCCGGCAAGCCCGGCGGCGCCGCCGGCCTCACCCGTAGTGCAGCATAATAGCCTTCAGGGTCTTTCTAAGGGTAACGATCAGGAGGATTCCATGGACGACAAGCCGATATCGGAACTCGACTACATGGAGGTCCAGGTGCAATTCCAGCTCCTGGAACACATCGCGGACAAGAGGCCTCTCTCTAAAGGCAATCTCGCCCTGCAGCGCGAGCTCGAAGCCCGCGAGAAGGATCTCGTACAGGCGAAGATCTCGCAAGCTTTCGACGCCGCGCCCGTCGCCGCCAACGGCCTTGATAATTGCGAGACCTGGAAACAGGCGGCGGAGTACACTGAATTCCGGCCGACGGCGGAAGCCCTGGCGGAAGTGGGAGATACGCGATGAGGGCAGTGGTGCTGCAAGAGTACGGCGGTCCTGAGAAGCTGAAATTTGAAGACAACGTTCCCGACCCGCAGATTAGCGGAGATACAGTACTAATCGCGGCAGCCGCTGCGAGCGTTAATCCGATTGACTGGAAAGTGCGTTCAGGGATGCGGCAGAAGGATTTTCCGTTGTCGTTTCCTGCAATTCTGGGCCGCGACGTGAGTGGCGTCGTACGGGCGGTCGGCGCAAATGTGAAGCACTTCAAGCCCGGCGACCGCGTTCTTGCACTATCCAACGCGACCTATGCCGAGTTGGTGGCAGTGGACGATTCGGACGTGACCCATCTGCCGGATGGCGTGGACCTGGTGGACGCCGCGGCGATCCCGCTCGTTACACTCACGGGAGACCAACTTGTGCGCCTTGCGACAAACGTGCAAAAGGGACAGGTTGTTCTGGTAACAGGAGCCCTGGGCAGTGTTGGGCGCGCGGCAGTGCATACGGCGAAGAAGATCGGCGCGCAGGTGATTGCAGGTGTTCGCGGGAAAGAGTTGGATGACGCCCGTTCCCTCGGTGTCTCTGGTGTGCTTGCGATCGATAACGATGAAGCGATTGCGACCTTCCGCTTGGTGGATGCAATCGCGGACACCGTTGGCGGTGAGGTTGCAGCGAAGCTGATCGCGAAGGTAAAGCGGAGCGGCTCCTTTGGCTACACTTCTGTGTTGCCGGAAAGCGCGGCGGTAGAAAATCCGGCAGTGAGGATTACGCGTGTGTTTACGAAACCAGATCCATCCAAGGTGCGCGAGTTTGCCGATGACGTGCGCGATGGCAAGTTCGTTCTGCCGATTGGTCGCCGAATGCCGTTGTGTGATGCGGCTGAAGCACATGTGCTAGGAGAGAAAGGCGGCATTGGGAAGATCCTCCTGCTGGCGCCGGATTCACAAGGCTGATTTCTTCACGGCCGACTCAATGGAACTGAAATCAGCGGCGCGAATTATTCAACCATTTAATCCTCCGACAGCCCGCGCACAAAGGTACGCTGATAAACGAACTGCCCGCTTTAGCGGGCGGTGCGGTCACCCAAAAAACACACTCTCGGCCCGCTTCAAATGCACGGCGAGTAATGCGCGCCGAGGAATGCGAGGCGAGTAATCCCTCGAATAATGCATCGAGCAGCGCACCCCTCTCCTGCGCTTCTGCCGCCGGCATGCACGGATCGCGCCGCAAAAACGCCGGCGCGCCATACCTACACCTTCTTTTGTCGCCATTCTTCGGTGCGAGAACGATGGCAGAGCGTCCGGCGTGGTCAAGGGTCAGCGATCGACTTTTGTTTCTCGCTCCCAGTACAGGATCGCCCGCTCGATTTCTCTCCCCGACTGCGCGAGATCCGCCCGCGCGATCAATCTTGATGCGGGGAACGCCGGAATCGCATAATCCTTGTCCCCCATATTCATGCGGTAACTGTGCTGCTGGCTGTCGGGATTGCGCACGAGGCTGCGATTTCCCACTCCGCACAGAACACCATTCCAGTAAAAGCGCTGATGGCGCTTGTAGGGGTCCTTGTCGTCATACAGGGCCTGGGCGAATCGAAAACTTGCGGCCAGCAATACCTCGACGGTCTCAATCGAGACCGTCATGATTTCCGCCAGGTCCAAAGAATTCCTCCGTTTCGTACGGCCGGTGGCGTTCGTGTCGATCAGAACCACGCCATTCTCGCCGATTGCCAGCCGCACGCCTTGCCGTCCATCGCTCCAGTTATTTCCGAGCGGCTGTTCGATAACCAGCCACGTTTCTTCTAGGTGGGGAGCATCCTTGGCATAGCGATAGCCCAAGAGCCGCACATCCCGGTGGTGTCCGATTTCCATCATGCGCACCGCGAACTCCGGCGCGGCCAGATCAAGCGGATCGAACACCTCCTCCACGCGTTCGGGCGCGATGGCGAATCGCAGACTGGTCTGGTCCGAAAAGCGATACGGCTTCAGAAGGCGTGCTGCGATCGGATCATGATCCATAGGTCGATTATTTCGCGTGTCCGTTATCGCGCGCAGCGCGCGCTCGACCTGGCCCGAAAGCTCGGC
The DNA here is from genome assembly GCA_050015435.1 of Bryobacteraceae bacterium. Taxonomy (GTDB): domain Bacteria; phylum Acidobacteriota; class Terriglobia; order Bryobacterales; family Bryobacteraceae; genus Palsa-187. The sequence goes on from JBEKBK010000175.1 coordinate 4,833, forward strand.
CGCGCCGCTAAACGTCACGCGGAAGTTGCCGTCCACATAGTCGGAGAGGCGTCTCGCAAGGCGCTGAGCGTCCGCGTCGCGCGGAACGTCTTCTAGAAACACTAGCACCGGGAGTTTGCGCGCGCGGGCATGCTCAAATTCTTCCTCCATGACGAGCCGGCCCGACGGGGTCTTCCAGCCGCCTCTTGCGCCCATTACGAGAAGAAAAACGTCGCAGCTGTCGATGGCATCGATGCAGGTGTTCCGCGACGAACCGGCCTGCGCCGGGAAATCCTCATTGACGAGAACCGCCTCGCACCCGGCCTGTTCGATCCCGCCACGGGCGGCCTGCCGGTACTCCGCGAATCCCTCGACGACGGAGCTGACGAAGACCCTGGGGCGTGGCGTCGTCACGTTCTACCACCGGCCGCGGCATCATGGCGAACCAGAGCGGGGCGGATGCACTTTCGGATGTATCCACGCGACTTGGTCACGGACCGACCCATAATTGAACGCTCGGAGTCTTCCTTCCGCCCCACCCATGACAGGCGGCACAGACGACACTAATTTCAACACATCAGGAGCCGCATCCGAGTCCACAAACCCATAAACGCCTGCCCGACCTCGCCTTTTTCGCGCGAAACTTGCATATCCGCGCCCGAGCCGTCCAGCCCTGCCTCTTTGCAAATCCGAGACCCCACGCTCGACCGCCTTTTGCGTATCTGCGACCGGATCGGCCGGGACCGCCGCGAACACGCGGGATAATCAAGCATGCCGAGCCTGCCATCCCGATGAAGATCGCCACCTATAACGTGAATTCCATCCGGCGCCGCCTGCCGATTGTGCTTGACTGGATCGCCGAGCACAAACCCGATGTGATGTGTTTGCAGGAAACCAAGATCCAGGACCAGGATTTCCCCGTCGATGCGATTACCAACGCCGGATACCATGCCTCATTCCGCGGCATGAAGGCCTATAACGGCGTCGCCACGCTAACTCGCACGTCCCCCGAAAGGGTCATTCACGGCCTGCATGAAGGGGCCGATAACGAAGATTTCCGGATCATCCAGACCGTCGTCAGCGGAATTCCGATTATCAATACGTACGTTCCGCAGGGTTATTCGATTTCTTCGGAGAAATATGCTCTGAAGCTTGCCTGGTTTCGACGCCTGCGCGCCTATTTCGAATCCGCCTTGAATCCTGCCATGCCCGCAATCTGGCTCGGCGATCTAAATGTCGCTCCTGAGCCGATTGACGTCTACCATCCTGAAAAACGCGTGAACGATCCCGATTTTCACATCGACGCCAGAGCCGCCTACAAGGAGACCGTAGCCTGGGGTTTCATCGATGTCTTTCGCAAACTTCACCCGGATGTCGTTCAGTACACCTACTGGGATTTCTTCCGCAACGCCTTCGAGCGGAACTTTGGCTGGCGCATCGACCATATCCTGGCGACGCCCGTTATGGCCGAACGTTGCCACACCGCTCAGGTCGATATGGCCGCACGCAAAGTCGCAGGAGCCTCCGACCACACCATCGTCTGGGCGGAATTCGGTTAGGATTCCGGAAGAGCCATCAATCATTAGCCGCCTGAACTTTGGCGTCGGTGCGGTTTTCATGACCCCATAGTTAGGGCTATGTCGTCCCCGAACGCTCCGTCCGGAATTAGACGCCGCCCCCCTTTCGCCGTTGTCCAGCGTAGGCGGCCCGTGCCAGGCATCAAGGGATGCGGTGCGAGTAAACCATCGAGCACCGTATCGCCAAGTAAACGATCGAGCGGCGCATCGGCCAACAAATCGAGCCGGGACACGCCCTTGACCATGCACAGCGCTTACGCGGGCGCTGTGCATCCCTGGCCGCTGAAGAAACCCACGCGGCGGCTACGCCGTTGCACAAAACGTCAGTCCCGTGATCATCGAAAGGGGGGCTGCCCCGAAACGACAAACAAGCGCCCAGCTCGCGCGGCGGGCGCCGAAACCGCTCGCAGATCATCGCGGTACTGCGGGCTCGGGCGCTGCCACTTTTGCGGGCTGCGCCCATGGAGCACCCAGCTAATCTCGGTCCTTGTCGCGAAAGCATCCCGAATCCGCGAACCGGATCTGCGGGCGCTCCTACGTCTGCTGATTTGTAAATCCCGGAATTTGACCTGACGAACATCGCACTCACGGATCAATGCGTCGGACACATCCCGTGCGTCTGGGATCGCCGTTTTTCCAAGCCCACTTCCGGTTCACAGGCGATCCAGGAGTTGAACGGACCCAAGCGCGTTTCTCGTTGCCTATCCGCAAAATGAAGTATGTTCCGGCTCTACGATTTGAACGCCGTGGACACCTTGAATTCGGTGACTGTCAGCGGCCCCGCGAGTCGGCACGCGACCAGACAACCCAATCATTCGGCGATCAGCGCTGCCGTTCTGCTCGCCGAAGCTCAGAATCCTCCATCGTCCTCAGATCAGGAGCATTCGCCGGATTCCACCCCGCCCCCGCCCGCATCACCGGCGTCAGCGCCCACGCCCCCCGCCGAGTCACAGTTGCCCAATGAGATCCAGCCAGCGCCCGAGGTTGAGGCTACGCCGCACACGCAACCAGACCAGCACGCCGAGCCTTCCGGTAACCAAGTCCAACCCGATAACACGAAAGTCAACATTCGCGATAAGAATTCCGGCGCGGCTACGGCAGATCAGCAAAAGATGAACACGGAGGATCGCCATCTGACGGCACGGATTCGGAAGTCTGTGATGGCGGACAAAGCACTTTCGACCTATGCTCACAACGTGAAAATCATCAGTCAAAACGGGATGGTTACGCTGATGGGCCCGGTACGTTCCACCGACGAGGCGAACTCAATTATGACCAAAGCCGTGGACGTGACTGGCAGCGCTGATAAGGTCTTTAATCAGATGTCGGTGAAGCCCTGACCGTCTGCGACAACGGCCTGTCGGGTGGGGCTCCCCAGGGCGCCTAAGGCGGGTCGCTTTGGGCGTGTCCATTGCCTCTTCGAGCAGGTTCTTCGGACAGCGGGACCATGGCCGACGTCGATGGCCTTCCAATCTGCGCCACATGCCGGGCAGTCATCCAGTTCTGCACCACATTGATCCCCTGCAGAAACCAGATGCGCTCATCCGGACGTCGTGAAGGCCGGCGAATTCGACCTGATCGGCACGCTGATTGTCCTTCAAGCCAAGGCCGAAGAGATCAATGCGACATGCATCGTCTTCGACGGGATCGATGTGCTCCTCGGTCTCCTTGATCCAGTCGCGGAGCGTCGAGAAATCTATCGCATCCGGGACTGGCTTTCGAAGACGCGGCTGACCGGCATGATCACACAAAAGGTCGGCGGGAACGAAGCCGACCTGTTGAAGCCAAGATCCTGAAGTGATCGGCCTTGCACTCGCGAGGCCGCCATGCACCGAGCATGCCGGCTGCACAGCGGCGGGCGCTTACAGGGTAGATGCCGGGGCACCGTAGCCCCAAGCGAGCATCCCATTTATCGCTCTTGGTGCTTCATGAGCGGGTAGATTCGTTGGGCAGTCTACGGCGGGTCGCGGGCCGCGGAGGGAGTCTCTGTATTGCTGGCCGCGAACCGGCAACGCCGAAGGCAATTCTTAGCTCGTCCCGGAGGATCGATCCGGTTCGCTGTCTCGCGTACGCTTCTTGCGATTGCGTTTGCGGGCGAGCACAGCCTTGAGCCGCTTCTTCTCGCCCGGCTTCAAGTAGTACGCGTGCCGCTTGATGTCCTTGATAATCTCTTCGTTCAGAACCTTGCGCTTGAAACGACGAAGCGCGCTCTCCATGCTTTCGCCCTCGTTAATCTTAACTTCGGCCAACGGAAATTCACCTCGGTGCCGAATGATTCGAGGTCATGGTACCAGCTTCCAACCGAAAGTGCCGACTAAAATCTGAAATGCGCAGGAGCGCGTGTCTGGAGCGAGATCCGGAAGAACCGCTGGCAATCCGCCCGCGATCTTCAACGGGAGCTGGAGTGGGCCGCGACCTCCAGAACCGATGCTGCCGTTCCACAAAGACGCAACCTCGTGCCGTGGGCGGTCGCGGCAGTGGCGAACCTTTGGGCCTGGCTACGGTCGCGTTTTTTGCACTTCCGCGAAAACCTCACCCGAACATTGGGCAGCTTATAAGAGCTCACCCGAGGCCGAGATCGCGGGCCGCCCTTTGACCGAATGCGAATCGGCGGCTCTGACCAGCCGCTAAATCACGTCGTTGCGACTGGCCATCGCCGTTCTGCCTACGTTCTTAATCCCAATAGGGCTTGGCGCCGTAATATTTGAAGACTTTGGCACCCCAGGCTTGGTCAGCCATGTTCGGCCAGCGATCCTTGTCGAAACCGGGAGCGCTCTTGAGCAATTCCTTATTGACGTTCAGAATGAATCTCTTTTCGACCGTGTCAAGGGCGAGGGCACTCCAGGGAATGGCAAACAACTTATCACCCATGCCCAGGAATCCGCCGAACGAAAGAACCGCATAAGCGATGCGGCCCCTTTCCAGGTCGATCATCAAATGTTCGATTTTTCCGAGATCCTCATTTTGAAGGTTTACCACTGCATTGCCCGTAAGAGTATCTGCCGCCAGTACTCTCGGTTCATGAACCACTTTGGTTTGTGTCAAGCTGTCTCCTTTTTTTCACTGGATTCTCATTTCTGAATTCCGCGTATTACCAACATGCAAGCTTACTCACGGTCGATTCCGTACCTCATTCGAACAACACGACGGGCTCGCCGTTTGATTGCAGGAATCCATGTAGCAATCGTCCCGCCAACGCTTTTCCTCGACGGCTTTGTGATGCAGGTTGATGTGCCGAAAGAAGCCGGCTAACCCTCTGATCCAATTTCCCCGGGCGAGATCAACTGACCATATACCGTCCAACGACCACATGCGGCCAGATCCATGCCCGCTCCTGGTCATGGAGACCCTGCTCAAGGCGCGCCCTTCTCTTAATCAAGCGGCTAGAAAGGCCGGTCCAGGCCTTGGTGGACTTGGCTGTGCAGCACCGTAAGCAGATGTGAGGGAAAAACAATTAGAGACAATACAACCCCAGTCGTTTAGAAGCCCCGTGAAGGCTCAAGGAATTTGGTTGGGCGGGTTGATGAGGGAATGCTGGGGTTCGGGGTGGAGGTGGGCAATTGCGGGGACACGCTGGGGGGCAACCGAAATTCCTCAAGCCATCAATTTTTATCGTTGTACGCCTTCCTTTGGGAGCAATCCTCGGACCAAATCGATTTCAAACTCGTCGCGTGTCTTGATCGAGTGGGCGTATGCTTCCCTCAAGAGACCGGCCCCCTCAGGGTGTCGCCGGCGGCTTTAACTAGAGTTTTCTCACTGTTCAACTCGGTGGTTCTCTTTGTCGTCGAATCTACAGTGGCGCTGAGCCGCTCACCTCCCCGCCGACTTGGGCGAACGCATTCTTCGGGACGCACGTGACTACTGCGGGACTGCCATCCGGATTGGCTCGTTAGTATCCTAAAACATGGTTCCTGGTGGAAGGCCTGAAAGTCGCGTCGTGAGGTCGGCAAAGCGGAGGAGCCGCAAAACTCCAGATAGCCGACTATAGGGACAGAACCGGGAACGGCCACTTCCACGGGTAGGGCGTCACACGGCTAAGTGGAATGCCTCTGGCCGGTCGTGACACAAGAGCTGTCGATAACACCAGCAACATAAGGCGCGAGTAGTCAAAATGCCGATAGACTGAGAGCACCTGAACATCAGAAGGTGTGATCCAATGGCAGCGTGGGCGAATAAGCACTAAAGCGATGGCTAGCCGATTTTACTCAAAACGTAGTCCTGAGGTCTGGCTGACTGTGGCCAAGCTGGCTTGGTCGCAACTGCCTCTTTCGCTTAAGTCGCGTTTCCTCGATGGACTCGAGCGAATCGCTACTCTTCGGGACCAAATCGGAGCCGCAGCCGCAGTATCTTCCATGCCGCCGATTCAGGTCATCCCGGAGTTATGGTACGACGACGATCGGTGTTTCGACGGCTGCGCTGGCCCACTAATTGTTAACGGGAACACGGTGTTCGGGTGCACTCTTCCTGCACAGACGGCCACACTTGAGGATGAAGGAACCCTTCGGCGTGTGATGGTGCACGAGTTTTGTCATTGCTTTTGGTGGCTGACGGACGAGGTGAATGCCATGGATTCCGGTGGGACGACAATCGACACAAGTGGCCTTGATCAAAATTCAGATTCTGACGACAGGTACCAAATGGTTGATTCTGAGGACTGGTTTGGCGTGGAGGACGCCAGCAGGATGATCTACAGTGGAAGCCCGGAAACCCAGCGGATCCCAGGTCCAGCCGCACAGCCAAACGACCTCCAATCGCTAAAAGCGGAAGTCGATCGTGACCGGCCGGCAGTAAGCAGCGGCGTCCCTGCGTCGGTGAATTATCTCCGTCGCGACAACGGGAAGTAAAGCGATCAGTTCTGCGTCAGCGCTTTGCGCGCTTCCGCGGCAGGCGCACCGGCATAGATCAGGATCTCGATGCTTCCGTCCGGGCTCGAATCGGGAGTCTTTCCCAAACCGAGAGTCTTCACGTGTGTATCGTCCAGTTGAAAATTCTCCACCAGGTACTTGCGCACCACAAAGCCGCGGGCTTCACTCAACACGCGCTCCTTCTCTGTATCGCCCTTTCTCCCCGTGGTATCCACAATCACGGCCAACCCGAACTTTTGACTTTGCAGAAACTGTCCCGCCGCGTCGAGACTCTTCTCATTCTTCAGCTTGGCGGAGTCCAGTTTGTCGAACAGGCTCTTCGGATTGTAAGCAAAGGTCTTGACGGCCTGCCCTTTAGGAAGTTCTGGGACTTCGTGCTGTGTAATCTCCGTTGGATTGGTGTAGCCCTGGTTTTTAAAGAAGCCGCGCAACAGGAAGTTGTGCTGTAGCGCATCGGCGTCTTCATGTAAGGCGGTTGCGCCCGCCGCCGCTTGTTGATAGAGGGTCTTATCGTTGATCAGCTTTCCTACGGTTCCCTTTCCAGTATTGATCTTGGCCGTGATCATGTTGACGTTGTCGGCCGCCCCTTGGATACTTTCGAGCGCCCCTTGGCTGGTGTCTAGAATCTGATTGGCCTTGTTGAATAGATCCGAAATGTCGAAGGGAGGCTCACTTTCAATCGTCTCGCCGCTCTTGAGTCTTGCCGCCTCCATCGAACCGAAGGAGATCTCTACGTACTTGTCTCCCAGAAGGCCTTCGGATTGAATGGACGCAACCGAGTCCTGCTTGACGATGGCCTGCGTTTCTTTTGCGAGATCCATCGTGACCACAACTTCGCCGTCGGGCGTCTTGGGGAGATGGATGGATCGGACCGTGCCCTTGCGGATTCCTCCCACGCGAACATCCGCGCCCTCACTCAGACCCGCGACATTCGTGAAGTCGCTCCGGACGAGATAGTTCGTGCCGAACCTCGACTCCTCGCGGCCGACCAGAAATATACAGGCTGCAAGGATGGCCAGCGTGGTCAGCATGAACAGTCCTAAACGAAAGCTTCGTGACATACTTTCACCTCATGCCGCATCTTTCATAAATTGGGTGATAAATGGATCTTTGCTCTGCTTGAGGTCTTTGAAGGTGCCGTCAAAAAGAGTCTTCCCTTCCTTGAGGACGATCAGACGGTCCGCGATGGTCCGGGCTGTATGGAGATCGTGCGTGACCACGATCGAGGTGATGTGCCGTTGGTCTCTCAGCTCGACAATCAGCCTCGCGATTTCCGCCGCGGTAATCGGATCGAGTCCCGCCGTGGGCTCATCGAACATGACGATCACCGGATCGAGCGCGAGGGCGCGCGCCAAACCCACACGTTTTTGCATGCCGCCCGAGATGTCTGAGGGCATCTTGTCGAGATCCCGATCCATTCCGACGCTTCCGAGTAACTGATGGACCCGGTCACGGCGTTCGGTGTCGGAAAGTTTAGTGTGCCGGCGGAGCGGGAAGGCGACGTTCTCTTCAACCGTCATGGAATCGTAGAGGGCGGATTCCTGAAACAGAAAGCCAACCTTCATTCGTGCCTCGTTCAACTCTTTGGTCGAAGCGCTCGAGACATCGTGGCCTTCCAGACGAATCGAGCCTGCGTCCGGTGTCTCGAGACCGATCAGCAGCTTTAGCAAAACGCTCTTGCCACTGCCGCTTCGTCCCAGCACGCAGGTCACCTGGCCGGACTCAAGCTGGAAGGTGATTCCATCCAGAACGGTTTGTTTGCCAAAGGACTTTCGCAATCCTGCTACGGAAATCGGAGGCTCGGGGTTGGTTGGTTGTGCCATTTAGAAGAACTCGATGATCAACCGAACCAGTAGTACATCCGCCACGATGATGAACAAGGACGAGAGTACAACCGAACTGGTGGCGGAACGTCCGACTCCTTCGGTCCCGCCGCGGGTCCGCATGCCTTGAAAGCAGGACACGACTCCGATGATTAAGCCAAAAACAGTGGTCTTCAGGGTGGAGGGAAGAATATCGTCGAATGTGGCGCCATGAAAGCCGTTTGAAAGGAACAGCCTCAAGGACACGGGCTCCGCGAGAGTGGACGCGACCCAGCCCATGAGGACACCGCAGAAATCGGCCACCACGGTGAGCAAAGGCAGCGCTACAATGCAGGCCAGTATCCGCGTAGCCGCCAGATATTTGTGCGGATCGACCGCTGACGCCTCCATGGCGTCGATCTGTTCGGTGACTCGCATGGAGCCCAACTCGGCTCCGATGCCAGCGCCCAAACGACCGCTCGCGACCAGACCGGTAATGATCGGCCCGGTCTCCTTAACCAGCGAGAACACAATTACGGCAGGCAGTAGAGACTTGGCACCGAATCGCGTAAGGCTGTCACGGGTCTGCAGAGATAGAACGACACCCGTCGCAGCCCCCGCAAGCGCCACCAAGGGAAGAGATTTGGCGCCCATCGCATCCAACTGGCGTAAGAACTCTGCTCCTTCAAAAGGACGCGAAAAGATTGCTTTGGCCACCCGCCAGCAAAACAAGCCCAACTCGCCAACCCATTCGACCATCGCTTGCAATGGTTGGCCAAGTGCGCGCACCTCTTCCATTGCAGTTCGCGGCGCGGCTGTGCTTGCCATGACGCAAAGTTGCGTGCGGGTGTGATGCCAAACTCGGAGCAGGCCGCTTCTCCCCATCGAGTTTTTCCCGAAGGAGAGACGCTATATTCAGATCGAGTGTCTGCCCGAAGCGGATCAGACTTCCTGCACCCATGTGCTGATTAGTCCGGCTGCGCCACTTCCCACGGCATCGTCAATGCGGTGGGTGTTTCGACTCACTTACAGCTACTCCCCAAGGACATCTCAACAGCGGTCCTGGCCTTGGGTGGGATGAATGGATCGCCAACATAGCGATCCCGCCTCAAGTTAGTGACCGTATACGATCACTTGACCGCGCGCAGTCAGGTTTTGTGAGCTAACTTCCGGGTCGCACGGCCTACCCCAATGTAACGGATAAGCGAGAGAGAGCAGAACGGACGGGCCTTGGCGTGCCCCACCGGGGTGGATCCACCACGAGACGGAGGAACTGCACGTGACACTCGGTAAAACTCGGAATTGGCTGCGCGTGACTGCTCCCTTCACGCTCGGCTGGAATCATAGCTTGCTCCCTCTCTAGTTAGGGTTGACGCATCACGCCAGCGGTCAAAATGAGGCTTTGCTTGAAGCTAAAGACCGGAAGAAAGCCGGCGATGGCACATCCATCGAACGGGGGCCTTGCGGCCAACACACCTCGTATTGCTCAAGAGAGGTTTTTGTCGTTTTTCATTTTCAACCCTTGGGGTCGCATTTTAATAATGGTTTTTGCGTTCTGGACCGTCGGAATCTGTGCGTTCACTCATTATTATGCGAAGTATGCACGGATGGTTGACGATATGCTGCGGACCGGCGAATTCGCCGCTACTTCGACCCTTTACGCCGCACCGAAACAGGTCATGCTCGGCGATGATGCGCAGGTTGACGAGATCACCTCTTATTTGCGCCGTTGCGGCTATTCCGAATCGAATCAGAACCGACTCGGGTGGTACAGCACCCGGCCTGATGGCATCCAAATCAATCCTGGCCCGGATGCTTACAACCAGGATGGAGCAGTGATCACGGTTCAAGCGGGCCGTATCGCAGAAATCGTTTCTCTGCGTGACCACACGGACCGTCAGCAGTTTCTCCTGGAGCCCGAGACCATCACGAATCTCTTCGATCAAAAGCGCGAGAAGCG
>JBEKBK010000176.1:0-15014 GCA_050015435.1 Bryobacteraceae bacterium
TGTGCGCCGCGACATGCAGGCGCGCGGGAAGGCTATGTCCGGAAAACTACTCGTCAGATTCATGCTGCCCACGGTCGTGATCGTGTTGCTCGTACTCGTGTCATTTGGATTGGCGATGACGCACTATCTCGGCTCGGACATCCGAAAAGGCGCCGATCGCGAGGCGGTGGAGAAGACCGCGGAATTGACCACGGTGCTCATCACCGTCGATTCGCTGAGTCTGGCTACCGTGCATGCGGCGATGAAGGTGCTGATGGCCGAAGGCAAACGAATAGGAGTTCCGGAATCCGGCGGAAAAGCCTCGGTTAGCGGCACCTCGGTCCCGGATCTGAGGCTTGGCAGCGCCTCCCAGGTTGGACGTTTCGAGCTGGTGGACCGGATCAGAACGCTGTTCGATTGCACGGCCACACTCTTTGTGAAGAACCACGACCAGTATGTTCAGGTTTTCACCAATGTGCTGAAGCCGGATGACTCGCGCGCCACCGGCACGGTTCTCGACCCCAAGGGGAAGGCTTACGCCGCGATCGAGGCGGGCAAGCCATTTTACGGCGTCGTGGATCTTTTGGGTGTCCCTTACATGACCGGCTATGAACCGATGCGGGACCAAAATAACCAGGTACTGGGAGTCTGGTACGTGGGATATCCACTGACCGCGCTGGCCGGCCTGGGAAAACAAATCAGCAGCGCGACGATTCTGAGCAACGGATATGTGGCGCTGCTCAAGCGGGATGGAACGGTGGTATTCAAGTCCCCGCGCGTTAAGGACGAAGACATCCGCCGGCGGATAGAACACCCGAATACTGATGGTTGGGTAGTCACGTCACAGCCGTTCGAAAAGTGGCGATCCTCTTTGCTGGCGGCTTATCCGGAAGCCGACGTGACCGTTGAGGTTCGCCGGGTACAACTTATCGTGGCGCTGTGCGCACTGATCATGGCAGGGCTTTTGGTGAGCGCCGAATTCTCCGTCCTCAACCGGCTAGTTCTCCGGCCGATCCACGAGCTGGTAAAACGGCTGCAAACTGCCGATGTCAACACTTCCCTCCAGGCGGATTTCGACGACGAAATCGGCATGCTGGCGATGGCGTTCAATGGTTTCATCGGACACATTCGCGAGACGCTCCTGCGCGTTGCTTCCGCCGCGGCTCAACTGGCCGACTCATCGGAACAATTAAGGTCGACCAGCCGTGATATGAGCAGCGATGCGGCCGCGACCTCGTCCCAAGTTCATCTCGTATCCACGGCCGCAAACGAGGTATCCGACAACATTCGATCCGTGGCCGAGGCCGCTGAGCAGATGCGTGTCACGGCCAAAGACATCGCCAAGAATGTGGATCAAGCGGCGCGGGTGGCGAAAGAGGCGGTGCACACAGCGCAAGGAGCCAATGCGAATGTCGCCAAGCTAGGAGAATCGGGACTTCGCATCGGCGAAGTGATTAAGGTGATCACTTCGATCGCGAAGCAAACGAATTTATTGGCGTTGAACGCGACTATCGAAGCCGAACGGGCGGGAGAGGCAGGGCGGGGATTCGCCGTGGTGGCGAATGAGGTCAAAAAACTAGCCAGGCAGACCGCGAACGCCACCGAAGAAATCAGGCATAGAATACTGGCTATCCAGGACGATACAAAAGGCGCGGTGAGCGCGCTCGCTTCGGTCAGCGAGATCATTCATCAGATCGACAACATCTCCGCGGCCATTGCCGGCGCAGTGGAGGAACAGAGCACAACTACCAGCCACATTTCAAGGAATGCGGCCGATGCGATGCAAGCCGGCGCCAAGATCGCCGGGACAATTCATGGCGTGGCTACGGCCGCGGAGAGCACCGCCCAGGGCGCAGCGGGATCCCAGGAATCGGCTCAACGGCTGTTGCAACTTTCGACGCTGTTAGGGAACCTGGTGGATGAGTTCAAGCTCAGCACGAGCCCGGAACCCGACACTGTCGTGGTAAACTGACACCTGTCGTGGCTATCCTTCTATCTCTTCCCCGGTTTTCGATTCTGGCCGTGGTCTCGATCAGTCTGGTCATGGCTCAAGCGCCGCAGTCAGAGTCCGGCCCCACAAGCATCGCCGTGAAAGGCGATCTCTCCACCCCGTTAACGCTCAAGGCGGACGATTTGGCAAAAATGCCTCGCGAGACCGTGTCCGTGGAGGAACAGGACGGATCAAAGGTTGAATATGAGGGCGTGCCTTTGCGTGAAATTCTGCTGAAGGCCGGCGCACCTCTGGGCAATCAACTTCGCGGCAAGGCACTTGCCAGTTACGTTCTAGCCAAGGCGCATGACGGCTATCAGGTCTTGTTCGCCGTCGGCGAAATTGACGCCTCGTTCGGCAACGAGAAGATTCTAGTGGCGGATAAACGGGACGGCAAAGCCTTGTTTGGCTATCAGGGACCCTTCCGGCTTGTCTGCCCTAACGACAAAGCGGGCGCGCGCTCTGTGCGGATGCTGGAGACGCTCGAGGTAGTCCGGTTGCAAAAGTAGATGAAATCGCTTCGGATCTGGTTTGCTTTCGCGGTTCCATTACTTGCCGTGGGCGCGGGAGACGACTACACCTGGAATCTCCCGAAAGGCTTCCCCAAGCCGTACGTGCCCGCCGACAATCCGATGACGGCGGCCAAGGTTGAGCTGGGAAGATATCTGTTCTACGACACGCGATTGTCGGTCAACGGAAAATCCTCCTGCGCAACCTGCCACAAACAGGAGCTCGCGTTCACTGACGGCCGCGCGGTAGGCTTGGGAGCGACCGGCGAATCGCACACCCGCGGCGCAATGAGTCTGGTTAACGTGGCTTACAATGCGGCGCTGACGTGGAGCAATCCACAGATGAAACGCCTGGAAGAACAGGCGCTCACCCCCATGTTCGGCGACCACCCGATCGAGCTCGGTTTATCTAAGGACGGCGCTTTCTTAGCGGCCTTGGGGTCCGACGCACGATACCGAGGTTTATTTGAGCGCGCCTTCCCCGGCGAGACGGATGGTTTTACAATCGCCAACGTCACCAAGGCGCTGGCCAGTTTCGAGAGAAGTATTATCTCCGCTCGTTCACCTTACGACCGTTATCATTACGATCGCGACGACCACGCGATCCCGGAATCCGCGAAGCGCGGGGAGGTTCTGTTCTTCAACCAGCACCTTTCCTGCTTCCGCTGCCATGGCGGATTCGCTTTCACCGATTCCACCGTTTCCGAGCGGAATCCGGACCGGCCCGTCGAATTTCACAATACCGGGCTTTACAATCTGCCGGGCGCGTCGTCTTACCCTGAACCGAACGTCGGGATCTACGAGTTCACAAAATCGGCGGCCGACGTAGGAAAGTTCAAGGTTCCTACCTTGCGGAACATCGCCGTGACCGCGCCATATATGCACGACGGCAGCATTCCGACGCTTGAAGGCGTGCTCGATCATTATGCTGCCGGGGGCAGGACGATTCCATCCGGGTCGCACGCCGGGATCGGTCATGACAATCCGAACAAAGATCCGCTGATTGGCGGTTTTGTGCTGTCGCAGCAGGATCGCGAGGATCTGATCGCGTTCCTGAAGACGCTGACGGACGAGGCGGTCCTTCACGATCCGCGGTTCGCGAATCCGTGGCCAGAAAAACGTTAGGGTAGGTTAATCACGAGCACGCGGCCATCGGAGTGAAACGTCGCTCCTGTAACCGTCCGGGCTTCCTTCGATGGCGTCGACGGAGTCATGTAGCTGAGCTTCGCGATCAAGCCGGTTTCATTCAGGCTTCGGCTGACGAAGTCCCGCTCGTCATCGATATTCGGATCGATTTTATGCGTGACTTTTCCGTTGCGCTGATCGCGGTCGAAGCCGATATCGTGCGTCGCGGCGCCCACCCACAACTCCTGCCCGTCGACAGTGAAGGGAGCTTTCCACAAACGCAGATGGTGGCGCTGCGCCACGACGGAAATCGGCTCGGCGTGCGCCAGGCCGTAATCCTGCGGCCGGCCGAACAGCATCAGCGTGCTCATCGGAAGCGTGAGATAGGACTGCTTGGAAAACGTCGCGATCAGACCGGTCAATAAGGCATCCTTGGGCGATCGATCGACTTTCACCCAACCACCGGCTTCAAACGCTTCGATCACCTTCTGTTCATTTCCAATCACGACGAAATTGGTGTTATCGCCGAGGTCTCCCTCGTTATCGACCACGCGGCGGGGGATGCGATCGAGCTGCTCCAGGGTCAACGTGGGAAGTTTCAGGTTTTTCGGCGTATCGGGCTTTTCGGGCCCGCGAACCGTGAACGCGATCTTGGCTTGATAACTGCCGTCAATCGACTCACCTTGCTGATTGATGCCAAGAAATAGCCGCCCGACCCGGCGTACGTTTACCGCCTTGGTTGCGCCTACGACGAAAGGTTGCGCGGCGTCGCTCGATCCGATGCGTCCGATGAGCGCGCCCAGGCCGGCGTCGTTCGCCGGGTAGCCTTTCAGCAGATCGCGGAACCCGCGAGGCTGTCCATCGGGTCCGCAGGTCTTGCCTTGAGGGAGCTGGAGCGTTCCATCGGCAGTGATCACCAGCGTGTCTCCGGGCCGCAGATCGATGCCGATAACGGTCCAGGTCTGGTTTGGCGAAACGGTAATGGTCTGCGGGCTGGTTTGCGCAACCGCGACCAGGGAGAAGAAGAACAGGAACCACCGGAAGCGCATACCCTCATTTTATAATCGGCGTGACATGCCATCGACGGTACGAGTTCGGGAAGAAGAGCGACGCCGGATAACCCGTTTGCTTCACGACACGGTGGGGCAAACGATCGCCGCTCTACAGATGAACCTGTCCATCGTGGCAGCGTCGGAAGCTGCGCTCGAACCGCAGACCAGGCAGACCTTGGCCGAATGCATGGCCCTGGCCCAGACCTGCGGCATTCAAATCCGCAGTCTGTCATACGATCTGTATCCGCCGCTGTTGGATGAGGCGGGTCTGCTAGCAAGCTTGCGTGCGTACATTAGCGATTACTCGCAGCGCACCGGAACGAAGGTCGAAGCGGTGCTTCCGTCCCGGCTCGCCCGCCTTCCGCGTGAGACGGAAATTGGGCTGTTCCGGATCGCACAGGAAACTCTGACGAGCATTCATCGGATCTCTCGATCATCAACTACTCTGCGTATCCACAGGCGAACCGGCTCGCTGATCATGGAATTGATTCATCAGACGAGTCTCCAGGCGGATGACTTGAATCTCGCGAGCGTTCGCGAAGGCGCGCGCCTGATCGGGAGTAAGGTTGCGATCGAATCGAAGCCCGATTCCTTGACGTTGCGAGTGGCCTTACCGGTCGCGGCAAAGGTCAAAGTTTCATGACCCGGATACTGCCGTTCGTGGTGCCTAAGTCCACCAGCGGGCCCCCGGCGCCAATTGTCCCTTCCAGCCGGTGTCTGGTGTTGATCGAACCATGCACGGTAACATCGAAATCGGTGGTAATGGATGCGTTGGAAGTATTCGCGCGCAAATTCACGGCCGCCGTGCCGGGCAAGCGCACCGTGATCGAAGAATTCGACGTATCAGCCCGCACTTCCCGAGGGGATTCCATGGAAAGGGTGATGTGGCCGTTGGAACTAACCAGGCGCACAGGATTCGAATCCGCCTCCAGCAAGCGAACGTCGATCGGTCCATTTGAGGTCTTCGCGTCGAATCTGCCCTTTTTCAGATCGCCGCGGATTCCTCCATTGGAGGTGTGGACCGTGGTATCCCCAGAGACCTCGGAAAGCTCAACCGATCCGTTTGAAGTCTGAATGTCAAGCAAGCCCTGGGTTTGAGCCGCGTGAATGCTGCCGTTCGACGTTCTCAGATAGGCTTTGCCGTCTATAGCCGACACGCGAATCGCGCCGTTGGAGCTCACAATGTTCCCGAGTTCGGCCCGACGCGGGACGTGAATCACGTAACGTGCGCCATAGCTGCCAAGGCGGTCGAGCGGCGAGATCGTCCGGATCGACACCGAAGCCGGGGAAGCCACCACGTCGATCTTGATTTCGTTCATGCGGCTCTCTGTGTTGGCGTATTTCGTGCCGTCAATCTCCACCTCGTTCTTGTCCCAGCCCGAAATCTCCACGGAGCCGTTGCGGTTCTCGAGCTGCACGCTTCCCCCGGCGGAGAGCGGGTAGCTGAAATGAAAATCCTGATGGTAGCGGTTAACCCCGGCGTCGAGATCGAAGTCTTCGCAGCCGGCCAGTATCAGAACCAGCGGTAGAGCCCATAATGTGCGCGGAACCGATTGCATACGCCTCCTTTTGGAACTTTACGAAGAAACCCAGCCGGGGGTTCCAACAAAAGCGACTAAAAGCCGCGAACTGGCCAGTCCGCCCGAGGCCCAATAGACTTCCCTCGGTATGAAGCCGAAGGGTCGGCGGTGCCTCTGCCTGACCCCAAGACTGGTACGAGCGCCAGGTTGCGCAATTGCCGGGTCGAAAGAGTAACGGCGAGAGTCCATCCCGACGCGTGCGGCGTTGGATTACGATATTGTGATCGTGGTAACAGATCGCGAGGCGGAGGTGACGGAGTTGAGTAATCTTCAGGAGAACCAGCTTTGGATAGGTGTTGCTTTTACCCTGATTTTGGTGGGTTTTCTCATTTATGCTTTCAACAAAGCCCAGAATCTGAGCGCCGGTCAGCACACGATCCTCAAATTCTTGGCTTCCCTTTGCGCTGCGTTTGCAGGAGCTGCAATTGCGGGATCTGCTCTCTTCAACCTTCACCGGGTCGAGGGCGGAACGGATCTTGCCATCTCCGGCACGGCCGGCTTTGCGCTGTTCTTCGTGGTCTGGATCTTCTTTCCCAAACCTCCAGAGACTCCCAGCTACCCCGACGGTTTCAACTTTAGCGTCCCAACAGGTTGGACGTTCCAGGAAACGGTCGATGCGATCGTGGGTAGGGACAGAGCCTTCGTCAAATATACGGGGTTCAGGCCAGAGGAGCTGAAAGCAAAGCTCAAGAGATGGGAGATATCATGCCCAAGCGCATTGGACGCCGTCAAGCAGGTGGGGACCCTCGCGGCCGCGGGTCCTGATACGATTAGGGACTATATCGTTACTCTAGAGAATTCTACGTACATAATCACAATCAAGTGAGGAGCAACGCTTATGTCGAATAGTTGTAATTGTCCCAATCCGCCCGGCGGCAAGGTAACGTGCGCGCCGGACCAGCTTGCAATCTGCCGGGTGAAAGGCGGAATTACGGAGAGTGAGTGCGTCGACCGTCCTTCGCATATCGTCCAAGCAACTGTAGATGTACGACAGATCCTCCTCTATAATTGGGCGCTTTCCGTGATCACTGGTGTTGAGCGCGGAGGTCATGCATCTATAAGCGCCAGCGATAGCGCCATACTAAGCCAGGGAAGATACGAGAATCCCACGACCGGCGAGGTCGTCACGTTCAGTCTACCGACGATTGTTAGCGCTACCGGCGGAACCTCGACGATTGCTAGCACTAGCGGCGGAGCTACGGCGAGCGCGTGATGGTCCAGCGGAGACGGACTCTGGTTGCTCCTCTCATATCTCCGCCTGCTCTCTCGCCTCAATCCCTTGGCGCTAAACGGATCATACTGACATTGACGGTGAACGAGCGATCGTCCGTTGGAACCTGCCAGACCGGGGACGCCTGAATCTCGAGAACGTACTCGGGCGAATCGGGCAGGTCCGCTTCCAGGATGAATAATCCGGTCCGATCTAGCTTCCAGCTTCCGGCGGTCGCGCCGTTCACGATGGCGCGGACCTCGCCGGGCACCCCTTCCGGCGACGCGTGACACCGGATGCGCAGCCTCTGCGGTCCCGCACTCACCCGCTTCAACCAGGCGACCGCGCGCCCGCCGATCCAGCGATACTTGTTGCCGAAGACACCCTCAACCTCATACCAGCCTTCGGTCAAATGCCGTTCGTGGGCCGGTTGCGAGAAATCAATGATGTCCTCGCGCTCGCCCGGATAAAGCTCGCTGCGTTCCTGAGAAGGCAGCAGATTATAGACGCCCGCTTCATTTTCAGCGCAATATTCGCACTTGGTGCAGCGCAACGTTTCGCCCGCGTCACGAGTGAGGCCGGCGTGGCAATTGGGGCATCGCAAGAAAGACTCGAATCGCTCGAATGATGGAGCAGCGATCGGAGGACTACCGGCCTTTTTGCAAACCGCAGCCAGCGTACCGCCCAGCAGACGGGCTGCGCGCCACTCGGAGCGGTGAGGGTCCAAGTTAATCGCTGCCCGCTTTACTACGCGCTCTCCCCAACCCCGCTCCGGGACAAACACTTCGTATTCCTGCGCCACGAAATACTTCCGCACCAGAGCATGCCAATCGTTCACGCCCATGGTGTGGTTCTGGCGGATGCCGAAACTCTCTTCCTGGTGCGCTCCTATGACATCCCTCACCAGATAGCCGAGTAAACCCCAATCGTAGAAGTTGCGCTCCCAAGGTTTCATCGTTTCGTAGTATGGGCAACGGTACAGCCGCAGCGACAGCATGCGCTTCAGCGGCTCTTCCGCGAACAGAAACACGCCGCCCGGCTGGAGCACGCGGGCAACTTCGCGGAACACGCTCTCGATGTCCATGAACTGGCTGAGCATCTGAAACGCGCAAACCATGCGGAGCGATCCGTCGGCGAAGGGAAGGTTGGCCGCATCTCCCGCGAGCCGGACTGGCGCGCGCGAAAGCGACCAGGCGTCCATCAAGGCGCGGCCATGGCGCAACGAATCCGCCGAAAGATCGAGGGCGAACCCGTCGGCGCCGAATTCGTTGGCCAGCATATAGCTCGAATGACCCGCATTCGCGCCGATTTCGAGAAACGGAGACAGGCCGCCTATAAAATCAAGATGACTGCGAATCACGGTGCGCCGGCGCGTGTTCTCTTCGCCGTATATTCGCAAGTTACGGTCCGGTTCGCCCAGGGACGCGAAACTGTGAAACTCCACCTGAGCGCGTTTGACTGAGCGCGGCTGCGATTCCGTCTTTACTTCAGCCAAGGAGCATCTCCATCGAAAGCGACCGCAGATCCGGCACCAGGACGTCCGGCGAGTGAGTCGCCAGTTCTTCCGCGGTGATGACGCCGGTAGCCACCGCGATGGAACGCACCCGGTTGGCCTTAGCCGCTAGAATATCGTTGGGATGATCGCCAATCAGCGCGATCGGACTCTTCGCCTGGATCCAGCCCTCGCGGCGCGCGTGTTTGACCGCAATGCGGACCAGCCCCGCCCGATCCCGTGCCAACTCCGCAAATGCGCCGAATCGAAGATAGCTCCGCAGGCCGGCGCGCTCCATTTTCTTCCAGCCAATACGCGTCAAATTACCGGTCACCAATCCCGCGGGAATGCGCCGCCGCGAGAGTCTGTAGAGCAGCATGCGCGCGCCGGGGCATACTTTACTGCGCAAATCGGGACACCCTCGGATGTAGATCGATTGCGCGAGCCCCACCATCTCCGGCATCTGGCGGCGGATTCGCGCCGGCGACAGGCCTGCGTTCAGCAGCGCCTGAGTCAAGATATCGCGGTCCAACATCCCGTGCAGCACCACTCCGTCCGTGGTCGCGTCCAGACCGGTCACCCGGCGGGCAGCTTTCATCAGCGCTTCCTTGTGATGCGGACCTGCCCGGCGAACCAGCGTCCCGTCAATATCAAACAACACGAGAGCTTGCGTCATCGATATTCTTACTATAACGGGGCGGCTTTCAATGGGTCCTTGGCTCCTGTTGCTAGAATAGGCTTCTAATGCAGGTTTTGAAAGCCGGCGCGGAAAAGTTTCTCCTGCTCGAACTCGATCCTGAGTTCATAGAGAATATTGCGCGCCAGGCCGGCTTCGAATTTCGAGTCGACGACCAATCGCGCCGCGTGGTGCTCGATCTGAACGCGCAGGGGCGACAGGCCCCGCTGCTGCTGTTCGATGCCGCGGATCCGGCCAATCTCGGCTGGTTTTCACGCTGCCAGTTTTATGTGGACGGCGCAAGCGGCGCGGTGCTGCAAACTCCGATCCAGCTCGCGAACCAGCGCGACCGGTCCGGTCATGCTCTACCGCACGCGATTCGGTTGCAGATCAACAAGGAGCTTCCCGCCAGCTTCCGTCTCCCGAACCGCGCGCCGGTCAGCGAGCAGACTGTGTACCAGGTCCTCTACAACTTCCTCAACGCCCTTCTGAATACGGGAGTCGGCGTATGCGGCGGAACCGTCGTGAAGGCGCTGGCCGGACGCACCGAGCCGCCCGGGAATCGCGGATAGAGCAGCCCGCATGGCGACTTTAGGGCTCATCGAGTATCGGGACGCTCCGCCCGAGGTGAAGGCTGTCTACGACGACATCATGGCCACCCGCAAGGTGGACTGGATCAACAATTTCTGGAAGGCGCTCGCGCACGACCCGGCGACGCTTCGCCGGACCTGGGAATCGATCAAACAGATCATGGCTCCGGGCGCTTTGGACGCGCTCACCAAGGAGCTGATCTATCTGGCCGTGAGCGCATCCAACCAATGCCCGTACTGCATCTCGTCGCACACGGCCGGGGCGCGGAAGGCCGGAATGACGGACGAGCAGTTTGCCGAACTCATGGCGGTGGTCGGAATGGCGAACGAGACCAACCGGCTGGTGAGCGGTTATCAAGTGGAGATCGACGAGCGATTCAAAACCTGACCGACCCTTATGGAAGGCGTCCGATTCACCTGCCAGCGCGGTTGCATCAACTGCTGCAACATGCAGGGGTTCGTCTATCTGACCGAAAGCGACCTGAAACGTGCGGCGAAATTCGTCGGCATGACGCCCCGCGCATTCGAAACCAAATATGTTTACCGGACCCACCACCAGATGCGGTTTCGGAAGCCCCGCGACCAGCAATGCCCGTTTCTGTTGGAGCATGGCTGCAGCATCCATCCGGCGAAGCCCACCCAGTGCTCCACGTTTCCCTTTTGGCCGGAACTGCTGGAAAAGCCCGCGGAGTGGAGGCGGACCGCCCGGTATTGCCCGGGGATCGGCAAGGGTCCATTGATCCAGATCGGAACCGCGCTCGAGATGGCGGAGAAGCGGCGCCAGGCTTATCCGGAAGTGTACAAGTAGCCTGAAGGCCAGGTAGCGGGGTCCTTTCAAATTTCGGCGCCTTGATTTAGGGTCCTGATCCGTGTTGCGGGTTACGCCCGCGATGGCTGCTGGCGTAACGAAGGGGCTGCGGGAGATCTCCGACCTTGTGACCCGGCTGGAAGCGTCGGAGCGGGGGCTAGAAAGAGCGGCATAGCGGAGTATGATTGAAGCCGGAGAAACCCGCCACATGAATAGAACCGTGACGCTCACTTCTTTAGCCCTGGCTGCTGGTCTGCTTGGCGGCCTGCTTTCCCGTTACATAGACCCTGCTGGCGTCTTTGCTCAAGCACCAACACCGGCACTGAGGAAGATTAGGGCACAGAGTTTCGTGCTTGTGAATGCCCAAGGTGTCCCGCTTGGACTCATAGGGATCGATCCCCAAGGTTGGCCGATCATCAAATTAATGAACGAGCAAGGGACCACACTATGGAGCACCAGGGCGCATCTTCTTTCTCAAGATTCCAAGTAGCCCACTAGCAAAGGCCGCAATTAGCTCAGGCATTCACGTCGATCACAGTGCGTCCGCGTATCTTGCCTGCCACGATCTGCTCGCCTAATTCGAACACCCGGCTTAGCGGCTCCACCTGGATGATCCGGTCGAGCAGGGTCAACGGAAGGTCCTGCACCAGTCTCGCCCAGATTTCCCGGCGCCGTGCATTGGTCACGCGGACCGAGTCAATCCCCAGCAGATTCACGCCGCGAAGGATGAACGGGAACACGGTGGTGTTCAAGGCTGCTCCGCCCGCAACCCCGCACGACGCGACGCTGGCGCCAATGGCCATCGAGCGCAGAACCGAGGCCAGAATCTCGCCGCCGACGCTATCGATCGCCGCTCCCCAGCGCTCGGATTCAAGGGGGCGCTTGGACGGCGCAGCCAGCGTAGCGCGATCCAAGATCTCGCTGGCCCCGAGTTCCCGGAGATAATCGTTAAGCTCAGCTCGTCCGGTCGACGCGACCACCGTATAGCCCAGCTTGCCTAGAATCGCGACGGCCACGCTGCCGACGCCTCCGGCTGCCCCGGTCACCAATACTTCGCGGTCGCCGGGCTTCAGACCATGCTGCTCCAGGGTCATCACGGACTGCATGGCGGTGAATCCCGCCGTGCCGACTCCCATCGACTGCTTCAAGTTCATCCCCTTCGGCAGCGGCACCAGGAACTGCGCATCGAGGCGCGCGCACTCCGCGTATCCGCCCCATAGTACCTCCGAAGTA
The DNA here is from genome assembly GCA_050015435.1 of Bryobacteraceae bacterium. Lineage (GTDB taxonomy): Bacteria > Acidobacteriota > Terriglobia > Bryobacterales > Bryobacteraceae > Palsa-187. The sequence continues at coordinate 12,245 of JBEKBK010000176.1, forward strand.
CCACAACCAGTGACGACGATTTCGTCCCCCGGTCTGAACTCCGGCGACTGGGACTGCACAACCGTACCAGCCAGATCGACGCCGGGTACCATGGGGTATTTTCGAATCACGCCCGGCCGTCCGGTCACGGCTAGACCATCCTTATAATTCAGGCTCGAATAGGCGACGCGAATCAGCACTTCACCGGGAGGAAGAGCTGTTTGGTCGATTTGCTGAAAGGACGGCGTGACTTTACCGTCGGTCTGAGTGACGAGAACCGCTTTGAAGGTGGACACTTCCCGTCATCATAGCAACCCAGCGAGCTATACTTATTACTAACCAGTCGTTGAAATGCTTCGTGTTTAATCACCTTAACCTCGATTTCGGCTTTTCATTTGAAGACCTCTACCAGCGCGAGGGATTGGTCCGGCTGGATGCCAGTTTTTTGGACTGGTTGGGAGCCACGGATTCCGGACTACTGAATCGATTAATGGAAGCGCGGGCGCTCGCGAGCGCGCTGACCCGGAAACAACAATCCGAGCTGATTGTGGATCTGGCGCCGCACGTGGAGGACTTCATCGGCTCGCTGTTCGGAATTTCGGCGGAGGTGCGCGCGCTACAGGCCCGGCACAGTGCTTTGGAACCGCTCTACGCGTTGAAGCGAAAATTTGTTCAGAAGAAGGCCATCAGCGGAGTCACTAAGGAACAAGCAAGTGCGATCAACGGGCCGGCGCTCGCGGCCGAGCTAGAATGCTTATTTCACGAACCACTCACCGAAGAGAGCTTCGTGGAGCACGTCTCGCGCTGGCTCGACTCGGAACCGGAGCACGCGGCCGAGCTTAATATCGCCGCGCGTTACGGGGCGTGGGCGGCGCTTTCCCCAACGGGAATCGCGAAGCATCATCACGGCGTGCTGTTCAAGGTTCCGCACAAGCTGGACATGACTCACCTGATCCCGGTGGAGACGGTTGAGGTGGATGGTATCCGCCGCATGGCTCTTCCGGAGCGCGAATGGCGTCATCGCGAAGGATTCAAGCTTACGGATGCGGGGATGGATCTGACGGCGGCTCTCGATCAGGCTCACTACTGCATCAAGTGTCACAACCAAGGCAAGGATAGTTGCTCCACCGGCCTCAAGGAGAAGGACGGGGCATTCAAGCACAGCGTATTCGGGGTCACGCTGGCAGGGTGCCCGCTCGACGAAAAGATTTCGGAAATGAATGTGGTGAAGCAGCGCGGCAACTCGATTGGCGCGCTGGCTATCGTCACCACCGATAATCCGATGGCCGCCGGCACAGGGCATCGCATCTGCAATGACTGCATGAAGTCCTGCATTTTTCAAAAGCAGGAGCCGGTGGATATTCCGCAGGTGGAAACGCGCACGCTGAAAGACGTGCTGGACCTTCCCTGGGGATTCGAGATCTACAGCCTACTGACGCGCTGGAACCCGCTGGATTTCAAGCGGCCTGCGCCGAAGCCGGAATCGGGATACAAAGTGCTGGTGGTCGGATTGGGGCCAGCCGGATTCACCCTCGCGCATCACCTGATGAATGATGGACACACGGTCGCGGCCGTGGATGGGCTGAAGATCGAGCCGCTGCCGGAGGATCTGTGCGGTGTGGCGCCCCGTGGAGATCGCGTAGGATTTCGTGCGATCCGCGATGTGAATGAACTGTACGAATCGCTGGACGATCGGGTGATGGCCGGTTTCGGCGGTGTGGCGGAGTACGGGATCACGGTCCGCTGGAATAAGAATTTCTTGAAGGTCATTCGGCTGCTGCTGGAGCGGCGAACGCAGTTCGCGATGTTCGGCGGTGTGCGCTTCGGGGGCACGCTGACCGTGGAAAGTGCGTTTCAACTCGGCTTCGACCATGTGGCGTTGTGCGCGGGCGCTGGACGTCCCACGGTAATACCGATGAAGAACGGCCTGGCTCGCGGCGTGCGCCAGGCATCCGACTTCCTCATGGCTCTGCAATTGACCGGGGCGGCCAAGACGAATTCAGTCGCGAATCTGCAAGTGCGGATGCCGATCGTCGTGATCGGCGGCGGGCTGACCGCGGTCGACACGGCAACCGAATCGCTCGCCTATTACGTCGTGCAGGTGGAGAAATTTCTCGAACGTTACGAGACCCTGAGCGCGGACAAGAGCGAGAGCGAGGTTCGCGCGAGTTGGACGGAGGAGGAAGCCGAGACCGCGGACGAATTTATTGCGCACGCGCGCGCCATTCGCTCCGAGAGGGCCGCTGCGGCGCAGGAGGGCCGCGATCCACGGCTGGTCGCGCTGCTCAATACCTGGGGGGGCGTGACGATTGCGTATCGCCGCAGGTTGATTGATTCTCCGAGCTATACGCTGAATCACGAAGAGGTTGCTCTGGCGCTCCAGGAAGGGATTCGTTTCGCGGAGTCCGTCACTCCTGATGAAGTGGAAGTGGATCGTTGGGGTCACGCGGCGGCTCTGCTCTTGAAAATCGCCGGGGGCGATTGCGTACGCATGTCCGCGAAAGCGATACTGGTGGCCGCTGGAACGCAGCCGAACACGGTGTTGGGCCGGGAGGATCCGCATAACATTTTCCTGGACGGGCGCTGGTTCCAGGCGGTGGATGAGGAAGGCCGACCAGTCAAACCGGAACGCGTGGCTAAACCGCAAGCCGTCCGGGTCTTGACCTCGATTCGCGGCGACGGACGCGCCATCAGCTTTTTCGGCGACCTGCACCCATCCTTCGCGGGAAACGTGGTGAAAGCCATGGCGAGCGCCAAACAAGGGTATCCGGTGGTTTCCCGCCTGCTCACG
>JBEKBK010000177.1:0-14901 GCA_050015435.1 Bryobacteraceae bacterium
GTTCGTCTTAACCGTCGGAGTCCACTGGAAGACCCTCCTGACCAACCAATACCAGGAGTTCGACAAGCCCGATCTAACCCTCCAAGCCGCCCCCTGGCTGCAAGTGCAAGCCGCCGCCTGGCATCACCGTCACCCCCTGTTGTGGGACCCCTACCAGGTCGGCGGCCAATCCCTGATCGGCCAGTCACTTACCGGCGCGGCATACCCCTTCAACTGGCTCCTGTTTTTGGCGCCCCTAAAAAACGGCTTCATTCGCGACGCGAGTTTTAACTGGTATATCGCGCTGATTCGATTCATGGGCGCGCTTGCCTGCTATGCGCTGTGTCGCGATCTGGGGCGATCGGCAACGGCATCGATTCTGGGCGCGTGCGCGTTTGCTTTCGCCGGATACCTGGCGACGACGGCGTGGCCGTACATGCTCAATGGGGCGGTTTGGGCGCCGCTCGTATTTCTGTTCTCGCTGCGCGCGATCAGAGGCGACCGGCCACTGGTGAATGCGGTCACTTCTGGAGGGTTTTTGGGAATCGCGTGGCTCAGCGGACATCATCAGATCCCGATTTTTACGGGGCTCGCCATCGCCGGCGTGTGGATTTATCAGATCGCGAGGAAACGGCGGCGCGAAGAGCTGGCTTACCTGGCGGCGCTGATCGTAACGATGGTGCTGGTGAGCGCGGTGCAGACCTTTCCCGCTTACTCCTACGCGCAAAGCGCGGTGAGATGGGTCAACGCCAGCCACGAGGTGACCTGGAATCAGGCCGTTCCCTACTCCGTGCACGACGAGTTCAGCCTGCCTCCCGCTTCTGTTCTGGGCGTGTTTCTCCAGAGCCTGTTCACGAATTCGAATCCGTTTGTGGGCATCGTGGTGCTGGCGCTGGCGATTCTGGCGGTAGCGCTCGCCTGGAGCGAATTTTCCGTCCGCATTTTCGCAGGAGTGGCGCTGGGCGGCATTGTTTTCGCATTCGCCAGCCCGACCATTTTTCACGGCATCATTTATGCGCTGCTGCCGTTTGCCGATAAAGCGCGCAACCCGGCGATGGCCGTGTTCATCTTTCACCTGGGGGTGTGCGTGCTCGCGGCGTGTGGAGCCGACGCGCTGGCCGACGCGCTGACGGGCCACGCACAATCGGTCTGGGTGAAGCGCGTGATGATCGGCTGCGGAGCGGTTGCCGTCGCGATCTGGATTTTCGAAGCCGTGGTTTTTTCCTTTCACACGCCGGTGACGGCGCGGACCTCTCCGATCGCGGTCACGGGACTGGTGGCCGTGCTTTTGATTGTGCTGCTGAATGCGCTGCGCGCGGGATCGATTCAGGCGCGATCAGCGCCGGTGCTGCTGGTGGTGCTGGTGATGCTCGAAATCGGATCGCTCACCCAGGCGGACCTGCAGAATCGCGATCTGGGCTTCCGCTACTGGAACCTGCTGACGCGCGATGCGGACCTAGCGGGATTTCTGAAGAGCCGGCCGGGGCCGGTTCGCGCGGATTTCAAGGACGAGGACGTGCCCTACAATTTCGGCGACTGGTATGGCGTGGAAAGCTACATGGGCTACGTAGCGTCCGCGCCGGAGGCGTTCACCCGGGTGCAGGCCGATCCGCGCACGCACGATCTTTTCGGGGTTCGCTACTACGTCGCCAGACAGACGCCGCGCGCCGGACTCACCGAGGTTTTTTCAAGCGCGGCGGGAATCAAGGTGTTCGAGTCGGCGAGTGCGATGCCGAGAGCGTGGACGGCTCACGAAACCTTCCCGATTCACAACCTGGAAGAGCTGGGGCCGCACTTGAGCCATCCGTCCGTGGATTTCAACCGGTTGGTGCTGCTGATGGGGGATCTTCCGCCGCTTGAAAACTGCTCGGGCGACCAGGTTCGCCTGACGCGTCACGACGCGCAGCACGCCGACCTGGACGTCGAGATGAACTGCCGCGGCATGGTGGTGCTGGCCGACGGGTATTCGAAAGACTGGGTCGCGATGGTAGACGGCAAACGCTCGCCTGTGTATGCCGCTTATGGCGTGATCCGCGGCGTGGTGGTCGACCGCGGTCATCACCGGATCGAGATGCGCTATCGGCCTGCGAGCATTTACCTCGGTGGAGCTTTGACCGTCGCTTCCCTGCTGGCGGCGGGCCTGCTCCGGCTGTTCTCGCGCCCGCGCGGATGACGAATTCTACTGCGCGTCAACGGCGCCGCCTAATTCAACCGCCGGGCACCCGTGCCTCCTCATGATGGCCCACTTTGTAATAGAGGACAAAGTATCGTCTGACGCCTCTCGACAACCAGGTTGGCTGGTGCGTCCCTGATACGTGCTGCCCGACCGAGCGGGCCCTCGCTGACTCCGAAGGATTCAAATGACGACGCGTGAATGCACCGAGCAAGAGGTTAAAATCCTGGTCCTCCCCCAGATCCGCTGCCGGTGCTAGAGTAAGGAAATAGGTCAAAGGAGGCCGGCCATGCTTTCCAGTCTCTTACTGTTTGTCGTAACGACCACTGCATTTCAGCTGTCTCCGCCGCAGGCTGCCAACGGCTTTCATCCCTCGACGGCCGATTCGCCCCCCACCCCGCAGCCGCCGAAACCCGTCTCGAACGAGCTGCGCGGCGACATCATGATGGCCAAGAAGATGTATCGTGAAGCCATCGACACTTACAAGCAGAGCCCTGAAACCGCGGTCATCGCGAACAAGATCGGCATCGCCTATCACCAGTTGACGGAATTAGATCGCGCCAAGAAATACTATGAGCGCGCCATCAAGCTGGAACGCACCTACGCCGAGGCGATCAACAATCTCGGTACCGTCTTTTACGCCCAGAAATCCTACCGGCGGGCGATCGGTGAGTATCGAAAAGCCCTGCGCGTGAATCCGAATGCGGCGTCGATTTTAAGCAATCTCGGCATGGCCTATTTCGCCCGCAAGAACTACGACCTCGCTTCTGCGACGTTTCAAAAGGCGTTCGAGCTCGATCCAACCGTGTTCGAGCACCGCGGCACTACCGGCGTTTTGCTCGAGGAGCGGAGCGTAGAGGAGCGGGCGAAGTTCCACTACTACCTGGCCAAGACGTACGCGAAAGCCGGCAAGAATGACCTCGCGCTGCTCTACATCCGCAAAGCGCTCGAAGAAGGCTTCAAGGAACGCGAGAAGTTCCTGAAAGAGGCGGAGTTCGAACCGTTGCGCGACGATGATGAATTCAAAAAAATCATGGCGCAGGAGCCCAAGCCGCTCTGAAGTGTTCCCATTCTGTCCCTGTCGCCGCTGCTCTGCTTCTGGCTGCATGTGCCCGGGCGCCTCATCGGCCCGTCGAGCGGGTTGCGATCCTTCCCTTTGAAAACCTGACCGGCGACCCCGCGCTCGCTTGGATCGCGAACGCAGGCCCGGCGATCGTCGCGGCGGAGATCGCAGGATCGACCGCCATCAGTCCCCTTCGTGCAGGCACGATAAGCGACGCATACCGCGCCGGCGCAACTCGCTTCGCGCACGGATATTTTACCCGCGCCAAGGGCGGTCTTCATTTCCAGATTGAAGTCGAGGATGCCGCAACTCACAAGATGACCGCGACCGCCGCGGCGGACGGCGAACTGCTCGCCGCGATGAATCGAGTGGCCAAGATTCTGGAGCCAACCGCGCATCCGTTCTCAACCTCGAACGCCGAGGCGTTGGCGGCTTGGGGACGCGGAGAGGATGAACGCGCCGTCTCGATCGATCCAGATTTCGGCGCAGCCTGGCTCGGATGGATGCAGAAGCTGGCCGCCGATGGTAATGCATCGCGTGCGACGGAAGTGGCAGCGGAGGCGCTCGGGCGCACGGAATTGCGCTCGCCTGTGGATCGAGCGCAAATCGAGATCGCCGCTGCGGCCCTTCGTCACGATACCGATGCGCAGCTCAAGGGGTTGCTCGATCTGAGCCGGCTTGAACCGGCGGATACGACGCTGCTCGAAGGCGTGGCCGCGGGCGAAGTCGCTGCGCGGAGATTTCCGGATGCGGTCGCGCACTACCGAACGCTGGAGCGACTGGATCCCACGAACGCGGGCGTGATGAACTCCCTGGGCTATGCCGAAGCGCTTGCCGGAAATCTCGACGCGGCGCGCCGGGCACTGGAAGCCTATGGAAAATTGCCGGATCAAAAGACCAACTCGCTCGATTCGCTCGGCGAGGTAAGTTTCATGCACGGCCGGTTCGCGGAGGCCGAAAAATATTTCCTTCAGGCGCATCAGGCCGATCCAAAGTTTCTAGGCGGCGGCGACCTGATGAAAGCGGCACATGCCCGCTGGTTAAGTGGAGATCTTCAAGGCGCTCAGCCGATTATGCAGCGATACTTCGAGTTTCGCTCGAATCAGCACGACCCGTTTCTCGAGTGGCGCGAAGCGGTCTGGCAGTACGAAACGGGGCACGCCGACGCCGCGATCGAAAAGCTCCAGAATGTGCCCCAGAACGAAGCGGGGCTGTCCGAAAAGCAGCTCGCCGTGTGGCGCGGAGCCGTAGCGCCGCCGAGCGACTTGCAGGCGCTCAAACAAGCCTTCGATCGGACTGCTCCACACGCGGATGGAGAGGTCCGGACGTTTTACGCAGCAGCCCTGCTCGCGGCCGGGCAGAAGGATGAAGCCCGCAAGCTGCTGACTCTCTGGCCGCTACCGGGCTCCGGCGGCGACTCTCTTTTCCAGGCAATGGTGTATCCGAAGTTCATCGAGCTGCGACGGGCTGCTGAGGGACACCAATAAAAACGACGCTTTCTTATTCACGTTTATTCACGTTCATGCACGGCCGGCATTGTGCTTTTTAGCATCAACGCGCGCCCGAGTTGCACCAGCGGCGGGCTTATCGGAATGTCAGTTTTGCCCAAAAGGAAGAAAGGCGCGTCGCGCTGGAGGATGAAATCCACACCGCTGCGGCGGGTGGCGACGATGAACGCGAACAGGATCGTGAAGGTCAAGGCTTGAAGGACCAGCCCTAGTAGTGACCCCATCATATAAGTGGCCCACGCCGGCACCATAAAAGGGGTGAAGATGTGGATGAGGCCCGTGAGTACGACAATACTGAGAGCGAACCCCCCGAACGCGGCGGAAACGCTCAATAGGCGCAAGCTGACCTGATCGCCAAACACGGAAATGGCAGTCATCGCCTGGGACAGCAGGTTTCCCAAGCTCGTCTGGGATTCGCCGCTCAAGGGCTTGCCGGTAGCGACTGGTACCAGGCGGCGCGGCAGACGGGCGCGATGGACCGCGGACGCATAGTGATTCCACAACTCGGGCGACGCCATGAGTCGATTGACGGCGAAGCGTGGAACGACGCTGAAGGTATCCATTTGGGCTTCAGTTCCCGTGAGCACGCTATGGATCAGACGATACAACCCGCGAGAGATCCGAGCCGTCAGACTCTTCGGGCGGTCGCTGTGGCGTGCAAAGACCAGTTCCTTGCGGACGCCGTAGTCGAACTCCGTCAATAGCGCGGGCAGATCCTCGGCGCGATCCTCGCCGTTGCTCTGCATAATCACCACCGCGCCGGCGTCGGTGAACTCGTGAATTTGATATAGGCCGAGCGCGATGGCGCGTTGAGCGCCCAGGCTGCACTTCAGGTGCAACACTTGAACCGACTGCAATGTGTCGAATGTACTTTCCGGCCAAGCTTCCGGCAATGGCTCGGTCGACCCGTCGTCTACGATCAGCACGGAGGGCTTCCACTTGGAACCGAGAAATGCGCGGTCGATTTTCGGGAGAAGAAGCCGCAGCGCTTCCCAATCATTGAACACGGGGATCAGGATGATGAGGGAGTCGCTCGTCGTGGTCATCGCGGCTGCACTTCGCTGGCGATCTCTGGAACCGGAACCTGGTCGAGCGCGGTTGGAGCCGTGGATTTCGCCCGGAAAGACCAAGACAAGACCGCGATGGCCGCGCCACCGATCACTGCCGTGGCGACGCTTGCCAGGACGCGTCTGCCGTCTGAAAGTGCGAGCGCCGCACCCGTGCGAAAGGCCAGGAGCCAAGCCAGAGTGATGATGGATGTTCCCGCGCTCATGGTCAATCTCAGCACGCGCGGCAGCGATCGAGCCGTACCCGCAAGTACTCCGGCAACCAATGGAAGGGCCACTACGGCATCGATGAAGTAGTGTTCGCCCGAGCCCAACATCGCGAGCAATGTCAGCGCCGAGATGACCACCGCAGCGGCTCGCAGCGTCCAGTGCCAACTGAGCGCGCAGACAAGAATGATCAGGGTCCAGGAAATGTGCAGGGACGGCATCGCGTTTCTTGCACCGGTTTCGAGAAACGTGGCGCCGGAGGGTAACGAGGCCGGATCCGGGGTGGTAAACGGAAACACTCCCGCAAAACGATACGCTGGACCCGCCGCCGGACAAAGTTGATAAAGACCGAATCCAATCACGCCCAGGGCAATCAGCGCCACTCGCCGCTCGTATGCCCCGCAATGATACGCTTGTTCCCCGCCCTGGACGATCAGCCACATCCACGTAAGCGAGATCCACAGCGGCAGCATGTTGTACACGGCCGCGCTTATGGCGAAGAGCGTGGGTGGATGCGTCGCAAACCAGTTCGCCACAACAACACCGGGCGATCCGAGGGAGTGATCGAACGCGTACACGGTGTAATCGTAGGTGAGCGGCGTGAGGCGCATAGCTAATCCCACCACGATTACCGAAATCGAGCATAGGGCGGGAATCGCGGCCTGCATAGTGACCTGGCGTTTAGCGCTTTCGTCGCCCGGGGCGCGGAACCACCGAAACATCGATAACACGACGGCCGAGAGGCCGAGGAAACCGCCCGGTTCCGCGATCCACCATGCGGGGTAATGATCGAATAATCCGTGCCCCAGCTTGTAAATCAGAAAATACGCGCATGACGCCAGGAGCAGCGTGATCAGCCTTAACCAGTGGCGGTCAGCCGCCACGTAACCCACCGCGCTGCCCGTCAGCGCAAAGGCAACGTACGGGTTGGCGGGCACTTGCAGGAGCAGCAGAAACAGCACCGAGCCGACCACCAGCGCGGCGATCTGAACATAGAAATATGCCCTAGTCCATGTTGAGCTGGCTGACGACGACGGCATAAGCCACTATCGGCTCTTTCCCATTCCGACGATAGAAGCGGGTGCCTCTCCGGGGATCTTCGGAACCTGTTCGGCTGCCTACACTTGACGGCTGGCGGACGGTCGCGGTACTGATCGTCATCTGGGGCCATTTCATGCCCGGCTTCTACGCGACCGAGGCGCAGTATTATGCGGACAGCCTGTCCCGATTCGGCGGGTTCGGCGTCGATATTTTCTTCGGGATCAGCGGCTTCCTGATTACCAAGCTGCTTCTCGACGAGCAAGCCGAGTCCGGCGGGATCAGCATTGCGGCGTTCTATGTTCGCCGTGCGTTCCGGATCTTACCACCGTGTTTTCTCTATCTGGCGGTTGTGCTGATCACGGTGGGCGTTCATTCCCGACTTGAAGTTTTCAGCGTCCTGTTTTTCTTTCGCAACTACATCCCGGATATGGCTGGCAGCCATGCGACCACCCATTTGTGGTCACTCGCGGTCGAAGAGCAGTTCTATCTCCTGTGGCCGGCGCTGCTGGTCTTTATAGTCCTCCACAGAGACCCTAAAAGCCGCGCCGTGTTGGTCGCCTGGATAAGCGTCGCCTGCGGGCTGTGGCGAATCGCCGACGCGCAGAACCAAGTAACGGAACGCTTCCTGCCCTACGTTCCGGTACATTTCCGCACCGATCTCCGCATGGACGCGCTGTTATGGGGCTGCTTTGCCGCGTTCCTTATGAGTGATCCAACCATGCGTGAGCGGTTGAAGAATGCTTTTCACCAACGAACATTCGTTGCTTTACTGCTGGCGGGCCTGGTATGCGTCGCGCGGTACTCACTATTGACGGGCCTTTGGCTGCCGATGGTGATTCCACTCCTGCTTATGGGAACTATTTTGCATCCGGAATGGATCATAAGCCGTTTGCTCGATCATCCATGGGTCAGGTTTATCGGGAGGATGTCGTATAGCCTGTATTTGTGGCAGCAGTTGTTCCTGGTCTCCGGGTGGGAACCGCGGCTTGTGTTTCAGAAATCTCCTCAAAACTTGATTTTGATTTTTATATGTGCGGTGCTGAGCTACAAGTTGGTCGAGAAACCTTGCATGAATTTTGGCCGTAAACTATCGGCGGGAATCCGAAGCCGGCAGGTCTACCATCATGACTATGGGCTTTCCACGCCTGCAGACCGTCCGCCAGCACTTTCCGGATCATCGTCTTGAAGACATTCCAGACGCCTCCGCGCGCACTGAACGATTCGGGTTTCGGACGAAATTGAAACCCGGTGCCCGTGTCGCGATCGGCGTTGGAAGCCGTGGTATCGCGAACGTCTATAAATCGATGATGGGTGTCCTTTAGGCTCGACACCAGAGGAAATCGAAACATTCATGGATCGCAATGCATGGCGTCTGACGGATTTCGCAGGCAAGATCGAAAGCGGTCTATTCAAAATGATGACCATCGGGCTCGGCAAGTTCGCAGGAGCGCAGCGGTATCACACTTACGGCTACCGCCTTGGCCTCGAATATGTGATTCGCACCGCCGGGCGTCAGGTGATCAACAACGGAAAGGTTCTGGCCGGGCTCGCGATTCTGGAGGATGCCAATCACAATACAGCGCAGCTCGCGGCTGTTCCGGTTGAGCACATGGAACAGAAGGAAGAAGAACTTCTCTGGCGCAGGCATGGATACGAAGGTGGTGAATCGAGGCATCAACGGGGAATACAATCCGTGGGAGACGGCGCCACGGATCGATCGAATCTTCTTGCGCGGCAGCGAACATAGCTACGGCAATGGAGTCGGACTGGGAATGGCGGACGTAGTTCACAATCGCCTATTAGCGGCGATCGAATGGCCGCAGACGCATATCAATTCGCTGACCGCGTCAACCCCGGCCGGCATTCGCACGCCGATTCACTTTTCCACCGACCGGGAGTGCCTGGAAAAGATCTGGCCTACCGTCGGCGTCCATCGCCAAAATGAAGTTACGATTGGTTGGATTGCGAACTCACTCGAATTGAGCCGGCTTCGATTAAGCGAAAATCTTCGGGCTCAGGTCAAGGCGAATTCAAGACTGGAAATCGTGAGCGAAAGCGAAGAGTTGGAGTTTGATCGTAAAGGAATCTAGCCGGATTACTTGAGCCGGCGAAGGCCGAACGCTGACGAAGAAATAAGCCGAGGGGGAGGCGAATCTTTGCCGCTCCCCTCGGGCGAACAGTTATTATTAGCTACCCTGGGAAGCGGCGGCAGTCATAACAGACGCGATCTTCGAGAAGATCGTGCTGATGCTGGTTGCCACGCCCGGCATAATAGCGCCGGCAGCCACGGCCACGAAACCCGCCATCAAAGCATATTCGATGAGGTCCTGACCGCGCGTGTCCTTTAAAGCTCTGAGCTTCAAAATTAAGTTCTTCATGTGTTCCTTTGTATCTCCTCTCCCTCTGGTGCGCGACACTCTCTGTCGCCTGTATGAAAGTTATCATCGCTAGGCTCTGGTTAGAATCAGGCTTAATGCCTAATGGTCCGCTTGAAAACTCTCAGGTGCTTGGTTTTTGAGGCACTTGCAATACCTTACCCCTAGACCGTTCAGTAGTTCGGTACGGGGTAGAAGTTTCGTACGCCACAGCCGATTGTATTAGAAGGACGATGCTGAATCGCGCGGGGACAGCGTTAATTTTCTTGATCATGCTGCTCCCATCGGCGGTATTCGCGTGGCGTAACCAGCATATGGCTCAGTTCGCTTACCTCCACGATGACGGGGTCCTGTTCACATCCGCGAAGAGCTTGGCCGCCGGGGACGGATATCGAATTCCCAGTCTGCCGGAGAATCCCTCTCAAACTAAGTTTCCGCCGCTGTATCCCCTCTATTTATCTTTGATTTGGAGGTTCAATCCTCAATTTCCAGATAACCTGCCGCTTGCGACTCTCTTCAGTTGGATCGCGCTAGCGGTTTGTTTAGGTTTAGCCTGGTTGTATTACAAAACAAGCGGGTTGTCAGACGCCCGATCGGGCCTGCTGGTGTGTTTGCTCGGTCTCAGCCCGTATCTGATCCTGTTCGGCTGCACGATGTTTTCGGAAGTATTCTTCACTTGCTGGTTGTTGCTTACGTTACTAGTCGCTCGTAGGGAAGGCCTGCGTATGGCGGTTCTGGCAGGCGTTCTGGCTGGGGCGGCGTATCTTACACGGACTGCTGGAATCGCGCTCCTGGTTTCGGTTCCCGCTTGGATGGTCTGGAAGCGCGAGTGGCGCCGCGCGGCCGGCTTCGCCGCAGGCATGCTGCCGGCGATCATCGGCTGGACTCTCTGGACTCGCATGCATCTCCCGCATGCCGCCGACCAGACGCTCACCTACTATACCGATTACATCCACTATCAGTTTCTCAACGTGGGCCTGGACAATTTCGCCGTCGTCTTGTGGAAAAACTTCGACCAGATCCTTTATGGAATGGGTTCGATGGTGTTGCCCAAGGTGTTGGATATATTGCCTGTTAAGATTCTGACGCAAGTGATCGGCGTCGCGATGATCAGCGGAGTCGTGCGAATGGCTCGCAGGGGCATCGCCGTTGACTATGCATTGTTCAGCCTGGTCTCTGTTGGGATTCTGCTGGTCTGGCATTTCCCTCCCAATGAGCGTTTCGTTTTGCCGCTGTATCCACTTCTGCTGGCCGGTCTAGTTGCCGAGATCGAGCACCTGTGGGGAATGCTCAAGGCAGGGTTTGGTCACCGGGACTTCGGCCAGCGCGCGGTCGCGGGGGCGCTTGCCGGGGTCGTCGTGATTGTCTTCGGCGCTGCGCTCGCGCTCCAGGCTTATATGACTTTCGCCGCGCTGCCCGAATTGGCCGAGCAGAAAGCAGCTAAACTGCGCGACCTGCGCGTTACCTACGCGTGGATCGGGGCCAATCTGCCGCCGTCAACCGAGATCCTTTCCTATGACGATCCCTTGATGTACCTATACGCGGATCGGCGCGGGAACTACTTACCGCTGCTGCCACGGTGGTGGTACGGCGAGGATCACACTTCCATCGTCGGCGCATATCGCAATGTCGCCGCCTACTGCCGGAGTCGCGGGCTGACCTACTTCTACTTCACAACAGAGGACTTGCAACGCGAAGCGGGCGATGAAGACCGCCAGGAAATCGAGCGCTCGGTGCGCCAAAATCCCGAGCTGACGCCCATCTTTAGCGCCGGAATCGGGACGTTATTCAAGGTCCGAAATTAGGGCATTTCCTCTAGCGACTTTGCTCCAATCCCGCTCTATTCTCAGGTCATGCCGATGTTTCTGGCGATCCTTACTCTGGCCCTGACCGTGAAAGAGGACCGAACTCCGCTGCGCAACGGCTGCTATGCCGACTCCGACCTCGTCGCGACCCTTCCCGCGGGTGCGCAGGTCACGATCCGCTATGCCCTCGCCGGCGAGGCTACTCCCTGTTACAAGATTGCAACTCAAGTGGACGGCCACGCGGTGGAGGGTTACCTGACAGCGGACTCGATCCAGGGTCTGGATGAGTTCGATAAGGGCCGGCGTGAAGCGCAGTGGCTCGACTCCACGCAAGTGATGGCGACCATCCGCTCGTCCTTCGGTCTTCCGTCGCTGAAACCTACCGCGTCGACTCCGCAAGGGTTGGTCGATCAGGCGGCTGAGCTCATTCAGGCAAGTCAGCCCGCAAAAGCGTTGGAGCTGCTCGATCCTGTACTCAAGAAGAGAAAGGACCCGGTATTGCTGGCGGTGGCGGGCCTGGCGGCCTGGAGGTCCGACGACAGCCGACGGGCGTTGGTGTTGTGGCGCGGTTCGCTCGACATGCAGCCGAACCCCGATCTGGAGAGCCTCTACCGTCGCGTGGAGCGGGAAAACAAGAACGACCTGAGCAACGAGAAGATCTATGGGGCTCGGGTTGTGTTGCGTTATGACAGCGCAACAGTTCCAGCCGAGACTGGCCGCCAGATGGTGGCGGCGCTCGATCAAGAGTACGCGCGTATCTCGGGACAACTGGGATGTTATGCCGAGGAAAGGATTGTAGCTATCGTCCAGAGCCAGGCCGCTTATCGAAAGACAACCGATGCGGCGGAATGGAGTGGCGGCCAATACGACGGGCGCATCCGGGTTCCCGTCCTCGGGGGCCAAGGAATGGACGTGTCCATGCGGCGCGTGCTGGCGCATGAGACGACGCACGCGTGTCTCACCATGCTCGGGCAGTGGCCGGCGTGGCTGCAGGAAGGGATGGCTCAAAAGCTCTCTGGCGATATGCTGACGCCGGCGGTGCGCCAGAAGATCGCTGCGATGACACAGAACGGTAAGATGCCGCGCCTGGAGAACCTGAAACAGGACTGGTCGCGGCTGGACACCGATCATGCAGTCGCCGCGTACGGGTTATCGCTCGCCGCAGTGGATTTGCTGTATGAGAATTACGGGTCGGACGGGGTCGCGAACCTGGTTCGGAATCCGGAACGGCTCGCGGCGATCACGGCGGATCTGGATAAGAAGCTCGGGCTTTAGACGTTATGATCAAGGAAGGAGTCATGGAGTACCAATACACCGTCCTGTTCCAGCCCGCCGAAGAAGGCGGCTTTGTGGTGACTTGCCCAGCCCTTCCGGGAGTGGTGACGGAAGGCGACACGCTTGAGGAAGCCCGCGCAATGGCCCAGGACGCGATCCGCGGATATATTGAGAGCCTGCAAAAGGATCACCTGCCCATTCCCTGCGACGCGCTGTTCGGAAACGGCATCGGGATGGTGGTTGGAAGAATGCGAACGGACCAGCCGCCGAACCCCCCTGACAATACCGTTAGCGAAACTATCCGCGTGCCCGTCCCGTATCACGTGTGAGCGGACGGCTTTCTCGCACCGAACCGCCATTGCCAACTAGAGATATGATCGAGATTATGGCGGAGTTGCACATTACCGAAGCCGAGTTGGCGCGCGATCTTCATGCCGTCATCGAAAAGGTCCGGCAAGGGGTCGAGGTCGTAATCGAGCGAGACAGCCGTCCCGTTGTCGTACTCAAGCCTGCCGAACCACCTCGGCGCAGTCTCTCCGAACTCATTCAGCTCGCGAAACAACGTGAGGAAGAGCGAGGGTACGCCGTCACGCTGGATGAGGACTTCGCAGCAGACGTGCGGGATATTGTCCGCGCACGAAAGCCCTGGACCCCGCGTTCATGGGATTGATCCTCGACAGGAGCACGCTGGTAACTGCGGAACGCCAGGGTCATAGTGTTCGTCAGATCTTTGCTCAACTGCGCTCCGGTCATGGCGAGGCCGATCCAGGTCTGGCCTCAGTGACCGTCGTGGAATTCGCACACGGTATTGAGCGGGCGAAACTCGATATTCATCGACAACGGCGCCAGGCCTTCCTGGACGATCTGATCGCCGACTTGCCAATCTATCCGCTCACCGCTGAAATCGCCCAGCTTGCGGGGAAAATCTCGGGGCAAGAGGCCGAACGAGGTATCACGCTCCCCTTTGAAGATCTGCTAATTGGTGCAACCGCGCTGCAGCTTGGCTTCGACGTAATTACCAACAACGTCCGTCACTTCGCGATGATCCCCGGATTGGTCGTGAGGCAACTGTGAAAGGCTGTATCCTGAGTTTAGTTCCCCCTATGGCCTTTGCAACCATTCCCGAAGCGGTTGAAGAAATTCGCGCCGGGCGCATGCTTGTGGTCGTGGACGACGAGGATCGCGAGAATGAAGGCGACCTCACCATGGCCGCCCAATGCATCACGCCAGAGGCGATCAACTTTATGGCGACCCACGGCCGTGGCTTGATCTGCCTGGCGCTTTCGGCCGAGCGTTGCGATGCCCTGCATCTGCCGCTCATGTCGCCTCGCAATACTTCGCGCTTCGGGACTGCGTTTTGCGAAACGATCGACGCAGCGGAGGGGGTCACCACAGGAATCTCTACAGCCGACCGCGCCCACACGATTCTCACGGCCATCGATCCCAAATGCGGCCCGCGGGATCTGGCCAGGCCCGGCCATATCTTTCCGCTCCGCGCCCGTGAGGGCGGAGTGCTCGTGCGAACCGGGCAAACTGAAGCTGCGGTCGACCTGGCCCGCATGGCCGGATTTGAGCCCGGCGGCGTGATCTGCGAAATCATGAATAGCGACGGGTCCATGGCCCGCCGCGCCGAGCTGATGGAGTTCTGCGCGCACCACGGCCTCAAAATGATCAGTGTCGCCGAGCTGATCCGCTACCGGCTCGAGACCGAGCACTTCATCGAGCGGCGTGGTGAGGGCTGCCTCCACACGGAATTCGGTTCCTTCAGGACGATCTCTTACGTGAGCATGATTGATGGTTCGGCGCATGTGGCGCTCGTGCATGGCGAGGTGTCGGGACGCCCGAATGTGCTGGTCCGGATGCATGCCCGATGTATCTATGGCGATGTGTTCGGCTCGACCCAATGCAATTGCCAGAAGATGGTCCGGGCGTCGCTCCAACGGATCGCGGAAGAACCCGCGGGGGTGTTCGTGTACCTTCATCAATCCGGATTGGCGCCGCGGACGCATTACCCGCCGGCTGAGGGCCAGGCCGCTCCGCAGCATGAATCCGGCATCGGCGCGCAGATTCTTGTTGATCTCGGCCTGACTAGCATTCGTCTGCTCACCAATCATCCCCGCAAGGTTCTGGGTCTCGACGCGTTCGGGATCGAGATCGTGGAGCAGGTCCCGATTCCGGCCTAGATCATTTCTTGATTTTGGGGCGACCAGTTTCGTACGGCTGGTAACAGTGCTTTCAACTTCCTGAGACGGTTACGTTATCCCCGAAACTGGCCCAGCCGCGGTAAAACGCTAGCCAAACATATTTGAAATTTTCCGATCAGGCCACCTGAGCGAGCCTGCGGGTGGGATAGCCGAGGATAGTGGTGATGCGTGCGGTTTCCCGGTCGATGAAGACGAAGGCGTCGC
>JBEKBK010000178.1:0-14852 GCA_050015435.1 Bryobacteraceae bacterium
GCCCGAGTAGAATGTCGTCCCGCACACCGGGGCAAGCTGTATGGTGAATTGCTGCATCGCGCCGGGCGCGCTCGTAATCTGAAAGCCGCTCCCCGTCACCGCGATACTCGAGGCGGGCTGCAATGAGAAATTACACAAACCGGACTGCCCGAAAGAAACGCTGCCGAAATTGATCTGGTTGCCGGCGAGGGTGCAAGGTGGACTAACCGAAAGAGTAAGACCCGGAACCACCGTTGCCAGCAAAAATACGTTGATGCTGTTGACCTGCAAGCTGGCGCTGTAAGAGGCGGGAGTCGTTGCCGAAAATTGAACGCTGAACCTGAGGGGGTTGGTGTTCAGCGGAGGAACCGGGTACGTCGTGGGAGCGCCGCTGAGAACGAACCCCGCTCCCGAGACCAGTATCGTCGTCACGTTCACCGCCGTATTGCCGGGATTACACACCAGAAACGTAACCGTCTTGGTCGCGCCCGCGGCGACTTGCCCGAAGTCAAACGAAGAATTTGAACCGATTGGAGTGCCTGTGGCACAGCCGCCCGTGGTGAGCGTCAACTGTCCGTATGCGGCCAAGGGCAGAAATAAGGCAGCCAGGAGTTTCATTGCCCGACCTCCGGCAGGAGGAATATCTGTTCGCGGCCACGGTCCACGCGCACGGCATAGGTGGACGCGCCAGCGCGCAGCTCGATATATCCGTCGCCCAGTGCGAACGCCGCTTCCACGTTGGGCGCCTGGAACCGGGTTTCGGTCCCATCGGGCCGCTGAAGTATGACGGTATTGCCCACGGCGTAGAGGACCCCGTCTTTGATCAGCATGACCACCCGGGTATCGGCCGGCAAGGAGGCGATCACTTCGAGCCCTGCGTCCACGACTTGGACCTGATTACGTTGCCGAACCGCAATCTCGATCGAGTTCCCCTTCCCGGCGCGGAACGCAAGAACCTTGCCGTCGATATCCAGATCCAAGAAATCGAGCTGGCCCTCATACCAGCGTGCAAATTGCCTTGTTTCCGGAAAGTACACGAATGCGGCAGTGCCATCCAACGCGAAAATTGCCGGCCCGTTTGGCGCGGAAGTCATGCCGGACGCCGACCAGATGCCGGACTCTGTCTTTGCCAGGCACAACTTCGCTGAGCAGGTCGTCGAAAGAACGCCAGTGAGCGTAGCCTCACCCACGGTTATGCTCCCCGGAAGCCCGAAGACCGGGCGAACGGCGCCGTTTGAATCCAGCATCGTGCCTAGTTGCGGACGTTCCAATTCTGCCTGCGCCCAGGCACAAACGCCCATGACTACGACAATGAAAAACTTCATGGGTGCCCCAGATTGATGGTCGGCGCGCTAATTTGCAGGCCATTCGAAGGGGTGGTGGAGGTTGACGATTTGTCCTTTAGGAGCACCACGGCCACTCCGCCCGCCGCCGCGCCGGCCACCCCAACGGCGATCCACAGCCATTTATGACCATGGCTTGGCCCCATGCGCGACTTCAAGGAATTCGCTTCGTGCGGCGCCAGTTCGGCGCTCAGGTACTGGGTGCACAGCGTGCCCGCCCGGGTTGTCCCTTTCGCCGCCGTAATGCGGATCTCGAATGACCCGGCGGTGCGGTTCCATTGCATGCCCCAGACACTGGCGCGGCCGTCCCCGCCGGTAGTCGCTATTTCCGTTCGGGATCCGGCCGCAAACGCTCCGCCCGCGCCGCTCGTGGGCAGGAGAAAACTGACCGTTGCTCCCTCGACGGGACGGTTGGTGTCGTCCGTGACCTGCACCGTAATTCCGCGGGTCGCGCGCGACCCCAGGGGGTAGACCGCTCCCTCGCCTTCGACCACCCTAAGTTGAAGGATCGCTGGCTCCTGAGCGGCGGCGAAGGTCACCAAAAGAGGAACCAAGAAGGCACTGAATCGAAGCACACGAGTAAGTACTCGGATGGCGGAAATACTCTCAGGGAGGGGGCTGGTTTTGCCGAGCCGGGCCGTTGGGCAACCTTGGACGCCGTTCAGCCCTGAAATCTCGCCAAACGCAGCCAAAAACTCCTGAATGTTTCAGGTCTATGTTTAAATAGATTAAGTTCCACATGCCAGACAGGGTATTTCGAATGCGCCGGGGCTGGAAATCGTTCAGCCGTTGGATGCGTGAAGCTCGGCTCGTGGTGAAGGGCGCGGCCTCGACCGCGCACCCGATCATGGCCCATATCATCCCTATCCGGCGATGCAACCTGTCGTGCACCTACTGCAACGAGTACGACGATTACTCGAAGCCCGTGCCCACGGATGTGATGAAGACCCGTATCGGGCAACTGGCCGACCTGGGCACCAGCATCCTGACGCTTTCCGGCGGGGAACCGCTGCTGCATCCCGATCTCGATGAGATCATTTCCGAGATGCGCCGCCGCGGCGTGGTGGCGGGCATGATCACGAACGGCTATCTGCTGACCCCGGAGCGGGTTCAGCGGCTCAATCGCGCCGGGCTCGATCACTTGCAAATCTCGATCGACAACGTCAAGCCCGACGATGTATCGAAGAAGAGCCTCAAGGTGCTCGACAAGAAACTTCAGGTCCTGGCGGAGCACGCCGAGTTTCACGTGAATATCAATTCCGTGGTGGGCGGTGGCATCCATAATCCGGATGACGCGCTGGTGGTGGGGCGGCGCGCGCTCGAGTTGGGGTTCTCGGCGACGGTTGGCATTATTCACGATGGCGACGGGCAGCTTCGTCCGTTGGGCGAGCGCGAACGCGCCGTGTACCACGAGATGAAGGCCATGGAGAATCGCCATTTCGCGCGGCTGAACTTTTTCCAGGATGCGATTGCACAGGGGCGTCCAAACCAGTGGCGCTGCCGCGCCGGCGCGCGATACATGTACATCTGCGAGGATGGCCTGGTCCACTATTGTTCGCAACAGCGCGGCTACCCCGCCAAGCCGCTCGATCAATACACGCGCGAAGATATCCGGCGGGAGTATCTCACCGAAAAATCGTGCGCGCCGTACTGCACGGTGAGTTGCGTCCACTACGTTTCCTACTTCGATTTTTTCCGGGGACCGCAAACCATCCGCACCGAGGTTCCCGAGCAGCATACGCCGCTGGTGAAGATCCAAGGCGCGGACTAGGCACTGCAAGACTGAGAGAAAAGACCGGGCCCCTGCACTCTCAGTGCATGAAGCTTAACAATGACCAAATCAACCGGCTGCAACGAGCCCTTGATCTGACTCGCCAGGCGCAGAACGAAATTTCCAGTGCAAACCTGGGATCGGCCACGGTGGAAACGTCCGGTAGCAGTGAAATCACCAGCGGCCTGTCAACCATCGTCGCTTCCATAAAGAACGTATTGGAGCAGAACGGGCAGAAGCCGGCGGAGATTTCAACGGGCGCTGGGCGGTAGGGCATCCGAATAACGCGTCCAGTGCTGGGCGATTTCCTCGACGACCACATGGCCGACGCGCCAGGCGGCGTCGAGCGCTTCGAGATAGGCGACGTAGTGGCCAATCTTGGTCGCCGCCAGGCTGTCTGCCGGCGACATTCCTGGCGGCGGCTGATCGAAATCGCTAGCGGTGCGCAACACCAGTACGCGGTCCAGGGTCACTCGGCCTGCTTGGCTGAGCAAGGTAAGGGCTTGCAGCGTGCCCGTATCTTCCATGGCCGTCGTGACGTAATTGCCCTGGCCGTCGGTGTGATACTTTACCCAATCATTGGCCCATTCGTTCAGAAGTCTGCCGTGCCAGAACGTGGACGCCGATAGCGTATCGCCCTTGAGAACGAAAGGAGGTCGCCGGGCGTTCGGGGATTCGAAGCGTTCCCGTTCTTGCCGCATGGCGTCGTTTTCCTGAAGCGGCACGTCCTTGGTAAGTTGATAGGCCCAATCGACCAGGGCCGGATTCAGGTGATAGGCGACCCCTTCCTGGGGAATTCGCGGAAGCTCATACGGCCGTGACTTCCGCAGTGGAACATACCCGGTTTTCCAATCCGCCGGGATTTCACGCGCATCAATCTCGTGCGCGAGATCCCCATCTACAACCCATTCGGCCCACGCGGCCGATCCTGTAGACGCATCCGCCGGATCCACTCCCGCAATTCCCGCCACAACCCAATACGCCTTGGTCAAATCGAAGCGGGGATCGAGCCCCAACGCCATCACACTAGCCGCCGCCCTGGCCGTGCCGACCCCAGTAACCATACCCAAAATGCCTTGCCCGTTCATCCGGAGGTTGTGGCCGCCTTGTGGGAAGGGGAGCACCCGGTCCAGTTTCTCGCGCTCCACCCAGGTTTGAAACTCGCCCGGCTCGTCGCCGGTATCCGCGCCGCGCTCGAACATGGTCACCACCACCACTCGGACTGGAATACGCCGGCCGGCACCGCGAGCGAGGTGCGCCGAGGCCAGAATTACCAGTACCGCCAGCAATTTTTGAGACATGCACTATCGTAACTCGCACTTTCCTAGTAGCAGACGTCTACATATCCGTGTAGTCAACAATTCCGAAAACAGTAGATGTCGATTGCGCCCAATATGCAAGTACTGTATTATCAATAGAAAGTCTCATCCTGTCGTTGGTTAAGAACGTGCTAAAGAAACTTCGGGTTCGTGTGTAAAGTCGCCCGATGAAGGAACTCAAGCAACAACTCGTCAGCGGTCTGCTAGCGGTTCTGACGGTAGCTGCGGCGATCGCTGCGGCCATTAATTTTCAGCAGCAAGGTCGGTACCACCTCCCTGACGACGGTGTGACTTGGGTGGATCGTGCGAATGACTCGAGCGCACCCGTGGTGGCGGCGTACGTCTCGCCCGGAAGCCCAGCGGAGAAGGCCGGAATTCATCGAGGCGACGCCCTGGTCTCGGTCGAGGGCGTGCACATCGATCACGCGATTGAAGCCACCGAGGTGCTGGCGCGCCTGGGAGCCTGGCGCAAAGCCGAATATAAAATCCTGCACAACGGGATAGAGGTCCCGGCGAATGTGATCGTAGGTGAGGCGGACCGCGACTCGACCATTCTCTACCAATACGCGGTAGGGGTCATTTATCTCGCGATCGGGCTATTCGTGTATTTCCGGCGGCGCAACGCTCCCCGGTCCTTGCATTTCTTCCTGCTGTGCCTGGCGAGTTTCATCCTGTCGACCTTCCATTATTCCGGAAAGCTGAATAATTTCGACAAGGTAATTTATCTGGGCAACGTCGTGGCCGGTTTTCTGGCGCCGACTTTGTTTCTGCACTTCTGTCTCGTGTTTCCAGAACCCCAGAAATGGATTCGCCATCGCGGGGCCGCGGTGCTGGTCTACCTTCCCGGCATGGCGTTGCTGGCGATTCAGTTCGGCGTGGTCTTCGGATGGATCCAATCCGCCGCGCCACTCATCGAGATGCGCTGGCTGCTGGATCGGGTGTGGCTGCTGTTCCTGTGCGTGATGTACCTGGCGGGGGGCTGTGTGCTCGCCATGCAACTTCGGCGCGCGGAGGATCCGATTGTCCGGCGCCAGCTCACGTGGCTGCGCAACGGAACGTTTGTCGGCATGTTGCCCTTCGCGCTGCTCTATGTTGCGCCTTACCTGTGGGGCGTGGCGCCCAATCACGCGATGAATCTGGCGGTGCTGTCACTGCCGCTGATTCCGCTGACGTGGTCCTATGCGATTCTGCGGTACCGCTTGATGGACGTCGACATTATCTTTCAGCAAGGCTCAGTCTATACGCTGGCGACAGTGTCCGTCCTGGGGATCTTCTATGGCCTGATTTTCGCGGTTAGCCGGACGGGCGACCCGAGCGGCACGACGATGGTGGCGCTGATTTTGATCGCCGCGGCCGTGTTCCACCCAATCCGCAACTGGATTCAGGAGCAGCTCGATCGCTACTACTTCTACAAAGACCGGTACGACTACCGCCGCACGTTAATCGAGTTCGCGCGCGAGCTCGGCTCACCGACCGATCTGGGCGAAATGCTCGAAAGCGTAGCGGACCGCTTGATTCGGACGCTGGGCATTCGCCACGTGGCGTTTTTCGTTTTGGACGAGGCCGAAAGCCAGTTCCACCTCGAACTGGCGAGCAACCGCCGTGGACGCCAGACCGAAAACATACCATACGGTCTGGACCTGAGTTTCTTGAGTACGAATCCCTCCAAGCCATACCTGTTCTTCGAACGCACCCGCAATTTGCTGGACGTGGTTTCGCATGAGATGCCGGCAGCGGTGCGTCGCTCGATCAGTGAGCTGGAGCTGACTTACTATCTGCCGTGCTCCGCCCGTGGCAGAACTATCGCCTACCTCGGCGTCGGCCGTACCGATACCGGAGATTTTCTTTCGAGCGATGACGTTGATCTGCTAGTTACTCTTTCCGGCTACGTCGGCATTGCCATCGACAATACGAAGCTGTACCGCTCGCTCGCGCTTAAGGTCGAAGAGTACGAGCGATTGAAGGAGTTTTCCGAAAATATCGTGGAATCGATCCACGTGGGCATTCTCGCCGCGGATCTGGAAGATCGCGTGGAGAGCTGGAACTCGCAGATCGAGAGGCTCACCGGGATTTCGCGCGACGCGGCGGTAGGCCGCAAACTCCGCGAGTTGCTCCCCGCGGACCTGTGCAACGAGCTCGACCCCGCGCGCGGCGACGCCGGAATCCATAACATCTACAAGTTCGTGCTGCGGCCCAAGGACGCGACGTTGAATATCGCGGTGGCGCCGCTAATCTCGCGCGAGGGCGACCGGATCGGGCGGTTGATCATTTTCGACGACATCACGGACCGCGCGGAACTCGAACGGAGACTGGTGCAGGCCGACAAGCTCAGTTCGATTGGGCTGCTGGCCGCCGGTGTTGCGCACGAGGTGAACACTCCTCTCGCGGTGATTTCGACGTACGCGCAGATGCTCGCCAAGCAGATCTCGGGCGATGCCCAGAAAGCTCCTTTACTCGAGAAGATCGCGCGTCAGACCTTCCGCGCCAGCGAGATCGTCAACTCGTTGCTGAACTTCTCGCGGACCTCGCCGACCGAATTCGTGCCTGTCGATTTGAACAAGGTGCTGCGCGAGACGCTCACGCTGGTGGAACACCAATTCGCCAAGGCAAGCGTCGAAGTCAAGCTGGCTCTCGATGAGGGCGTGCCGGGCATCAAGGGGAACGCTGGAAAACTTCAACAGGTGTTCTTAAACCTGTTCCTGAATGCACGGGATGCGATGGAGTCCGGCGGCGTGCTCACCATCCGGACAGTTTCCACCGAACCACATATTGGACTGGTGCGCGTAGTCGTCGCGGATTCGGGCGCGGGCATCGCGCGGGAGAATCTTACCAAGATATTCGATCCGTTCTTCACCACCAAAGCGGCGCGCAAGGGTACCGGCTTAGGGTTATCGGTCAGCTACGGGATCGTCCGCGAGCATGGCGGCGACATTGAAGTGGAGAGCGAGATCGGCACAGGCACCCGGTTCCAGCTCTCGTTCCCCCAAGCCGCTCCAGCCGGGGCGCCCGCTCAACTCCCCGAGTTGATTCGAGCCGAAGTGGCCTCCGTTCCCGCTGCCGCGCGGGCAGTGTCTACTCAGATGGCGGGTCCGGCCTCCAACCCGGCTATCTCTAATCCAAATACGGCGGTTGCTCAGTCTGATAGGCTGATGCATTGATGGCCGACACCCTGGCGAATTTCCCGCCCGATGTCATGATGGGCGAGCCTTCTCGCGGACGCATCCTCGTGATCGACGACGAGCCGGACATCCGCGAGAGCCTAGAGGCCCTGCTCACCACTGAAAACTACGACGTTCAGCTTGCCTCCAATGCGGCGGAAGGATTAAAGCGGCTGGAGGGGTCGCCCTTCGATCTGGTGTTGCTCGATCTGATGATGCCGGACAAGAGCGGCATGCAGGTGCTCGAGGAAGTCCGCTCCCGAGACCTGGAAACCCCCATTTTCCTGATCACCGCGTACGGCTCGATTGAAGTCGCCGTGGCTGCGCTCAAGCGCGGCGCGAGCGACTACTTCTCCAAGCCCTGGGATAACGAAAAGCTGCTTATCGAGATCGACCGCATGATCTCCAAGCGGCGCCTGGAGCAGGAAAACCTGGAGCTGAAGCGCGCGCTGAAGCAGCGTTATAGTTTCCCGAACATTGTCGGCAAGAGCGAGCGGATGCTCAAGATTCTCGACATGGTCGCGCAGGTGGCTTCCAGCCGTACAACCATCTTGATCACGGGCGAAACCGGCACGGGCAAAGAGCTGATTGCCAATGCGATTCACGCCCACTCCGCGCGCGCCGGGCATCCGTTTGTGCCGGTGCATTCGGGCTCGGTGCCGCCTGACCTTCTGGAGTCGGCGCTGTTCGGGCACGTCAAGGGTGCGTTCACCGGCGCGGTGGCGTCGCGCAAGGGATATTTCGAGATCGCCAACCACGGGACGATCTTCTTCGACGAAGTCGGAACCATTTCTCTGGAAACGCAAACCAAGCTTCTGCGCGTGATCCAGGAGCGCGAGTTTATGCCGCTCGGATCCACCGAGACCATCAAGGTGGACGTTCGCATCCTGGCCGCCACCAACGCGGATCTCAAGCGACTGGTCGAGGAAGGACGCTTCCGCGAGGATCTGTATTACCGGCTGAACGTAATCAACCTGGCGCTTCCGCCGTTGCGGGAACGGAAAGAGGATATTCCCCCGCTGGTGGATCATTTCTTCACGAAGTATTGCCGCGAGAACGAAAAGTTTCTGGACGAGAGAGGCCGGACGCGCCTGCATTTTGAGCCCGAGGCCATGCAGGTCCTGATGGATCATGCCTGGCCGGGCAATGTCCGCGAGTTGGAGAATGTCGTGGAGCGTGCGGTGGTTCTGGCATCCCAACCTGCCGTCCCAATGGATGTTTTACCCGATCATCTGCTCGAGGTCAAGGGCCTCCGCATACGCCGGGATGAGAGTGGACGCCTAGCCTCCGACGCGTCGTTGTTCGAAATCGTGGCGGATTTCGAGCGCCGCAAGATTATCGAGCAGCTCGAGGAATCCGACTGGAGCCAGACGGCCGCTGCAGAAGCCCTGCGAATCCCTCTTTCGACCCTCAATCAGAAGATCAAGCGGCTGAACATTGAGATCCGTAAGAAGTAGGGCTACTCGATCCGGTTATATTCCCCGTTAAAAAATAACAGGGGACGGCCCTCCCCGAAGCGGACTTTTACCACCTCGCCGACAAAGACCCGGTGGTCCCCGGCGTCGAGCACCTGGGTGGTCCGGCATTCGAGTACCCCCAGAACCCCGTTGAGCACCGGTCCGCCGGTTGTGCCGGGTTCCCAGGCGACGCCCGCGAACCTGCCTTCCGGCAATTGCGCGAAGCGAACCGAGAGCTCGCGCTGCTCATCTCCCAAGATGTTCACGACGTAGTGCCCGCTGGACTCAAACGTGTTGAGGAGGCTGCACGCACGGTCGATCGCCACTAGGACCAGCGGTGGATCGAGCGAGAGCGAGTTGAAAGAATTAACTGTAATCCCGTGCGGAGCGCCATCTAATGCTCGGGTGGTTAGGACGGCGACTCCGGTGGCGAAGAGGCCGCAGGCGCCGCGAAACAGTTCGGTCGTAAGGGTCGCGCTTGACAAGACGCTAACCCTAATCCTATCATGAGGTTTGCGGAGGCGGCTTTGATCAAGCTTGATATTATCAATGAAGTGGTCAACCGGACGGGTATAACCAAGACGAAGGCCGAGATGGCCGTCGAAACCGTGTTTGAGAGCATGAAGCGTGCTCTCGGGCGGGGAGAACGGATTGAACTGCGAGGATTCGGTATATTTAACGTGCGCCCGCGCAAGACTGGCATCGGCCGGAATCCGCGAACGGGCGCCGAGGTGGCGATTCCGCCAGGGAAAGCAGTGCGCTTCAAGCCTGGAAAGGAGTTGCAGACCCTGCAATAGCCCAAGTAAGGCGCGGGCAGCGTTAAGGGACCACTGGTTGTGTCAATGAATGGCTATCCCCAAACGTCTGCCGTGCCATCCGGCGCGATGCAGGACGCGGCGCTAGAAGGCGGCGGGTCGGAAGGCCTGTTTGAACAACAGACTTATCGGCGGCCTCGCTACTGGCTGCACGCGCTGCTGTTGCTGCTTACGCTGCTCACCACCACCGTGGTCGGAGCGGGACTGGCGCACAGTTTCGCCAGAAACCGGCCGTTCAACTTCGACGAGCTGTCGGGATACATGCGAGCTTGGCAGAACCCCGCATATCTGTTGGAGGGCTTGCCTTTTTCCCTGACCCTGCTGACCATCCTGCTGGCGCATGAGATGGGACA
The DNA here is from genome assembly GCA_050015435.1 of Bryobacteraceae bacterium. Lineage (GTDB taxonomy): Bacteria > Acidobacteriota > Terriglobia > Bryobacterales > Bryobacteraceae > Palsa-187. Next base: position 10,196 of record JBEKBK010000178.1, read on the forward strand.
TTACCTGGCCGCCCGCTACTATCGCGTGGACGTTACCCTGCCGTTCTTTATCCCAGCCCCGACGCTCATCGGGACGCTGGGGGCGTTTATCCGCATCCGGTCGGCGATACTTTCGAAGCGCATGCTGTTTGACATCGGGATCGCCGGGCCGTTAGCCGGTTTCGCGGTGCTGGTGTGGCCGTTGGCGATCGGCATGTCGCTCTCGAAAGTGATTCCAGGAATCGGGTCGCGAGGCGAATTGATCTTCGGCACGCCCCTGCTGATCCGTCTATTCGAGCTGATCATTTACCCGGGCGTGGCGGCTACGGACATCTATCTGCATCCCATAGCGCGGGCCGCCTGGGTGGGGCTGCTGGCCACCGCGCTGAATCTTCTGCCGATCGGACAGCTGGATGGAGGCCACGTGCTCTACGCATTCCTCGGCGAGCGGACGCGGCTTCTTTCGCGCATCTTCGTCGCAGTGCTGGTGCTGATGGGCGTCTTCGTCGCCTATAGCTGGCTGTTCTGGGCGGCGATTCTATTTTTCTTCGGCATGCGCCATCCCGCTATCTTCGATCCCAACACGGTAGGGCGGACCCGCACCTGGCTCGCCGTAGCGGCTCTGATTGTCTTCCTTCTTTCCTTTACCTTTGCTCCCGTCCGCACCGCGGGCCTGTGAAAATCTCCGCCACCATCATTACCTTCAACGAGGAGCGGAACCTTCCCCGCGCTATCGAAAGCTTGCGCTGCGCGGATGAAATCCTGGTGATCGACAGCGGCTCGAATGACCGGACCGTGGAGATCGCTGAAAAGTTGGGAGCGCGGGTGGTGGAAAGCGCCTGGCCGGGCTACGCGAACCAGAAGAACCTGGCGGCTGAGAAGGCGTCGTATGACTGGATTCTTTCGATCGACGCGGATGAGTCGCTGAGTGAAGCTCTTGAGGGCGAAATCTGGCACCTGAAGAAGAACGGTTCCGAATACGACGCCTACACCATGCCGCGTCTGGCGCAGTATCTCGGACGTTGGATTCGCCACTCGGGATGGTATCCGGACCGCAAAGTGCGCCTGTTCGATCGCCGCAAGGCACGCTGGGTGGGAGATTACGTCCACGAAACGGTGCAAGTGGACGGTCGCATTGGCCATTTGAACGCCAACCTCCTGCACTTCACCTGTGACTCGCTGTCGGAACATTTGAAAACCATGGACCGCTACACGACGCTCGCGGCCGAGCAACTGATTGACACCGGCGTGAAGGTGACGTGGACACGCCTGGCACTCGAGCCGCCGTGGACTTTTTTCCGGACTTATTTCCTTAAGCTGGGGTTTCTGGACGGCGTGGAGGGTCTCGCGATTGCAAACATGGCGGCCCTGTACAACTTCATCAAGTATGCGAAGGCGCGGTTCATGAGTCCGGGAAGGTGATCAGGACTGTACATGTCGACACGGGACACCACATGCATGGGGGGCAATGGCAGGCCGTCTACCTTATCGAAAGGTTGTGTGACGCGAAGCTTCTGACGCCTCAGGATTCGGGGTTGTTTGAAGAAGCGCGAAGACGTGGAGTTGAGGTCATGCCGCTTTCTTTCCCGACCCTCGCGCGCCTCGCGCGCAAGGCCGATCTTGTTCATGCCCACGACGCGCGGGCGCATACGCTCGCAGCCATCGCGGGTGGGCCTCCTTTGGTGGTGTCGCGCCGGGTCGCGTTCCCGGTGAAGCAGTCCCTAGCCTCGCAATGGAAATATTCGCGGGCCGCGCTGTATTTGGCCGTATCCCGGTTTGTCGCGGGACGGCTGAAAGAAGCGGGTGTGGCGGAAGAACGGGTTCGCGTTGTGTACGACGGTGTTCCCTTGCCGGCGTTGACCACTCGAGAGCAGGGTCGTGTGGTCGCGCTCGCCGCCAAATCTATGGACGTGCCGGGTATCCCGATCCATTTGACGACGAACCTGTGGCAAGATCTTTCCACGGCGAGCATCTTCGTCTACGTTAGCAACCTTGAGGGGCTTGGGTCCGGCGTCCTGGCGGCGATGGCGGCGGGTGTGCCCGTGGTTGCCTGCGGCGCGGGCGGCATCCAGGAGGCGGTGGAGCACGAACACAGGGGGCTGCTGGTCGAGCGCGACGAGATCGCCCGTGCCATCCAAAGACTATTGGACGATCCTCAAGCGGCCGAACAAATGGGTATGCGCGGCCGCAAACGCGTGGAAGAGCTGTTCACCGTGGACGCGATGGTCAGCGCAACGAGACGCGCTTACGATGAGTTGGCTAAAGGTGACCGGTGTGGCAAGTCAGAAATTGATTGAAGAAGTCGGCATGTGGGGCGGTCCCCTGGACCGCGTCGGCCTTTTTCCGCCGAGCGAGAAAGCCGGACCCAGTGATTGAACCAGGGTCCGGCGCGGACGGGTGACTCAGGTGACGAAATGTTAGAAGCGGCTCTAGCGGCATTAGCCGGGTTGTTGATCGGAAGCTTTCTGAACGTCTGCATTTTTCGGTTGCCCAGAGATCTCTCCGTGGTGCGCCCGCGGTCGTTCTGTCCCGCATGCGAGAAGATGATCGCCTGGTATGACAACGTCCCGCTGCTGAGCTACGTGCTGCTGCGAGCACGCTGCCGCCACTGCGGAGCCCGCATCTCCTTCCGCTATCCTTTGGTAGAAATTCTCACGACCTTGTCGTTCGCCCTGTGCGTGGCGGCGCTTGGACTCACGCTGCCGGCGTTGAAATACTGCATCTTCTCCGCGATCCTCATCACCCTCATTTTTTCGGATATGGAGGAGCGGATTCTCCCGGATGAGTTCACGCTGGGTGGAACATTGATCGGGATCGTGCTCGCGGCCTTCGTGCCGTTGCCGCCCCAGCTCAGCTTCTTGTTCCTGCCCTTTTCCATGGCGCCGCTCTGGCGCTCGGTGAGCGAAGCCGTGGTCGGCGCAGGCGTCTCGAGCGGGTGCATTTGGTTCGTAGGCTGGATCTTTGAGAAGATTCGTCACAAGGAAGGTCTAGGTCTCGGCGACGTCAAGATGATCGCCATGATCGGGGCCTTTCTTGGACTTGAGCAGGCGCTCCTGACGCTGATCGCTGCTTCCTTGTTCGGTGCGATCAGCGGGCTGATCTATATCCTGTTCGCCCGTAAAGACGCATCCACGTACGAGTTGCCGTTCGGCAGCTTTCTCGGGATGGCGGCCCTTGCTGTTGCCCTGTTTGGCGAGGTGACCGTGCGCTGGTATTCGCAGCTTGGCCGATAGCGTTAAGGGTGCGGCGCGCCACACTCCGTTTTGCGCGGTTCCCTAGAAGTACCAGAACTCAGGTCCGGTACAGTTCGATCCGGTCCTACTACCAAACTCCAACGCGTGATTCATTGGCGCATTCAGCCTGACGCCGTATTCTGTCTTTGCCAGAGAAAACGCTATGAAACGAACTCTTACTCTCCTCTTCGGATGTGTCCTGCTGAACTCGGTCTCGTGCTTTGCGAATCAAGTTTTCAGCGTGCTTCCCCGAACGGCCGGTGTTGAAAAGGCGGTCGAGCCATTCACGATGGCGATCGCCGGCGCAATTCTGTTGCTCCTGGGTTTGGCCGGCCGCAAGCGCACCGCGTAAAGATCCTCATTGCGGACACAACTTATCCGTCCGGCTGAGCAGCCAGCGTACGCGGCGTTGCATCACCAAGTTCAACTGCATGTGCTCAGGCCACTGACGAACGGCCCCGCCTGGTGACCTACGATAATTCACGCGCCCGCTCGAAGTGCGCCTTGGCGATAGCGAAACGATTCGGCTTTGGGTTGAGGCGTGCCATCTCATACGTGATCAGAAATCCGTGAACGGCGCCTTTAATGCGGAGTCCAGTTTTATGCTGAGACCGGCGAGGAGGGGATGGAAACGGAGCTTGCCTTCAAGGGTTTGACGGCTGCCGCCGGGCGCAAGGACTTTGCATAATCGTGGCGTCCTGAGGAGGACGTCATGATGACAGAGTTCTTTAAATCCCCATTTCGCATCCTGCAACTACGCGGCGGCCAAGACGGCCAGCTGCTCGATGTTTTCACAGAAGACCTTCGGCAGTCAGGGTTTGCCCAGATCACGGCCCGGCGACATATCCGAGCCGCAGAACACCTACTCTATTGGGCGAACCGAAAGGGCATAAGGCCCCAAGCTTTCGATGATCTGGCTTTAGACGAGTTTGCCCGCCACCTCCGTCGATGCCGCTGCAAAGGCTTCGGACACACTCACCGGCGGGATCTGCAGAACGGTGCTCGTTTGTTTATCGGCAATCTGCGCCGCGCTGCGTTACTGCCGATCCCGTCTATCCAGGAAACCGTCGAAGACCCGCATGTCTTGGTGCTGTTCCGGGACTGGATGCGCAGGCACCGGGGAACATGTGACGCGACGCTTTACAACTACAACCATCATCTCCGTGCGTTGCTGAGGACCGTAGGGGATGACACGAGCAAGTTCGAGGCTCGGAGCCTCCGGCAGTTTGTTCAAGATACATGCCAAGCGTAGCGGTTGGGCAACGGGGAAACAGTGCACCACCGCCGTGCGAGCGTTCCTGCGTCATCTCATCGCGGATGGGAAGTGCGCAGCGGGCCTCGACGCATGCATTCCGGCGCTCGCACACTGGCGCCTTTCGTCACTGCCGCGGTATCTGCAACCCGAGGAAGTCGAGCGAGTCATTGCCGCATGCAGCGCCACCTTG
>JBEKBK010000179.1:0-14840 GCA_050015435.1 Bryobacteraceae bacterium
ATAGTACGCCTTGGTTGAATAAGGAATGCAGCAGCATGGCCACCACCAGCCCCGGCACGAACTGACGTACGCCGCGCCACTGCCGGCTCTCGGATAGATACACACAAATAAACGCCCCAATCGCGGCTACACCCCCGTGCATTACGGCCGTGCCGAAACCGCGCATTAACCACACGCCGAAGCCTCGCCCCTTGAGCGCTTGCAGGTAAGAAATGTTTTCGACCAGCGCGAACCCAGCGCCTATGGCGAATCCACAGATGGCCGAGTCGACCATGAAGGCCACCCGCGCCGTCGCAATCAGAAAAACCCAGAAAGCCCCCTTGGCCAGTTCCTCCACGACAGGCGCCCCAAAATGGATGTACTGGTCAGGGTTTGCATGGAGTTGTCGAAAAATAACTGTATTGATTCCGTAACAAATGGCGGCTGCCACCGCGCCCGCCGCGAGTGCTGTACCGACCGTCCGCAGCGACACCAGTTTATAACTGTCCAGCACACGCAACGCGGCCAGAAACATCAGCACCGGCAGCAACGCCATGGCTACCCGCAGCGCTTCGTCTATCCACATCGGATTGCCATCAGGAGCCCGCCGAGATGCCGAAGGATAGACGGTTCCAATCGCGATCCCGGCAGTATGCTACGGACGGAGCAAGCGCCTTCACCAGAAAGATGCCCAAGCCTCCGATTGGCCGGTTTTCCAAATTCAAAGTTAAGTCCGGCGGCGGAGCCGTCAGTGGATTGAACTCCGCCCCCTGGTCGGCTACCTCTACGCGCAACTCACCCGGCGCGGGAACTGAGTAGGTAAACGTCACAACCCCCTGCCTGCCGTCCGGATAAGCATGGCAGCAGACGTTCATAAAGATCTCCTCAATCAGGAGATCCAACTCGCCGATGCGAGCCTCCGGCAGGCTCGCCTCCAGTGCTCCCATCCGGACGAACTCCATGGCGGCGTGCAGGGATGCGGTGTTCGCCGCCATCGTCAAAGATCGAGTGGCGCTAGGCACGCTCTCCCCTTAGCCTCCTATGATCGCGGCGTCGACCGATTCGTAAACCGGGAAGCTACCCAAGAGGCCCGTGATTTCGAAGACCTGTTTGACTAAACCGCTGAGGCGGCAGATCCGGAGTGCTCCGCCTTTGTCCTGCAAAGCCTTGCCTAAAGAGACAAAACTCCGGAGCCCCATGCTGCTGACGTACGTCAGCTCGCCCAGGTCGACGACTAGACCAGTAAGTCCTTCGGCAATGCAGGCTCTACACTGCTGTTCGAACTGAGGTGCATTCTCGGCGTCCATGCGGCCGGAGACAAGAAATACAACCTGATCTGATACCTGCCTGCGCGTGATGGTCACAATGGTCATATTCTCGCACTATGCCGTTGCACAGTTCGATAACTGGGAGCATTGGTCCCGTGAGATGCGGTTCTCGGAGAATGAGCCAAGCCGGTCAATCTCCCCTAGTGGGACTGTGCACTCGTATGAAGTCTGCGAAGCGGCAACCGGCAAAGCAAAGAGGGCCGAATCGCTCCGGCCCTTTTTGCTTATTCACCTAAGGCGAAGTGATCACTTGGGTGTCACATGGATCAGGGCGCCGGGATTGGCGTCTTCCAGCATCCACAGCGAACCATCGGGGCCTTGTTCCACATCGCGGATGCGGTGACCCACATCCCAGCGCTCGGCGGCTTTGGCGCCGCCATGACCGTCAAAGACGATGCGGGTGAGGGACTGGGTCGCCAGGCCGCTCACGAAGCCGTTGCCGTTCCATTGCGGGAAGGTCTGGCTGCCGTGGTAGAACATCAGATTGCCTGGCGCGATCACTGGTACCCAATAGATCACCGCCATCGCCAGGTCGGGCCGCATGTCAGGCTTAGGAATCGGCACGCCGTTATAGTTCTGACCAAAGGAGACGAGCGGCCAGCCATAATTCTTGCCCTTCTCGATCAGGTTCAGCTCGTCGCCGCCGCGCGGGCCATGCTCGACTTCCCACAATTCGCCGGTGGGCGAAAACGCCAAGCCATAGGGCGTGCGGACGCCAGTGGCCCAGGTTTCAGCCGGGGTCTCGTTGGGGCCGGGAAAGGTATAGGTGCTCACCACCTTCGCGGTCTTCGCGGCTTCGGTGTCTCTAGGCGGATCGATTAGGGGAATGGTGGCAGCGCCAGTTTTGCCGAAATTGGGATTGCCAGGGGCGGGTTTGCCGTCGAGCGTTAGGCGCAGGATCTTACCTACGGGCTGATCTGGATCCTGGGCGGGGGTCATCCGCTGGCGATCGCCAACCGCGAGGAACAGATACTGGCCGTCCGGCGAGAAGGCCACCTGCGCGCCTTCCTGGCCGCCCTTGCCCTTGGGCATTTGGCGCCAGAGCACTTCGAAGTTTGTCAGTCTGGCCGAGTCGGCGGCGGCGTTCAGTTTGGCGCGGGCCAGCGCCAGGCCGCCGCCATAATCACCCGGCTCGGCATAGGTGAGATAAATACTCTGGTCGGTGGCGTAATGAGGCGAGACGAAGACGCCCAGCATGCCGTTCTGGCCCTGCCAATAGACTGGGGGCGTATTGCCCACCGGGATCTTCTGTCCCTGCTGGGACACGAGCCAAACGGGCCCGACCTTTTCGGTGATGAGCATGCGGCCATCGGGCAGGAAGGCCAGCCGCCAGGGCAGTTCAAAGGTGGTCACCGTGGTCATGGTGAAGGGCAGGCTGGCTTCGGGCTTCTGTTGGCCCGCATTGACCTGGGCCCAGGCCGCCACCGACACCAGGGTGAAAAGCAACGGCGCTTTCGCCAATTCCATCGTCATTTTTCTCCTTGCTTCTCAAGCGCCCGGCCTCAAGCGACCCGGGGCACCATCTTTAATCGTACATTAACCATTGGGTCGTGCCAAATAAGTCACTATGAAAGCCTCGACCAGCAGAGCTAGACATGTTTACAAGATTCAGTCTGGTATACACGTCGCTTCAGATTAGCAGCTTTTAGCTCTTTTTGCAGTTGTGACTGATGGCATCTGGCTGAATGGTGGTCAGCCGTCCGGTTCGGCGCTGATCTCGTTCCGGGCAACTCCGGTATGCGCCGCCTGTGTACCAGCCCCCGAGGCAGCCCCGCTGGCTTGCCGCCTCAGAGCTCTCAGCTGAATAGCTCCCGATAAACCCCGCCAACCGCCACTCCCGTCGCGTGCTACGCTATTGCTAGTTTTCCCAGATTCGAAAACGAGGTGTACATGAGTCAACAATCTTCGGCATCCCTGGAAAGGCGTTCATTTCTCACCCGTCTGAACACCGGAATCGCTTCGTTCGCCGCAATGGCCGGCGCTGCCATGGCCCAGGAGAAATCAACTTCCAACGCGCGCTATGAGCCGGCGCGTCATGAAAAGGACGATTGGCTGGACCAACTGCCGGGCAAGCATCGAGTGGTGTTCGATACGACCACTCCCGAAGGTTTCGGAGATGCGCTCTTCTTCGCCAACAACTATGTCCGCGTGAACAAGTCCGAATACGCCCTGGAAAGCGGCGAGCTGGCCGTCGTGATCGTGGCGCGCCATCGCACCACCCAGTTCGCTTATAACGATGCGATCTGGGCGAAGTGGGGTAGGCCTTTGGCGGAGCGAGCCCGGGTTGAAGATCCGAAAACCAGAATCGCGCCGAAGATCAATATTTATAACACCCCAGGCTTCGGCGACATCCTGACGAACCGTGGCGTAACTGTAGACACGGTGTTTAAAGAAAACGTGCACCTGGCCGTGTGCTCGATTTCCACTCGCGGTTATGCCTCAGGTATTGTTGCGGCACTCGGCGGGAAGGTCGATGAAGTCTTTCAGGAGTTGATCGCCAACCTGGTGGGCAGCAACGCCCGGATGGTCCCGGCGGGAATCGTTACCGTCAATCGCGCCCAGGAGCGGGGATACACGCTCGTGAGCACCTAACTTCGCATGATTTGGAGGCAACTATGAAACGAGTACTCTTGTTTGCTGCCATCGTCACGATGGGAATTTCCGTTGTAGCCGCTCAATCCGAGGTCAAGAAGTCAACGGTGGAGGGAATCACCAACTTCGCTCAAGTGGAAACGACGGTCGCCTGTGCCGGCGCGATCACGCCGTCATCGGTTGCTGGGATCAAGAAGATGGGTTTCGCATCCATCATCAACCTGAGGCTGGAGACGGAAAAGGGAGCCGACATCGACGCGGAAGCGGCCGCGGCCAAGGCTGCCGGTATCAACTTTGTACACATCCCGTTCAATGCAAGTTCTCCGGATCCCGCGGTGGCCGATCGCTTTATGAAGACCATCACTGATCCAGGCAACGTGCCCGCGTTCATTCATTGCGCCAGCGGAAACCGCGCTGCGGCAATGTGGCTGATCAAGCGCGTGCTGGTCGACAACTGGGATAATGATCGGGCGTTAGACGAAGCCGCGCAACTCGGACTGAGCAGCCAGCCGCTGAAGACCTTCGCGCTCGATTATATTCAGGCGCACAAAAAGTAGACCAGTTTCGGGGATAACGTAGAACGTTTCAGGAAGCGCACTCCGTTGAAAGCACTGTTACAAGCCGTACGAAACTGGTCTACGCAAAATCAAGAAATGGTCTAGTTACGATTTCGGTTGGTAAGTCTTGCTGAACCCGTTCCGGGTATTCGTGACCGTAAAGGTCCCGTTCGGTTCCACTGAGAGCTTGATCAGCCGCCCGCCATCGTTGGGCTCGAGATTGGCGATGAAGTCGTCGGGCGGATTGGTGTCCTTCGTCCCAGCGGCCGAATAGTGATCCTGCCAGATATCCTCCAGCCCCGGGGTGGCGCGCAATATAGGCCAACTGGGCGGATCGCCGCCTTTCCTTGCGCCATTGCCCATGATCGCGATTCTGGGCCGCACGGCGCCGATCAGTTCCGGGGCTATCCCTTTGAGCTGGCCGTGCACGTTCACGTGATACACGTCCACCGTTCCGATCAGATTATTGGGGCAAACCAGCTCGTGATTATGATGCGCCTCCAAGTCGGCCAGATCGAGCATTCGAAATTTACCGAGCGTGAACAGAAGACCGATGGATTGGTTATCTTCCACGTCGCGCTCAATCACCGTGGCTTGTGGATTCGTCGCGCAAAGGGGGTTGGGCGCGCCCGCGCCCGGTCCCTTAAGCGGTTTCTCGATGAACTTGCCGCCGGCGGCGATCACCTCGACACTTACGCCTTTTATCGGAATCTTGTCGCCGGGCTTGACGACGGTGTGGCCAATCCTTTGACGAACCTCGTCGTAGGATTTGAAGCGCTGCGGCGCAGGGTCGGCGCCCGGTGCGGGTTGAAATTCTCCGTGATCATAAATGTGACGAACGGGGATCTTCGATACCAGTTGCGGCACATCGCCCAGATGGTCGACGTCGAAGTGCGAAATCACTAAGTAATCGATCTGTTTCAGGCCGGCCGCCTTCACCGTCTCGACGATCCGGTCTACCGACGCCTCGCGATTGGCCGATTGCGGCCAGCCCGCATCGAATAACATCGACTCTCCCGATGGCGAAACAATGAGGACTGACTTGCCGCCCTCGACATCAATTGTGTAGAAATCGAGAGTTCGGGCGGCGGGCAGGGCGCAAATGAAAAGCGTTCCAAGCAGCGCGATCGTGAGGGATCTCAACATTCATTTCATGCTGAACGCGAGCAGCACGTTTCCGGGCATGCTCGAGTAGCCGGAGTTTACGTACAAAATTCCATCCACGATGGTCGGACCCGTGGCGCTGAACGATCCGCCGCGCGCCGGAATCCCGTTTACCGTGGTGTAGTCGCGGACCGCGTCGAAATCCCAAATGACCTCGCCCGTCTTCACTTGAAACGCGCGAACGTGTCCGTCCATAGATGGCGAGAAAATCACGCCCGGGATCACGGTCGGCGGCGACCTTTGGGCGCCGGAGCAACCGCGCTGACCCGCGCAGGATGGTTTCGGCGGTGGGGTGTGCCACACCAGTTCTCCTGTCCTGGCATCCAAAGCAAACAGGCCACCACCTGAGCCGGCGTCGCCACGGACCGTATCGGCAAGCGGCGCGAAGACGAGCTTATCGAGCGGACTGTACGCGATTCCCCACTGAATGCCGCCGCCCGGACCCCCGATGCCAATGCGGGTTTGCCACACGACTTTGCCCTTCTGGTCCGGATCGAAACCCCACACGACCGCCGACTTCTGACCCGCGAGAAGCATCTGACGGCCGCTGTCCAAATCGACAAGAATGGGCGAGGCGCCGAAATCCACGTCGGTGCCTGCATTTTCAGGGCAGTTGCCCTTCTGCGGGCCTTGCGCTCCTTGACCGCCGCAATCCCAATTGAACATATCCGGAGAGGCTTGCTGCGTCCAGCGGATCGCGCCGGTGTCCATGTCCATCGCGACGATCGCGTCGGCGGTCTTGATGTCCGGACCGGAGTACCCGTTGCCGGTGGCGACGTAGAGAAGTTTGCGTTTCAGATCGAGGGTGGGCGAAGACCATATCGTCGCGCCGGATGGTCCGTAGTATTGAACGCCTGACGCGCTTTTCCAGGTAGGCCCGGCCTTGGGTGACGTGAAGGTTCTCCAAATCTCCGATCCGTCGCTGGCTTTGAGCGCGACCAGATTGCCGCGGAAGGTGCAGCACCCGTAATAAGGATTGGCTCCGGCGTTCTCTTCCTGGGACGCGATCGGAACGTACAAGCGCCCGTCATAAAGTTTCGCCGTGCCGGTAATGCGGGTGAAGGCCTGGTCATCCAGCTTCTTCTGCCAAACGAGTCTGCCGGTGTTCGCATCCAGGGCGTAGAAGTTGGACTCGAGATCTCCGAAATACGCACGGGCTCCAGGACCGATGACCACGGCATCGCGAACCATCGCCTTCGCCTGATACATCCAATAGAGGCACCCGGTCTGCGCGTCTAACGCATACACCGTCCCGTCATTACTGCCGCTATAAACCTTGCCGTCAACAACCGTGGGTTGCCCATACGCGGTGATCGTATCGGGGAATCCGAAAGCCCACTTGAGCCTGAGCGACGGAACTTGTTCCGCTGTTAGACCTGCGGCTTTGGCAGATTGAAATCGGGTATTGCGTTCGTCGGTGCTCCATCCGTTCCAGGACGAAGTGCTGGACTTGGGTTTGACGCCGGCGGCGCAACGTCCGGTCATCGTTGGAAGAACGGCCGGTCCGGCCTTTCCCAAATAACGCGCTACCGCACGGCGCTCTTCCGGGGTGAGCTGCGCGCCCTGCGCCCGCATGCTGCCGGTTTCCAATGCCTTGAGGATTTGTTCCCACGGCCGGGTTGCCAGCGCTTCCTGAAGTGGCGCATGTGCATCGCTGTTCTGATCGTGACACTGCTGGCAGTGAGCGATATAGACTCTGGTGCCCTCTTGCGCGGTACAAATCCCGGCGGCAATGAACATCAGAGTTGCGATGCGGTACATATTCCCTCCAGTTCTCAAAGCCCCTTCGAAGCCGCAAGGACGACGCGCTTTCCGGAATGGTCCAGAATCGCCAATCGGCCGCTATCGAGTATGACATCGTCTATCTTGGTAAAGTCGTCCGGCACCTTTGTATAAAACATTAGAAAACGGGTTTCCATCGTGGTTTTCGCCGGGAGCCAGCGGAACGTCGGAGCACCGAACAGCGGGCTCATGGCAACCGTTTCGCGATGCGAGATGTCGAACGGCTGGGATGAGAACTCCATTCCGCGCGCCGCTCGATCGTCACCGGTGTAATTCATCCAGCTCATCAGCCAGGGGTAGTCTTCGCGCCGAAACACGTAACCGTATACGAGATGCTTTTCAAGATGTAGCGCGGTGACGTATGCGAGTCTACGGCTCGGGTCCATCTGGCAACTCGCCAGATCCAACCAGTGATGATCGGTCGGAATGACGCGCAAGTCAGCTAGCCCGCCGTCATTCGTCGGCGCCATGGGCCATTTAAAATCGTGGTCGTAAACAAGGCGCCCGGGAATTGGTCCGGGCTTGTACGGGCGAACGCGGCAATTGATCGCCGGCATATCCACCACTACTTTTCCCGCTTCCATGAATGGAGGACCAATCGTGGCGTGCTCGGCCCACGAGACCGGGCGATCCACGGTTAGTCCGCTTTCCAACCGGCTCGTTACATAGATGACGGTCTCTCCGTCGGCAGCCTCAACGGTTCGCGTCAGCGTTTCCTGCGCCAGCGGCAGCGTACTCTGCATAGTGACCAGGTGCACGGGTCCGGAATCGTGCGTCGCGATGATTCTGACCGGCTGCCGGGAAGCTTCTCCGTGAAACGGCATGCCCAGAGCCTGCTCCTGTTCGGACGGCGCGCCGAATCCATCGAGCGCAAGAAAGTGTCCAAGGGCAGCCAGTGGACTCAACGGTTCTCCATCGCGCAGGATGAGTTTCGAGAATCTGCCGCCAGTCGCTCCAATGGTGAGTTCCAGCCGGTCGTTTGAGAGCACGATCGGCCCTTGCTGCGCGTGAATTGCGGGGATTAAAGCCAGCGCGAAGATCAGCAGCAGATGCGATCGGGTCACTTGTTCATGATACGAGAACAGGATCACGACGGGCGTTCTAAGGATCGACAAGTGACCCGGGGAAGTGTGCTTCAGCGGGTGGATGGGGGTTCGTCTTCGCTCGCAGCTAACCCACTCATAACTCCGAAGCTCAGAGCGGAGGTGGTGGCCTTGTTCAGCCCCCGGTTGGCATCGTCCATAATCAGCGTCACGACGGAATGCGCTTTCTGAATTTTTTGAAGTACCTTCATATTATTAGTGTCGTCGGAGAATTCCGCGGAGGCCTGCATCGCAATCTTTGCTATATCGTTGAATGTTTGCGCGAGATCGCTACTCAGCTTCAATTCGAAAGCGCCCATTGCCTCCCTGAAGTTCAAGTCGTTGCTGGGTTCAGCCATTGATGAGTTCCTCCATGTTCCAACCGAATGCTGGCGATACGGGCAGCCACTGCGGAGCGTAATCCTCGGTGCGCCGTGAATCGATCAAGATTCGGATCGCCGAGCACCGCATTGTGCGAATCGCAGTGCGAGGCCTAGTTAGCAGACGCGATCGAGTCACTTGTTCATTCTAGACCCCACGACGCGATCTGGTGTACGATACGTGCGATGACGCCCGCGACACGCTACCTTGTTCTTCTACTGGCTGCGGCCAGCGGTTTCGCACAGGATAGTGTAACGATTCGCGTCAACGCTGCGGAAACCGTCGGCCCGTACAAACCAATCTTCGGATATTTCGGCTACGACGAACCCAATTTCACCTACGCGAAGAACGGCCGTAAGCTGATCGGCGAACTCGCCAACCTGGGTAGCGCGCCGGTCTACATCCGCACCCACTTCATGCTGGCGACGGGAGACGGGACGCCGGGCTTCAAGTTCGGCTCGACCAACGCCTACACCGAAGACGCCTCCGGCAAGCCTTTGTACGACTGGACCATCACCGACCGGATCATGGACACGTATCTCCAGGCCGGCGCCAAGCCGTTTGTCGAAATCGGATTCATGCCGCGGGCGTTGTCCTCGCACCCGGACCCTTACGAGCCGGACTGGAAACCAGGCGACAATTTCAACCAGTATTATCTCGGCTGGGCTTATCCTCCGAAAGATTACGCAAAGTGGTCCGAACTGGTGAACCAGTGGGTGAAACACACGGTGGCGAAGTACGAGCGCGCCGAAGTCGAGTCCTGGTATTGGGAAGTCTGGAATGAGCCCGACATCGGGTATTGGCACAGCACCCCTGAAGAGTACGACAAACTGTATGACTTTACCGCTGACGCCGTGAAGCGCGCTCTTCCCACGGCGAAAGTCGGCGGGCCCGCCACTACTGGGCCGAACAACCCGCGTGCCGCCGCTTTCCTCCGGCAGTTTCTCGAACACTGCTCCGCTGGTAAGAACGCAGCTACCGGCGCGGTGGGCGCTCCGCTCGATTTCATCACTTACCACGCCAAGGGGCAACCGTCGGTCGTCGATGGCCACGTCCGCATGGGCATCTCGAAAAACACGGCCGATGCCGCGCAGGGATTTCAGATCGTCAGTTCTTTCCCGAAATTCCGCAGCCTGCCAATCGTGATCAGCGAGTCCGACCCGGAGGGGTGCGCGGCGTGTTCAGCCCGCGTATATCCGCAAAATGCCTATCGCAACGGACCGCTCTACGCCTCCTACGAAGCCGTCATGATGAAAAACATGTTCGAACTGGCGGATCGCGAGAAGACTAACATCGCGGGCATGCTGACCTGGGCTTTTGAATTCGAAGACCAACCTTACTTTGACGGATTCCGTACGCTGGCGACGAACGGCGTCGACAAGCCGGTGCTCAATCTGTTCCGCATGGCTGGCCTGATGCGTGGCAATCGCGTGACGGCTGAAAGCAGCGGCCGCGTGCCGTTGACCGCCATTCAAGCCGACGGCGTTCGCGGCAATTCAGATGTCGACGCCCTGGCGGTCCGCTCGGATCGCGAGCTCTCGATTCTCGTCTGGAATTATCACGACGACGACGTACCAGGCCCCGACGCCCGAGTGCAGATTCAGATCGCAGGCATTCCGGCTACCGCGAAGCGCGTCATGCTGCGCCACTATCGCATCGACGATACGCACAGCAACGCCTGGACCGTCTGGAAGAAAATGGGATCTCCGCAGCAACCGTCACCGGAACAATACGCGGCGCTCGAAGCCGCCGGCCAGTTGCAGGAATTCGAATCGCCGCGCTGGCTGGACGCTGGTACGCAAACCAAGCTCGAGATCCGTCTCCCGAGGCAGGGTCTATCACTGCTCCAACTGAGTTGGTAAGCTACTTAGCCTGCCACAGATAAACACTGATAAACACAGATTAAGACGGGAATTGGGTTATCAAGGCAGCTTGAATGCCAGTATGTTCGGGCCTGCGGCGACCGCGATGTACTGTTTTCCGCGGAACGTGTAGCTGATGGCAGGCGCCCGGATGGCCGCACCGGTCAGGAAATGCCAGAGCACTTTTCCGGTGCGGGCGTCGAGTGCCATCATGTAGCCTTGCGAATCGCCAGTGAAAATCAGGCCGCCAGCGGTGGCGAGTAACCCCGAAGGATTGCTCACCAGTTCGTGCTTCCACTTGACCGCTCCTGTAGCGGGATCCACAGCGTTGACCGAGCCGCTGCTCGGGTCGTTCGGCACGCCGACGGCATCGCCGGCCTGATACTGCTGCCCCTCGACGTACTCCTGCTTCTCGACGTTGAAGAGCTGGCAGCCGTCGGTTGAACCGAAATAGTACAAGCCGGTCTGCGGGCTGTAGGCCGTGGCGGTCCAGTTATGGCCGCCGCCGATTCCAGGGCAGACCATATTACCTTCCGGGGTCGGCTCCCGATTGGCAATCAGGTTGGGGCGTCCGTCCGCTCCAATTCCATCGGCCCAGTTCACCTTCGTGTACGCCTTCGCGGTAATGAATTTCCCTGTGGCGCGATCCAGCAGATAATAGAATCCGTTGCGATTCGCCTGCGCCAGCGCTTTGATCTTCTTGCCGTTGACCGTCGCCTCCACCAGCACAGGGTCGGCCACCGCGTCCCAGTCGTGGACGTCGTGCGGCGTCATTTGGAAATACCATTTCAGCTTCCCCGTATCGGCATCGATCGCGACCACGGCGCAGGTGTAGAGATTGTCGCCGGGCCGCACATCGCCGTCCATATCCGGACCAGGGTTGCCAACGCCCCAATAGATCAAATTCAACTCGGGATCGTAGGTGCCGGTGATCCAGGTCGAACCGCCGCCGGTCTTATATGAATTGCCGCCCCAGGTTTCGATTCCTGGTTCGCCCGCGGTGGGAACGGTGTAGAAGCGCCAGCGCCGCTTCCCGGTCGCGGCGTCATAAGCGTCGATGTAGCCGCGAATCCCCCACTCTGCGCCGGCCGTGCCAACCACCACCATGTCCTTGACGACGAGGGGCGCGGCCGTATTCGTATAGCCCTTCTTGTAATCGTCGATGGTGGTCTCCCACATGACCTTCCCACTCTTCGCCTCGATCGCCACCAGCGTCGACTGAAGGTTCACTTTGAACAGCCGATCGCCGAGCGTTGCGAACCCCCGATTGACAGGGCCGCAGCACAGCCCCAAGCCGGAGGGAACGTATTCGGAATAGCTCCAGACCTTCTTGCCGGTTAACAAATCGATTGCCCAGGCGTTGTTCGACGGGCCAGTGACGTACATCATGTCGCCGAGAACCAGCGGCGTGGTCTCGTTGTTCCCGGTCACGCCGGTTGGCAGAATCCAGGCGGGAGCGAGTTGCGCCACGTTGGCGGCGTTAATTTGAGTCAACGGGCTGTAACGCCATCCGAAGTAATTCTTGCCATAGGACAGCCATGAGTTGGGATCCTGCTGCGCCTTCGTCAAGGTTTCCGAAGTCACCTGAGCTCCCGCGACCAGAGCGACCGCCACCAACATCCATCCGATTCTCTTCATTGGGAATTCGCCTCGCTTCGCGCCTTCACTATATAGGCGACCAGGTTATTAATTTCCGCTTCACTGAAAGCCTTGCCGTAATTGTCCGGCATAGTCGAGCGCATTTCGCGCTGGATGGAGATCACTTCGTCCCGCAGATAGCTATGCTCGTTTCCAGCTTCATCGACCAGACGCGCTGAGAAGTTGTCGAGCCAGCGTTCGAGCCCCGAGATTTTCTTATTGTCGCGAGTTACCACCGTGATGATTTCATACCCCGGAGTGATGTTGCTGTTCGGATCCACAATCGCTTTCTTCAGGGCTTCGACGTTCAGGCGCCGGCCGCGGCTCAAATCCGGTCCAAGTTTTGCGCCGCGCGAGCCAATGGCGTGGCAACTGCCACAATTGCCTTTTCCCCAGAACAGCGTTTCACCGGCGGCCGGATCGCCGTTGAGCACGGGCGTGACGACGGACAACGTACGCACAAACACCACCAAACGCCAGATCTGATCGGTTCCGAGCGATACGAAGGAGGGCATCTCGGTTCCTTTGACGCCGTCCGATATGACGCGGAACAGGTCCTCGTCCCGCTTTCCGGCCTTGAAAACGCCGCGGGTCAGGTCCGCGGGACGCATCCCCTCCGCCTGTCCTTGTGCGCCCGCGCCGTCCCGACCGTGGCAGGAGGCGCACGACAGGCTAAACAATTTCTTGCCGTCTTCGGCTGCCTGGGCATTACCCGCGAAGGGATTGGCGACCTGCCCAAAACACATCCCCGGCGCAAGGCATAGCAAAATCCACGCTGATTTCGACCAATGTTCACGGATCATTAAATTCTCCGGACCTAACAGCATGTTAGATTATCAAAACCGTGTAGTGCTCAGTTTGAAGAGCTGGGTCCTGAACGCGCTTGCGACGCTCCGATGCCGAGTCCCCGGCTTGCGTGTTTGGGGTGTGCGAGAGCCGAATCGGAATGTGACGTGCTTTTTGTCGCGCGAACCGCTCAAAGCTACATGGCCGGAAAAGCCCAAGTGGAGAATTCTGGCTAATATGGACTCAGGAAGGAAGAATGCATCGTGCATTCATCGTCGCGGTCTTTAGCTTCGCCTTCGCTGCGGGCGTGCTCTGCGCACAGGCGACGTTTCAAGTCGGGACAAACCTGGCGTTGGTCCGTTTCCGTTTTCATCCCAAGAGGGGCGTCCTAATCCAGGATCTTCGCCCCGAAGACATCGAACTCCGCGAAGACGGAGTGGCACAGAAAATTGCGGTGTTCGAGGGCGGAAGATTCGACACGGATTCGGTTCCTGTCGAGATATCGCTGCTCTTCGATTGCAGCGCCAGCGTGGTTCGGATCGGAGCCCTGAATCCACACGTATTCAGCGAAAAACTTCTGGATGAGTTTCCAAATGTTTCCATTGCCATCTACGGGTTCAGCGACTCACTGGTTCGCTTCTCCGGTCCCACTCGCGATCCCGAGGCCCTTAGGAAGGCCATGGATCAGGTGAGATCGACCCCTCCAGGCAATACCGCGCTGTTTGGCTCGATTGCGGAAACGGTTCACGACGCCGCTACCACTGGCGTCAATGTCGTTCGTATGCTCGTCATTTTCTCTGACGGTCAGTCCACCTCGGCGAACGACGTGGACCAAGTAGTTGCCGCGACCCGTCTTGCGAACCAGTCGGGAACCGCTCTTTTTCCCGTGATGATCGGCGAACTTCCTATGGCGGACAAAGAAGTTCGATTGACGCGTTATCCGATTGCCAGTTCTATATCCGACTTCTTGAAGCTGGCACCCTCGACCGGGGGAAAGATTCTCGCGGGCTTCACCGAAGGCGGCGGGGGTCCTAGTCTGCCATTCGTGCTCAAGTCGCTTGCGAACGAAATTCGATCCGACTATGTCGCCGGTTTCTACCTGCCTAGATCCGGCGAGCAGAAGCCGCACAAGATAGAAGTTGTGCTGCGCTCTAAAGACCGAGGCAGACTCGACGGCGCCAACCGAATTATCGTGCATTAAGGCTCTGGCCAGCGCGCGCCAATCATCCTGTCTTCGAATGAGCGATGGTGTAAAGCCGATACATATCAAACTCGAACGTTGTTTCCGTCTGGCCGTCTCTACCGCGACAAACCAGCGTTATCTCCTCAAAAGCCACTTTGACGATTTCTGGCCAGCCCCGTCGAAGTCCGTCTCTGCGGACAATCTGACCAAAGCCGTCCCAGTTTGAATGCTGCACAAAAGGCCGGCGTTTGTGCTCTCAAGTGAATTGTGCGATCGCTCCGCTGTAGGCGGGCAGCGAGATTTTGAGCTGTCCATTCCGCACTGGTGGAACTTCTGATTTCGTTGCCTTCCAGGTGCCGGCAGGTGCGACTTCTGCTCCGCCCAATGTAATGCCCGTCTTCGCATCGATCGCCGGGCCATGGAGCCGGATGACCGAAGCCCGTTTCCCAGGAACGCGGACGGTCAACTCAGACGCCGCAGCTCCTTTGTTGATCAACGTGACCGCA
>JBEKBK010000180.1:0-14821 GCA_050015435.1 Bryobacteraceae bacterium
ACCCGGACCATCCGGCGGCATCGTGCTGATCACCCTCGAGTAGAGCGATCGCGCCGTTTGTTGATCCCATTCCGACCAGAATGCATCGTCTCTCAAAGGCGGAGCCTCATCTCCACCTTCCTGATTCGGTCCATGGCAGGCCGCGCATTTTGCCCGATAAATCGCTTCCCCGTGCTTGGCCTGTTCATCGGAATAAAACCCGTAAGAAAGCGCGGCGCTGGCCACAAATAGCGCCAAGGAGATTCCTAGACTGCGCGCCGTGGAAACGACCATCTACGGCAGCCCCAATGCGATCCAACCTCCGCCATAACTCTTCCCGCCGACCGGCACGACAATATATTGCTTGCCGCCCGATATATACGTCATCGGCCCGCCGGTCGTACCCACCGGTAGATCTATGAAGGAAATTACTTTCCCCGTCGCTTTGTCGTACGCCCGGAACTTCGCCGGTCCGGGAATGCCAGCCTGCCCCATCACGGCATCGCTCGCGTCGCCCAGGAATAAGAGCGTCTTGGTCAACAGCGGCGCGGGACGTCCCTGGTTACCCAATGGCGGCAAATGGAGATCCTTGATCAGCGGATGATCCCGCGGGCCGTCGCCGTTGGGCGCCATCCACGCAATGGTGCCGTGATTAAGGTCGATCGCCGTAACCCGTCCATACGGCCCCTTTATGATCGGTAACCCGTCGATGGTAAGGGGGCCCGCCGGTTGAGGCTGATTTCCCCGCGGTTGACGCGGAGCGCCCGGCAAAGGACCGCTTCCGAAGAGCATTGGGCTCTCCGAATCCGGATTCTTGATGACGCCGTAGCTTCCCATCTGCGTCATGGAAACCGCATAATACATACCGGTTTCCGGGTCAAACGCACTCGTGTTCCAATTGCCGGCACCCCATCCGCCAGGCGCAACCAAAGTGCCCTTCATTCCGTCGGGGTCTTCGCTTCGAACCGAAGGCGGCGTATAGAGAGGCCCCATGATGTAGTGGCTCGCAATCTCCATCGCTCGTTTGTGCAATTCCGGAGTGTAGTCGATCAGGTCGCTTTCGCTGACACCCTGCCGGTCGTAAGGCGGCGGCTTCGTGGGGAAAGGCTGGGTGGGATAAGCCTCTTCGCCGGGTACGGTGGATTTGGGCACCGGCCGTTCTTCAATCGGCCACACCGGCTTGCCGTTCGCCCGGTCAAATACGTACAGGAATCCGTTCTTGTTGGACGCTATGACCGCTTTGATCTTCTTTCCGTCAACTGTGATATCGCCCAAAACAGGGGGTGTGGCAGAATCGTATTCCCAGAGATCGTGATGAATCAACTGGAAGTACCACACCAATTTGCCAGTCTTGGCGTTCAGGGTTAGCAGACTGTCGGAATAGAGATTCTTACCCGGCCGGTGGCCGCCAAAGTGAGACGAGGTCGGGGCACTCAGCGGTATGTAGACATAGCCGAGCTGTTCATCGGCGGTCATTGAACCCCAGGCCGCCATATTGCCGGTATATTCCGCCGAGCCCTTGCCCCACGTGTCATATCCCGGTTCGCCCTTTTGCGGCAAGATGTGGAAGGTCCACATAAGCTTGCCGGTGTGGATGTCGTAGCCTCGAATATTTTCCGGCTCGGCCCGGGGATCGTATCCACCGTCGCCATATCCACCGCTGACTTTACCGCCACCGTTGCCGCCGATGACGATCGTGTCATTCACCACGAATGGCCCCGGCCATCCGAAGTAGGGCGCGTCATCCTTGGTGTGCCGGTTCAGCGAAATTCTTCCGTTTTCGCCAAAGTCGCGCATCGGAGCGCCGGTCTTAGCATTGATCGCGTAGAGGTACTCGCCGCGCACGGCGATGATGCGCTCCTCGGCCGCCTTGCGCCAATACGCTACGCCGCGTGTACTTTGTCCGGCCGCTTCCTTCAAGGTCGGCTCGACGGGCTGCTGAACCCATTTAGTCTTTCCGGTCGCCGCATCGAACGCCTCGATCAATCCCACAGCGTTCGGCGCGTACAGCACACCGTCGATCATGATGGGTGTTCCGCGGAAATAATTGGATGGGCTTAAGTCTGGGAACTTGTCTTTGATCAGAGGATCGACCGCCTGACGGGTCCAGACCACTTGCAGATTCTTGACGTTTTCACGATTGATCTGATCGAGCGCGGAGTAGCGGGTGAAAGCCTTGTCGCTTCCGTAGGTGCGCCACTCGGAACTCGCTGGGTTCTGCTGCGCCGAGACCGTCATGATCCATACGGTCAGCACGCCGGCTCTCACGAGCCGCGAAATGTTCAACATTCATGCCTCCAGCACTTTACACTACCAAGGAACACGCGCAAAACGGAGCGCGGCGCGAAACAGTTCCTGACCCGTTCGGCGTTCGCGCCGCACCCTTTGCGCTTCTGAGTTTCTACGCCCCGAGACTTTCGCTCAACGTTACATACTCGTGATAATGTCAGCAATGATGACTCAACTCGTATCTCTTGTCAAGCGCGATGTTTGAATGGGCCGGATACAAAAACATTATCTGCCTGGAATTGACAACCCTGTAGTAGCCATGTAAACTGCCGTTCTTACAACGCGATTAGGACGAGGGCGATAAGTCTCTATGTACACGATGGATTCGAGGACGTTTCCGGCGGTTCTACTGGTCTGCGTCGTTCTCTCGCCGGTCATGGCTTTTGGAGAACTTACCGAAGCGGAGCAAAGTGTCCTAAGCCGATTGGATACCGCTCGGGTTATCGCAGACCTACAACGTTTGTCGGAAGGCGTCATCAAGACCCGCTCCGGAGCCGGGGCGGGGACGGCAGTGGCCGGCAGCCCGGAGGAAAAGGCGCTTGCTGACACGATTTCGCAGGAGATGAAGAAGATCGGCCTCACGGTTCGCCAGGAAACCTATCCGGTCCGGCGTTACGACTACGGAGAAGTCAGCTTGACTGCCGGAGGAAAATCTATCCGCGCCATCAGCCTTCACGCTGCCGGAGGAACCTGGGGAACCCGCGATGGCGTGGCGTACGCGCGTGGAAACGAGAACTCCGGCCATACGTTGCGCGTGCAACTGGCGGATGCGGGAGAAGGATACGCTCCCGACTACACGCGAGCCGGAAACGTGCGCGGTAAAGCCGTTCTAGTTCGGCGTGGCCAGCCGTGGCCCGTTTACCAGATTCTCGAGGCGGCGCATCAAGGCGCGGCGGCAATCCTCATGTACGACTTCCCGCAAGCTCCGGATGACGCCATTAAGCAGGACAGCATGTGGTATCACGAACAGATCCCCATGGTTTCGATCTCCAAAGCGGACGCGAAATCGCTTCAGCAGCAGTCGAAAGCAGGTTTGGTAGAGATTGCGCTGGAAAATCGGATCGACAGTGGGGATGGCCTCTCACAAAATGTGATCGGCACGATCGCGGGCAGTGAATTCCCCGATGAATGGGTGATCGTCTCCGCCCATTACGACCGTTGGTGGGTGGCCGCGCAAGACAATTGCTCGGGCGTGGCAACCATGCTGGAACTGGCGCGCGCGCTCAGCGGGGCGGGCAAGCCGCGCCGAAGCCTGATGTTTCTTGCCACGGGCGGCGAGGAGGCTGGCGTGGAAGCCTCCGAGCAGGATTGGCTGGCCGGCTCCGACGCCTTCGTGAAGGCCCATCCGGAAATCACCCGCAGGCTGGTGTACGATTTCAATATCGACTTGGCGGGGTGGACGGCGAACAAGGGCAATCTGGAGACAACGCCCGATCTGGTTCCCCAGCAGCAGCGCATTCTCGCGGACCTGCTCCTATCGGATCGGATCACGGCGCAGCCGCGTATCGGGAACACCACCGACGCTTGGAACTTCGGTATTGTCGGCGGCGGCGCAGCGAGCATCCTGCATTGGAATTCCGTATTCGGGGAGTCTCAGGCCGGAAATCAGCCGAATCCGTTCACGCAGTACTATCACACCCAGCTTGACGTCTTTCATCCTGACGATTACAAGAATCTGCCCGTCCATCTCCGTCTCGGCGCGCTGAGCACGCTCCGGATGGATCGAACTTTGAACGTTCCGATTCAGTTCAGCGCGGTCGCGTCCTGGGTTGGCCAGGCGCTGACTGCCGATGCGGCAAAGACCACGGGAGTCTCGTTCGACGACGCTCGCGTCGCTCTACAGGAATTTCAGACGCAGTCCGATCGCGTCGAGAAAGCGCAGTCGGGAATCACGTCTGCCGCGCAGGCCAGGCCGCTCAACCGCTGGCTGATGCGGACCCGAAAAAACCTGTTGCCATGGTTGTACGGACAAAATTCCAATCTCCGCACTTCCGGCTACGCGACGATGGCGGCTGCCCTAAGCGCGGCTTCAGAGGCCGCCGATAAAGGAGATCGCTCCGCGGCAGTGGCGGCTCTGGATCGGGTCAATACCGTGAGAATGTCCGCTCAGGTCTCTCCCGAAGTGGCCCGCGACGAGCGCTTGTACTGGTATTCGAATGGCGATTGGAGTTCCGCCTATTATCAGAAGCAGCGGCCGGTGGGAGAAGGGATCAACGCGGTCTACCGGCGTTTGAAGAGTGGCGGTGCAGTCCAATCGGAAGCGCCGGCCCTGAGGCAATTTGCGGACGAGGCGCGTGGATATCTCTCGGAGTCGCTATTCATCGTCGCCGGGAAGCTGCGCGAGGCCACGGAGGGGCTCCGGGAGGCGCCGCTTCCATGAACTTGCGCTGGCTAGTGTTTTCCCTTGCCGCGGCGGCAGTGGCGCTCGCGTCGCTGTGGCGCTTTCTTTCGATATGACGCGGACCTTCTGCCCCTTGAATTCCACGCAGTTCTCGCCTCAGCCGCTTTCGCGCGGCGAGTATGGCCCGCGCGTGGGCGTGCCCGGCATCTTGAAAATGCTCGATCGATACGGAGTTCCGGCGCCCTTCCTCATTCCCGCCATGAGCGCTAAGCTTCACCAGGATGCCGATGAAGAACGCATGCTGACTAAGCGGGCTTTCGATTTCTGGACCGAAGGCCTGGCGCGTAAGCCCGCGGGCATCCGCACGCCTAGCTGGTTCACCGGCCGAAACACTTTCGATCATTCGTGAACTGGGTTCCGATTACGATTCGAGCCGATGGGCGACGATCGGACCTACGAAGTGCAGTTCGAAGGGAAACGGACCGGGCTAGTTGAACTGCCAGTACGCCTAACCGGCAAAGGTGACGATCAGCCCGGAGAGCCGCACGGCTCTTACGGGATATAAAGGCGGACTCGGCGCAAGTCCGATCGGCCGCCGGACTCCCATCAATTTTCTTCCAGTTCTGAAATGCGGTGCGAGCGTCGCTCAGTTTTGCAGCCACTTCAGTCTGAGTCCAACTCTTCTCGTTGCTGTAGTCGGCCTGATGGCGGGCCTCCTGCAGGCCGATAAACGATTTGGCTATCTCCCGTAGCTCCAGGGGCACCGGGAGTTGAGGCGTGCTCCACCCCCTCCAGGAACCGGTCGAAACCGCTCGGGAAACCTCCTTCATTTGGTCATGCTTGAACGTCCGCTCCAACCCAAGCCGCGAGGCCGCCGTGCCCGTCCACCGCTGGGCAGCGCTTTGAACAAGCCGTTGAAACAGGGCGTAGTAGGCGGTCGATATCGAACGGCGAAGCCATGCCCGCTCCGGGTCCGTAGCAGCCGGTACGGAAAGGTGGCCTGCCAGCGTCAGGAGGTCGTCAGCAATTGCCATTCCGGATCGGTCAGCCTATCCTGCTCACTCTTGCTGCGAAAGTAAAAGTACGGCGTGTAACTGGACTCACCGTGTTGGAGATTATTGAACAGTTTGCCAGCGACGCGTCCCGTAACGTCCGCTAGAGCTTCTGGCCGGCTTGCGCTATCTGAGAGGAGGACGCGGAAGAAGATCGCCGAGTCACCATTCCAGTCGTGACTAATGGAATACCGAATCCCGATAACCTCGCCAGGGAACTCCATCGCGGTTTCCTGCACTTGCCGATCGAAATCTTTGGACTGCACAATCATCTTGTTGGCGTCTTCACTTAGAATACTCCCGTGGATCCGGGCAGAATGGCTGCGATCCGCGAGGCAAACGATGTGCCATGGTATCCGCCTTGCTGGTCCGCGCGACTTCATCAACGCACTTGCTGTAGGCAGCAGCCGGCTCCGCCTTCCGCTTAAGCAGAGCTGCCAAATCATCAACGAACTGATGCAATTGGGCGGGATTATCGCAACTGAGGGCGTTTAGAGACGCCAGTGGACCGCGCAGAACGGTAGCAGATGCTCCGTTCCCGAGCAACGGAATCAATGGCTTCTGAGCACCCCAACGGGCCCCCAGCTCAAACAGTACGTAAATTGATGTGATCGAGGATGGAGTGATGATAGCGATGAACGCACGGGACTCATGGATCTCCCGCCTCAACGCCTCGTCTGTCGAGGTCCCGGCGGGTAACCGGAATCCATCGACACTGGTGCATCGAATCAGCTCGCTCGGTATCAACAAAGCAGACTGGATTAGAGTTATCAACCGTTTCGCGAGTTCCTCGTCAGAGCTACTGTGGCTGATGAATATTTCGATCGTTGCCATGCTTTTCTCGACTTCTTTGATGGTCGCAAATCGCGGCCCATCTGCCTCGCCGTGGTCGGCGATCTGGCCGGGGGGAACGGGCCGAATGCTCAACCTGAGCTGAGATGCTGACATCGCTTTAAGCGTTCCCGCGTGCGGACGACATCCGAGTCCCTGGCACGTATCGCAAGGAGGGAAAGCGGTATAGCGCGCAGGCGGTCCCAGGTGCCCTGTATTGTGGCAGCGAATGCACGCTCTTAACGGTGCCGAGCCGTCGACTATGACGCCGACCTCGGTGTCTCCCATGCATAGCGGGCATCTGGGAAACGCAACGTTTGGGCCCAAAGTTCCGTACCCTTCACAATAGACGCAGCGGATGACGAAAGCGGTCGGTGACAGCCCTTCAATTATCTCTACGCCATGGGAAGTTCTCAAAAGTGGCTGCCTCCTATAAACCGCTCATGCGGTCTATCATCCTTTGCCCTTTATTTTCAGTGTCCCACTTTGCGACCGCCCCATCAGAAACCATGCGGTACGGTTTGTGTTGATGGTGAGGCCCGAAGTACTGTCAGCCGTCTTAACCTTACTTTGAGGCCGAGACACTCCGATCACGGAAGGCGTTGACGCCATTTGTCCGGGTCGCGAGCGGTATGAAAAACGGCGTAGATCGTGACCCTACTCTCGGTATGCTCGTAGAAGACAGCATACGGAAAGCGACGAATCAGGGAGCGCCGGTAACCGTCGTGCACCGCTCGGTACATCTCCGGTCGGCGGCTGATACTTGCCATGCATGCATCCAACGAACTCAAGAACTCTTCCCCGAGTCCCGCTCTGCGCCCTTCGTACCAGACGTAGGCTTCTGTGACGTCCTGTTCGGCTTCGGGCGCCAGGATTAATTCAGCGGCCATCGCGGCCGCGAACCCTGCGCATCACGGCTTCCCAGGTCGACGCGGATGCCGGGTTTCTCAAGAGATTCGCTTTTCTGCGAGCCAGTTCCTGCTTTTGCCAGTCATGAACCGGCACAGCTTCCGGCGTAGCCGCGAGATCGTCCCAGAGGTCTTCCACCAACTGAAGCTTTTCGGACGGGCTCAGATCAAAAATCGAGGCCTCTTTAGAATTCATTCACGCTCCCACTGCCAATTTTCGCAGCTTGGCAAGCCACTCGACGGTTCAACCAGAGCTTACGATTCCTCCCGCTGGGTGCCGAGGTAGCGGCTGGCCAGGACCGATTCGGCAACGGCGCAGGCGAGCAATAGCAGCATCACGTACCACCACAGAGTCTGGGGCGCCTTGCTAGGAGGGCCCGGGCCCGACGCTTCTTGTGAAGATTGGCCGCCGCCTTTGCCCTGCCAGAGCGCTAAGACATCGTCGGAGATAACGTCGAGGTTCGATTCCTTGGGGTCGGGGTTGACGCCGACTTCGTCCTGGCGGCCGTTGGCAAGGCGGAGCTGGTAATAGCCGGCCTCGGTGAGCTGGAACGACTGAGCTGAGGCGGCCTCGCCGAGGGTGAGGGGGCGCTTCCCCTCGGGGTCGGTGACCTCCACGCCTTGGGCTTGTTCCTTGGCATTGCGGAGCTCGAGGTAGGCGTCTACGGTGCGGGCGCCGCCCTGGCGTTCGCTGCCCGCAAGATAGCGCGCGGTCTGCTCAATGAACGGGACGAAGGCGGGTTGCAAGGGAAAATCGTTGGTGAGGTTGTCGAGCCCGGAGGTAAGCAGCACTACGCGGCCCTCGCCGATGCGTTTTTCGAGCAGGAGCGGCGTCTGGTCGCCTAAGCGTACGATCACACGAGCGTCGCCCGGATCGACATCGAGAGCGTAGAAAAACTTCACGCCCGGCCAGCCGCCTGCCTTGGCCACCGCAGGATAGGAAGAGTCACTCGAGCCGACCGCCATATAACGATCGGGAACGCGGCTATAGTCGCGGGTTTCAATGATGCGCGCTCCGAAAATGGGAATTTGTGAGCGGGCGCCGGCGGACGTGCCGGCCGCGATGAGGAGACTTCCGCCGGTTCGCACGTATTGGGCTAGTGAATTCTCCAAAAGCGACGGCACCGTGTTGACATCGGAGAGAACGATGAAAGCATAGTTGGACGGCTTGCGGTCTGCAGCCTCGTTGACGTTGATCGATTCGAGCGTAAAGGCCGATTGCGCGGCCGCTGAGAGCGCCGCGCCGAGGTAGAGCGGCGAACGGTTGTCGCCATAGTTGTGGATCAGCAACGCTTTTTGCGGATCGGAACGTTCGACCGCAAAGCGGCGGAGGTCATCGGCCGGGAATCCATCGGCGGCATCGATCTTCACCTCACAGCGGCTGAAACCGTAGGGCACTACGAGCGACGGGAAATCGACGGTGGCCCGTCCGTTGGCGGGAACCGTGACGGTCTTGGTCGCGGTGGTCTTGCCGTTCACGACCAGCGACACAACGCGTTGTGCGGCGGGAGTGCCGTAGCCGGCAATCACGGCTTGTACGTGCACCGGCTTGGCGTCCTTTCCCCAAACTTGTCCGGGAGCATCCACCGATTCAACCGTCCAGTTGGGTTGGGCCTTGGTGACCACGGCATGCGTCACCACCTTGACGTTGTCGGGCAGCGCCAGGTCGGAGAAGGTGGCGGCCATGTCGCCGCGTTGCATGTCGCTGAACAGATGAAGCTCGATGGGAGTATGGACCGATTCGGCCATGGCGCGGATGGCGCGCGCCAGTTCGCCGAAGTTACCGTGGCCGTCGCCGGGCTGAATGGCTTGCACCGCGGCGCGCAGCGCCGATTGGTCCTCGATGGGTTGCGTCATCAGCCGCAGTTGCGAGCCAAACGCCGCCACCTGGGCACGCGCAGCGCCCTTCCCGGACAGCACGCTCATAGCCGCGTCCTTGGCATCGGACAAGCGGGTTCCAGCACGCATGCTGAAGGAGTTGTCGATCACCAGCAGCACCAGCCGGTTGCTGGCAAGTGTGGCTGCATTGCGGTTGATGAAGGGATTAGCGAAGGCGAGAATCAAGAACAGGAGCACCAGCAAACGCAGCGACAGCAGCAGGAAATAGCGAAGCCGGCTATGACGGGTGGAGCTTTGCGTGCGCGACTCGAAAAACATCAAGGAGCTGACCGGCTTGGGCGTGGTGGTTTGCCGCTTCAACAAATGGAGATAAAGCGGAAGCGCGAGCCCCGCCAGGCCGGCCAGGAACCAGGGAGCGAAAAATCCCATTTAATTGCGGCCTCCGCGCAAGGTCAGGTATTCGCGCAAGGCGGCATCGAGCGGACGGTCAGTCATGAGCAAGCAGTAGCCCATGCCCGCGGCCTGGGTACGATCGCGCAGATCGGTAAGATGCGCGTCGATCTTCTCGCGATATTCCTTCTTGGCGTAATCGGGGGTGACCTCGAGCTTTTCGTTGCTCTCCATGTCCACCAGGATGGCCGGGCCCTTCAATTCGGGACGCACGTCCTTAGGATCAAGGACGTGGAACAAGACCACCTCGTTGCCGCGGAACCGCAGTGGCTGGATGGTGCGGATAATGCTCTCGGGCGAATCCCAGAAGTCGGAGACGATCAGCACCATTCCGCGGCGCTTCAGGAACTCCTGGGCGTAGCGCATGGGCTTTTCGAAATCGGTGCGGGCGCGCGCTTCGGCCTGTTCCAGTCCGGCCAACAAACGATGCAACTGGCCCTGGCGGGTTGAGGGGCGGATATAGTTGCGGATCTCGTCGTCGAAGGTCAGCAGCCCGGCGGCATCGCGTTGGCCGTGAAGAGCCAGATAGAACAGCGACGCCGCGAGGTAGCGGGCGTAATCCATTTTGTTGACGCCATGCGAACCATACTGCATCGAGTTGCTGGCGTCGAGCAATATCGTCAACCAGCTATTGGTTTCGCCGTGAAAGCGCTTCAGAAACGCCCGCTCGGTTCGCGCGTAGACGTTCCAATCGACGTGGCGAAGATCGTCGCCGGGATTATAGGCTCGATATTCGGCGAAGTCCTGGCTGAAACCGAAGTCGGGAGAGCGGTGCAGACCGGCCACGAAGCCATCGACCACGGTCTTGGCGACCAGATCGAGGCCGGAGATGCCGGCGAGGACGGAAGGATCGAGAAAGCGCTGCAGCATTGACGAGCTACCCGCCCCGTGGGGCTGCGAGAACTCCGATTATAGACGAACTTTGCCTGGCAGCCGAACAATCACTCAAATATCGGCGAGATCCTGGCCAGAACATAACCGGTCCCGCCGTTTTCACGGCCCAAGCTCGCTATGTGAGCCAAGGCGCACGAGTTCGAGGCTGTCGTCATCGGGCTTGCGGTAGATGAGAACGAGATCGGGCCTGATGTGGCAGTCGCGGTGATCGTTCCATCCGCCGGATAGTGGGTGATCAAAATTCCGGCGCGCCAGTGGCGTGTCGGCCGCGAGCAGGTTGACGACGTCCATTAGCAGGGCGTCTAGTCTCTTGCTGTACCGGCCGGATTTTTCTCGCCTGTAGTCACGCTGAAAGCGGATAGTGTACTTAACCTCCCGCATTCAGACTTCGCAGCAGTTTGTCCGGCTTGCCGACGTTCACTAACTCGCCCCGGCGCGCGGCTTTCATCGCCGCGACAGTTTCAGCGTTGGGATTGAGCGGCTCAAAGGGCAGGGCCTTTTCCGCCGCGACGCGCACTAGCAGCAAGCGAAAGGCGTCGGACACGGTGAGTCCGATCTTCTTCAGCGCCGCAGCCGCTTCCCTCTTTGTGCGTTCATCAATGCGGGCGCGAACGACGGAATTGTCAGGCATGGGCATCCTCTGAGCCACATTGTAGCCCGGATGCCGCGTAATGTCCAGCTTTTAGACGTTTAGTTCCAAAAACCTTCGCCACAGTCTAGGAGAACTCAAAGAGCTTGTCCGCTAGATCCTCCGCGCCCGAAGGATTCGATCCGCTGCTCGGCTGGCTCCAGGGCTATGTCGTCGGAGAGGTCCCGCAGTAGCCATTCGGAAAAACACAGCAGCGGCAACCGGCGAAATCACGCCTTGCGCCTGCGCGTAAATACATAATGTAAATATGGACCGATGAACTACGCCTGGGATCGAAGAAAGAACCGGCGTAACCTTGCGCGGCATGGCATCGCGTTCGAGGATGCGATTGGGATTTTCGACGGCCCGACGCTTGAGAAGTTGGATGGTCGCTTTGACTACGGCGAGATTCGAGTCTACGCCATCGGGATCGCAAACGATCTTGAAATTACTGTGATCTACACTGATGTGTCCGAGACCGAACGCGGGATTATTTCCGCATGGAGGGCAGAACAGCATGAACGAGAAGCCTACTGGTAAAGCATCCTCTAGAAAGCCGGCTAAGACCCTGACGGACTGGAAACGCCTTCGTTCGTTGAGCGATCGGGAGATCCGGAACGCCATCGAGAAAATTCCCGAGGCGCGTCCGACGGACGCCAGTTTTTGGAAAAAGGCCAAAGTCGTTCTGCCGCAAACCCAAGCAAACCATTACGACGCGGCCGGATGCGGATCTGCTGATCTGGCTGCGTCGGCAAAAGGGGTACCAGACGCGGATCAACGCTATTCTAAGAACCTATATGGATGCGCCAAAACGCTGACTGCGAGCGGTCGTCGCGAGCCGCCTTTTCAAACGATCCCCCACCTCCGCCGCAGCCACCACTCTGAAAAACGTAGGAGTATCAAGACCACGAAGACCAGCGGCAAGCCCCACAGGTCCTTAGTCTCCCGCACGGTGACGCCGGCCTCAGAATAGGGAATGCTGCCCGCGAGCTTGCCGAGGTCGGCGGGTTTCCAATATTGTCCACCGGTCTGCGAAGCCAGGTGTTCGAGCAGTTCGCGATTCTGTTCCGTGTGGAAATTCTCCGCTACGCCGTCCATGCGCTGAAAGGTCAACACGTCGCGGCCCAATTCCTTGACCGTGCGCGTGGTGGGATCATGGCGCTGCGCCGTAACCTCGGTTAAGTATGCGCCAGTCTTGGAAGCGGACCACGCGGCTTGGAACTGGCCGGGACTATCCGGCACCGGCGCCATCTCAACCAGCGC
Organism: Bryobacteraceae bacterium; assembly: GCA_050015435.1. Taxonomy (GTDB): domain Bacteria; phylum Acidobacteriota; class Terriglobia; order Bryobacterales; family Bryobacteraceae; genus Palsa-187. The sequence goes on from JBEKBK010000180.1 coordinate 12,475, forward strand.
GCTGATGCCGCTCGGTCCCAGGATATGAGCCTCCACCTTTGCATCGGGAGCGGGATTATACTGTTGATCGCGAACATCGGCGGTGATGATCACGGCGCCGTTATCGAGCAGCATCTGCGCGGGGACGGAAGCTGCCACGTGGCCCGGTGTATCCGAAACCACCCACCGCAGGAGCTGCTGCCAGAACAAATCGTGAGCAGTGTCGCCCAGCGGTAAACTCATCTGCCAACGCCAACTGCCTCCGGTGGCCATGATCGCGGTGCGGCCACGGCCGAAATTCTCCGTAATCAGCAAAGGCAACTTTCGGCCTTCGGGCGTAATCATGTCGACGAGAACGGCTGCGCCCGGCTTGGGAGTGCCCGGATCTTCATAATCCATCAGGTAGGGCAGCGTCTTCCATTTGGCGACGTTCGCGGCGGAATCGTCAACGAGCCGGGTAATAATGCTATCCATGCCGGCGGGCGCTAGCTCGACCGTGGTATGAGTGGTGCCGTTCTTCGGATCGGCCTCGCGATGAAACGTGCCGGTCTGGGTTGGGAGCGTCGTCGGCAGCAGATCGTTAAGCGCTGAAGTGTTCCAGGCGCCATCCGCCAGCGCGAACTGGCCGCCGAGCATCAGCAGTCCGCCGCCGCGGCGATCCACGAATTCGTGGATTAATTCCTGCTGGTTTTTGCTGAAATAGCCGGCTTCGATTGAACCGATCATCAATCCCTGGTAGCCGAACAGGTCCTCCGCGCGGGAAGGAAAGCCGTCGGCCAACTCTTTGGGATCCGCGATCCCCTGACGATAGATCTTGTTTTCGCTGGTGCGATCCATAGAGACGATCTGCACCATGCGGTCGTCCTGTTCCGCCTGGCGGATAAACTTGTACTCCCAACGCGGTTCACCCTCTATATACAGGATGCGGCGCGGTTCTGAGCCGACATTCACCACGCGGGTCAAGGTATTGTTGGCGGTGTTCTCCTCGCCGGTGAGCGGAGCGGCAGCAATTTGAAGCGTTCGCGCGCCGGCGCCACCGATATCGAACATCAGAGTCTCGGTCTGGAGGTTGCCGTCCGCGCCCAGGGTGACCGTGCGTGAAGCCAGGATCTTGCCTTGGGCGGCACTGTCGCTTTTCGATGTGTCGCGTACAGTCAGCGTGACCTTGGAGCCGGCGTATCCGCGTTGGTGGAAGGTGATCTTGGCGGCGAGGCGGGAGTCAGCCAAGGCGCGGGGCGCAACCACGGCGTCATCCAGTTCCACGTCGTGTACGGCGCGCTCGCGTCCGAAGCCCACGGTGTGAACCGGAATGTGGCGGGCGCGAAGCGCGCTAATGGCGTCCGCACTAATGCCCCTGGCGTTATCGTCGCCGTCGCTGAGCAGCACCACTGCGCCGATGGGCAGGTCGGAAGTCTCCTCACTCAACTGCTTGAGGCTGTCGCCGATGCGGGTGGAGGGCGCGTTGGGTTGCAGGTCCTTGAGGCTGTCGATACGCGCGGGCACGTCGCTGACACGATAAAGACGCGTTTGAAAGGAGCGGTTGAGGCTGTCCAGTAAGCCGTTCTGAAGCGCGTTGACGGCTTGGGTTTCGCGGGTAGAACCGTCCTCGGATATGGCCATGCTGCGGGAGTTGTCCACCAGCACGGCGATGATGTTTTGTTGCGGCTTCAACTCGGCGACGGTGATCGCCGGCTGCCAAAGCAGCACCAGTACGAACGCGGCCAGGAGCGTCTGCAAGCCCCAAACTACCCAGGCTCGCCAACTGCGCATGACCGGCGCGGCCTGCGCCAGGCGGGAGCGGATCAGCCAAGCCAGACCAGCGGCTGCAGCCACGATAAACAGTACGAGCATCCACTTCGGCCACGCCCCTAAGAGGGCGAATTGGCCGCGTGCATACACCGAACGCGGATACTTAAAAAAGAACTCGAACATCGACTTGTGGGCTGCTCGTGGACTGTAAGAGGAGACGCGCGCGGCTCATCTAATGGTGCATAGCGTATGTAATGTAGTTGAGTACGATGCGAAAAGCAAGTCCGGAAAACTTCTCGGGGTACTCGGGACTATCCGCCCACTCCCAGGCGTCACCGAGATGCATGTTGTGGCAAATCGCCACCATGATTCGCCCGTGGTCGTCGCGGATGGCACGCCACTTGGGCACGTAGCCGTCCTTCTCGTAACTTCGGCCGGTGTTTACGTATTGCTCGCCGGGGATCTGAAATTTTTCGTTGATGTCGTACAAAACGTGATAGATCTCGTCTTCATCTTTGAGATCCTCGACGGGCCGGTCGGGCAACACCATGCGCATGCCGGCCATGAAATGCTCCCAGTCGTCGGTGCCGTGGAAATGATCCACCATCATGAAGCCGCC
>JBEKBK010000181.1:0-14803 GCA_050015435.1 Bryobacteraceae bacterium
ATATGGTCGTCACCGTCACCCGATGAAGACTGCACTCCTGCTTCTTGCGGTCCTGACGCCGTGGGTATTGACCGGCGCGCCTTCCGGCGAAGAGGTTTACAAGAAACGATGCTCGGGCTGCCATGATCAGGTGAACGATCGCGTTCCGCCTCGCGAGGCGCTGCAAAAGATGCCTGCTTCGCGGATCGTACGCGCACTCGATTCGGGCGCGATGATGGCTATCGCATTCACGATCAATCGCGATGACCGAATCGCCGTGGCTTCCTACCTCGGGACAAAAGCGGAGATTCCAGGACCGCCCGCGAGCGCATACTGCAGCGACCGAACCGTGAAGCTGTCTGCCGATCCAATAGGCTGGAACGGGTGGAGCCCCGGGGCCTCCAGCGCGCGCTTTCAATCGGGCGATCTCGCGGGCCTCAGTATCGATGGGGTGCGCAAGCTCAAACTCAAGTGGGCGGTTGGATTCGACGGGGATGTCACGGCGTTCGCCGCGCCAACCGTTCTTGACGGGCACGTCTTCGTCGGCAGCGCGGGCGGCGTGGTGCACGCCATGCGGGCGGAGAGTGGATGCCTCGAATGGGTTTTCCAGGCGAACGGGCCGGTGCGATCCGCAATCACTGCCGCGCCGCTCGAAGGCGGAAGCAGGCGCGCGCTTCTCTTTGGAGACATGACCGGATGGTTCTACGCGCTCGAAGCCGAGTCCGGTAAACTTCTCTGGAAAGTCCGCGTGGAGGACCACGATTCCACGCGCCTGACCGGAGCACCCACCGCGCATAAGGGGATCGTTTACGTACCGGTCGCGTCTTGGGAAGAGACGCGCGCGTCGGACGCCGGCTATCCCTGCTGCACCTTTCGCGGCAGCGTAGTGGCGTTGAATATTGCGGATGGGAAACAAGTGTGGAAAGCCTGGATGGTGGATCCGCCCCACGAGATCGGCAAGAATCCGCGCGGAGATTCGATGATGGGGCCTTCCGGGGTGGGAGTATGGTCGGCGCCCACTGTCGATGAGAAGAGGGGCGTTCTATACGTGGCTACGGGCGATAACTACTCCCGTCCCGCCACCGAACTGAGCGATGCCATCGTGGCGCTGGATCTCGCGACGGGCCGCGTGGCCTGGTCGAAGCAAATGACAGCCGGCGATACGTTCAGCGGCTCCTGCGGACGAGATGCGGTCCAGTGCGGCCCGGATTTCGATTTCGGCTCACCGGCCATTCCGGTGACCTTGGCGGACGGAAAGCAATTGCTGCTGGCGGGGCAGAAGTCCGGAATCGTGTATGCGCTCGATCCGGACAGGAAGGGCGAGATCGTGTGGCAGACCCGCGTTGGTAATGGCGGAACGAACGGTGGCGTGCAGTGGGGGATGTCTACCGACGGCGAGTTTGTGTACGCCGCGGTTTCCGATCTGGGCCGCATCCGCCGAACCAATATGCTCGATTCGCGTCCGACCACCGCCGATCCGATGAAGGGCGGCGGACTCACTGCGTTACGGGTTGCTGATGGTAGCAAGGTCTGGTATGCGGAGCCGAAGCCGTGCCCGTCCGGAGCTCCTACGGGATGCAGCCCGGCGCAGCCTGGTGCTGTTACGGGAATTCCGGGCGTGATCTTCTCTGGCGCGATCGACGGTCACATGCGGGCGTTTTCGGCGGAGACCGGCAAGATTCTGTGGGACTTCGATACAGCGCGCGAATTTTCCACCGTCAACGGCGTGAAAGCGCATGGGGGGTCGATCGACGGGCCGGGGGCCGTGGTAGTGAAGGGCATGGTTTTTGTCAATTCCGGGTATCCGCGCAATGGCGGTATGCCGGGGAACGTATTGCTGGCCTTTGAGGCTGAGTAGAAAAGCAGTATTACTCAGTAGAATGGTAAGCGGGCAGGAGAGTACGAAAATGCACATCCAACGGTCCGGCGCGTTTCTGTTGTCTGTCACAGCGATCTTCGCGCAGTCGACTCAGGTCACGTTCAACAAGGACGTGGCTCCCATTTTCCAGCGGGCCTGTCAAAACTGCCATCGGACCGACAGTATCGCGCCGATGTCGCTGCTCACCTATAAGGACGCACGGCCGTGGGCCAAGTCGATCAAGCAGAAAGTTGCGCAGCGGGATATGCCGCCATGGTTTATCGACAAGAACGTTGGAATTCGCAAGTTTAAGGACGACCCATCGCTGACCGACAAGGAAATCGCCACGATTTCCGCCTGGGTGGACGCTGGAGCGCCGGAGGGAAATCCGGCTGATCTCCCGCCTGCCCGCAAATTCGAAGATGCCGATGCGTGGCACATCGGAAAGCCGGATCTGATCGTCTCCATGCCGGTCGCCTTCACCGTGAAACCCGAGAACTCGGATTGGTGGGGAAACTTTACGACCGACTCGGGGCTGACCGAAGATCGTTATCTCAAGGCGGTTGAAACGAAGCCATCGCCCGGCGGCATCAAAGTGGTTCACCACGCGGTCACCAGTCTGGTTTACGACGACGGGTCGAGTGGCGGCGGAACACTCAATGAATACGCGGTCGGCAAGAACGGCGACATTTATCCCGAGGGCTCCGGCAAACTGATCAAGGCTGGCGCGAAAATCACGTTCAACATGCACTACCACGCCATCGGGAAGCCCATCGTGGACCAGACCCAGGTTGCCTTCGTGTTCTACCCGAAGGGATACGTGCCCAAGCACGTGATGAACACGGTGCTGACGCCGAAGAACGACGATCTGGACATCCCCGCGGGCGCGGATAACGTGCCGTCGGATGCGTACTTCAAACTGGAGCAGCCGGCGCGGCTGACCAGCTACATGCCCCATCTGCACAATCGCGGAAAGGCGCAATGCCTCGAGGCGATTTATCCGAACATGACCACGCAGACGATCAATTGCGTCAGCCGGTACAACTTCGGGTGGCAGATCGTTTACAACTACGCGGAAGATGTCGCGCCGCTTTTCCCGGCCGGCACGATTATGCACACCATTTCATGGCATGACAATTCATCCAAAAACCCGTGGAATCCAGATCCGCGCAATTGGGTTGGATTTGGAAACCGCACCAGCGACGATATGGCGCGGGCCTGGCTGAATTGGTACTACATGAGCGACGAGGAGTTCAAGGCGGAAGTCGCGGCTCGAAACGCGAGCAAAGCGGTCTTGACCAGCCAGCGCTAGCGATGGCGAACATGTTTTTCAGATGGGCGCTCGGGTTCGCTATGCTCTCAAACTTGAGCGCCCAGACCCAGAACGCGACCGGTCAGGATGTTGTTCCCGTGTATGAAGGATGGGAGCGGAACACGGACGGCAGCTTCAACATGGTCTTCGGTTACATGAACCGGAACTATGAAGAGCAGATGGATATCCCGATCGGGCCGGATAACAACATTTCTCCAGGCAACCCCGATCAGGGCCAGCCGACCCACTTTTACCGGCGGCGTCAGCAATTCATATTCAAGGTAAAGGTTGCGAAGGATTGGGGCAAGAAGGATCTGGTATGGACGCTTATCTCGCGGGACAAAACGGAAAAAGCGTATGGAACGCTGATGCCGATCTGGGAACTTGGTAATCTGGTCTGTCAGGAAAACCGCGGCGGGCCAGGAATTCTGACTTGGCCGGAGGAACCTAACCAGGCTCCGTCCGTCGAAATGGTCGGCTCTTCGCAGACAACCGTCACTTTGTCGGAAACCCTGACTTTGACGGTCCAGGTTGCCGATGACGGACATCCGTTGCCGCGTCCGCGCCGGGCTGGTTCGGGCAACGTAGTTCGCGACTCGGACGGGGGCGTGATCGTCAGCGGAGGCGCCGCGGGAAGGGACACGGTCGCCCCTGTGGTGGAAAACCCTCTTACCCAGATGGTGGTAAAGCTCGACCCCGGAGTGAGGCTGGGCGTCACTTGGGTGCTCTATCGTGGACCCGCGCCGGTAACTTTCGATCCGATGAGAGTGCCAGTCGTAAAGGTCCCGCCGGCGGGAACCGCCGCGAAGGTCGAGCCGTTGGAGGGGAAGGCAACCACGAAGGTGACGTTTAGCGAGCCCGGCAAATATCGGCTGCGCGCTTACGCGGATGATGGAGTTCTGGCCACTCCACTCGACGTGAACGTGACCGTGCTGGCACCCCGTTAGTTGGAACTTCTCAAGACTCCATTGTTCTGAGCCGTCAAGTCGTCCCGCTCCACCACGCCCCCCTTCATCACAAATTTCACCCGTTGCATCTCCGTGATGTCCTGCAGTGGGTTTCCCGAGACCGCGATGAGATCGGCGAACTTGCCCTTTTCGAGCGTCCCAGGCTGTCCTGCATGTGGATGATCTCCGCATTGACGGTCGTGGCCATACGCAGCGTGTACAGTGGCGTCGCCCCCCAACTGACTAAGACAGGAAACATCTCGCCCTGCACGCCATGCGAACACTTGCATGCCTCGTTGTAGATCCTGCCCGGCGGCGGAGCGGCGCCGCTCCCGAACCCGAGCCTTACACCGGCGGCGAGCATTTTCTTCCAGGTCTGCTCCATTAGCCGCCAGCGGCTGTAGGGCGCCCACCTCTTCAAATCTCCTGGCTCGTCTTGGCGCTGATCCAGAATCGTCGAAGTAACCGGCATATTTTTCTGCACGAACATTTTAATGTCCGCGTCGTCGGCAGCCAAAGCGTGCTGGATATTATCGACGCCGGCTTCAATCGCCCACTTCAGGCCGTCGCCCCCATACGTGTGCGTGGCCACCCACATGCCGCGTCGATGTGCTTCATCCACGGCCGCCTTCAGTTCCTCCAGATTCGGAAGGGCTTGGTTTACCATTTCCCCGTTCGGCTTGAAGTAAAACTGGCCGGTACCCATCATCTTGACGTGGTCGGCGCCGTAATGGGCCAACTGTCGCACCGCTTCCCGCATTCCCTCGGCTCCGTTGGCGATCAAGGAAGGTTCGAAGGGTTTGAACTCTAACGGATAAGCCGCATTCGCGGGACTGGTAATCTCGATCAGTGGCCCGGCAGGCAATATGCGTGGGCCATTGACGAGGCCGCTGTCGATCGCTCTTTTCAACTCCACGTCGGCATAGCCGCCGCCGTGCGACCCCATGGCTACCTGCGTCGTGTACCCGGCGCGCAGGCTTTGGGTGGCGCTGTACAGTGCTATCAACACCTGGTGTTGCAGGCCGCCGGCCGCATCCGTGAGGTGAACGTGTCCGTCAATCAACCCAGGTAATACGGTTGCCCGGCTCAGGTCGATCACCTTGGCTCCGGACGGAATCGACACACTGGCGGCGGGGCCGACTGCCGTAATGCGCTCGCCTTGGATGAGCACCACTCGGTCCGCGAGCATCTGGCCCGACTTCGGCTCGAACATGCGGCCAGCACGCACCGCGACGGTCTGGGGAGTCTGCGACCAAAGCGCGGCGGCAGCGCCTAATATTCCGATGGCCGCTCTCAGCACCGTTGTCCATCGCATGGCGCAGCCCCCCAGTGAAGTTAATCTACGGGATTAGGAGCGTAGCACTACGCTTGGGAGTTTCACCCACCGGGATACGCGCTACCTCTTTGTACGTCGTCGTGTCGACGGCGGACACGGAATTAGATCCCGCATTGGAGATATACACGAACTTCCCGTCGGGGGTGAAAGTCATCCAGTCCGGAACGTCTCCGATCACTGTGTGACCCAGCAGTTTGAGATCCGGGAGCGAGTAAATGAATACGGCACCCGCCACCGAACTATTGACCCAGAGCTTCTTGTTATCCGGAGATACGAAAATCCCGTGCGAAGGGGCGGTGCTCTGATAACCCACCACGTTAATGGGCTCGTTCGGAAGCATGACGGTCTGCAATGATTGGCCCGTCTTGAAGTCCATCACCTCAAATCCGTGAAGCTCCGATTCCTGTACGTAAACCCGATCCGTGTTGCCGTCCGGGCCCCTTGAAAAAGCGACCGGACGCACGCCGCCTTTGGGGTGAATGTCCCACAACGGCTCCATCGTAAAGACGTCGATGATCGTGATGACCTTCCCGCCGATCGAACTGGCGGCAATATACTTGCCATCCGGAGTCAGGTAGGCGTAGTGGACGGCTCCTTTGATCGGGATGGACTTGATTCGTTTCATGGTCGCCGTATCGACGACATCCACGGCGCCGGGAGCCTGCGCGATGGCGACATAAACCAGCTTTCCGTTCGGACTCGTCGAAATGCTGTTAGGGCGGCCGGTCAGCGGCGCTTTGCCGACGATCTTCCCGGTGGCCCGATCCACGAAATCCAGGGTTTTCTCGCCCTCGCAACTGAAATAGATGATCTTTCCATCGTGAGAGAAATCGACACCGCTTGGAATCTCGATGTCTTTGATTTCGTCCACGACCTTGTTCGTGGCGGGATCGATCACCTGAACCCGGTCGCCCGCGGCGTCCGTGATGTAAATCCGGACGGAACTGGCTACCAACGGCGTCACCAGAAGCGGTAACAGGCACATCCAACGGGTCAAACAACTATTAGATAGTTTCATCACGTTTAACGCTCCTTAAATGGAAAACTTTAACGGGTTTCAACCCTCCCTAACGTCAATATGTGGGCTTCAGATCCGGAAATCTTGGATGAACAGTCTTCGGCCTCAGATCGCCACGATGACAAGTGTAACAGGTCACGTTTCCGGCCCCAACACTCGCGCTCAGTCCTTCCGTCAGTTGAATCATCCGGCGCGCCATGGCCTTCATCGGCCGCTTATCGCTCGCAAAATCCGGAGCCGTATGACAGAACGCGCAGTCGGAGCGGAGGGCAAAGTTGAAGGAGCGCATGACGTCCATGAGGTTGTCGCTCGACTTCAGAATTTTCAGATTGGTATATTCGACCGGCGGCTTTTGGCGGACCCAGTCGGCCATGACCTTCCAGTCAGGGTCGTCCTGGGACGAAAATTGGTGGCCTCCTGAATGGAACAAATCGCCGCCGGCATCCGGTGAGAGCGGGTGCATCAGAAGCTGACTCGACGTCGGCTTTCCAGGAGATACCAAGGCGGACGCAGATACGAAATTGCGTTGCGTTTGTTCCTCGGTCCAGGTAGTTGCTCCGGGCGAAAGCGGCTGTAAGGCGAAGCCTCCGCCCCCGCCACCCCCATGGCACGTCACACAACGGCCGTGGGTCGGGCGATGTTTCAAGAAAATCGGTTGTACCTGCGTCTTGAAAAATTCGTAATCCGCAGACTGCGCGAAAGCGACCGCGTGCAAAAGAACCGCGGTTCCCAGTGCTGCCATCCGTGCCATTGTCATAGATTATCAGTCTTTCCTGTCAGTGATAAGGCTGGCTCTAATAAGAACACGGAAGGATGCGGTGGTCAATGGCGTCCCGCAAACTGTAAGTGAGTCACCCGTGTTACACCCGACGGATACACAATCAAGTAGTTTCTTTAGAGTTACTTGCGAGGCCGTTAAAGCGTTATGGCCGGGATGTGGTAGAAACTTCGGTCTGCGCGCTGCCGTGGCCTGAAGCGTGAAGTTCGCGGTGCAAGACATACGTGGTTTCCGTAGGAACCCCTTCTCTGAATTTCACTCTCAGCACGACTTGATAGTACCGTGAGAGTTGCCCGTCTGCGCTCTTCATCTTGCTGACCAGCATTTGCGCAAAGGCCTTGTCCGTGAAGGATTGAACGGCGGCCATCCGGACAGCCGTTCGGCCAGCGGTGAAGCTCTCCACGTCGGTGGTCTCCAAAGGTCCAGGCACATGCGTGACCAGGGCATAACACTCGCCGTCACCACCATCCGAGAGATCGGGGCTAGTCACTTTGTCGATGAACTCGGCCGGTTCGCCCGGCCGGGGACGAAGATTCCGGATCCCGCCGGCAACACTCAGCAGCTCGAGTTCAGCCGGCATGCCATTTAACTGGTCCGCGAAAAAGGCCGGCGCCCCGACGTAAAGCACATTATTATCGGCAAGTTGTTGCCAGGAAAGCTTTTGTGTCCTGAGAAGCGACAGAGTTGGCACCCGCGCCCCCAGCAGCTTGCCGATCAGAAAGGAGGCATTCACCTCGCCTCCTGGCGTGTAGTAGGCGCTGAACTCGACGTCCGGATTCTTAAGGGATTTTCGGATCGCTCCCACGGCTGGTGATTTGACAAAGTCCTCCCAGGTCGTCAGCGATCTATCTCGGAACACGCCGAAACCCTTGAACTCGGCAAACGGCGGATTTACGATCGATAGAATCAGGGGATGCTTGGCGTCGAGGAAGGGCTGCCATAACTGGTTTAGTTCGCTCGTCCACATTCCTCGAAAAATGTCAGTATTTTGCTCCATTTGCCAGTAGCCAATCGCGAAGTAAGTTCCGAAGGCGAGGGTCACCGCCAAGGCCAAAGCCAGAAGCACGACCGATCTGGCAAACCTAGCCGGCATTCCATGCGCACTTGCGGGAGCCGCATTCTCGGACTGCTGGCGCTCCTCGAAACTGAGCTTAAAGCGGCCTCTGGGCAGTTCGATGATCAGCGAGTCATTCTTGCCTTCAGTCTGATAATATTCGGCGAGCTTTCTACGGAGTCGACCCATTTGAATTCTAACCGTGGAGTCTTGCCGAGCGTCGTAGCTCGGAGGCTTTCCCAACCCATCAATTGCCACGGAGTACTCTTTGAGTTGGTCGGCTTCGCCGGAAAAAAGCTTATCAGCCAAGAATCTCAAAAGGCGTCGCAACGCGTCAGATGTTCGCAAAGTTTCACTGCGGAGAACCCGATCGACCTGCATCTCCAACTCTGAATCGGTGATCTTCGTCATACCAGCACCTCTAAATGAGCCCAAGGAAGGCGGCGCCTCTGGGCGGCACAGAGCCCGAATATCATGTTGGTGGGAATTATACACCCTTGGGACCGTGAAATGAAGGGTGGGCTTCGCACGACAACCAGGGCGACCCAGGAATCAGACTCTCGGGAGGTCAGCGTTGGTCAGGCCCAAGGAAACAATAATATACAGACGTATCCTACAGGGTTTCATTCTCGTGACTCACCATTGGTTCTTGATTCTTCGTCTTCGTCAGTAATAGACTCTCTACGCTCGATAAGGGGAGAAACCATGACTAAACGAACGTCTTCGTGGACGCCGTTATTAAGGGGTCGGTACGCCTTGACGCTTCCGACGTCGCTAGGGATCTGGATTCTGTTTGGCGGCTTGGCCGCAGTCCAAAGCTCCGGCCAGACTTTCGGTGAGATCAACGGCGAGGTGAAGGATCCGAGCGGTGCCGTCACTGCGGGGGCGGTCGTGAACGTGACCAACGCCGATACGAACGTGACTCGGACTACCGCGACCAACGACGTCGGGATCTATACCGTCCCTTCGCTCCCCCCTGGGAGATACCAGGTTAAAGTGACAGCCCCTGGCTTCGAACCGGTGGTCAAGACCAACATCGAACTACAGGTCCAACAGACGGCGCGCGTCGATTTCACGCTTACCGTGGGACAGGCGTCGCAAACAGTCGAGGTCAGCGCTGCGGCTACCACGCTGAGTCCGGACAGCGCGTCGGTCGGAACGGTTGTCGAAGAGCAACGTATCAACGACCTACCGCTGAACGGGCGCGACTTCTTCCAACTGGTATCGCTGGCGCCGAATGTGAACTACGGGTTTACCGCTGCGTCGATAGAGTCGTCTCGTCAAGGTGGCACGCGGGGAGCGCTTACGATGTCGCTCTCCGGGTCCCGGCAGACCTGGGTTAATTACACCCTGGACGGGGTGGAAAACACGGATGTGAACTTCAATGCGTACATTGTGCTGCCGTCAATTGACGCACTTCAGGAGTTCAAAGTTCAAACCGGAATTTACCCGGCTGAGTTCGGTCGCGACGTAGGGCAGGTCAACGTCAGCACCAAACCGGGAACCAACAGTTTTCATGGAACGGCGTATGAGTTCCTTCGCAACGACGCGCTGGATGCCAAGCAGTTCGATTTCTCTGGGACTAACCCGCCGAAATCGCCGTACCGCCAGAATCAATACGGCTTCACGCTAGGCGGTCCCATTTGGGTCCCGAAACTCTTCAACGGGAAAAACCGGTTGTTCTTCATGTCCAACTTCGAGGGCTTCAAATCGCGCCTGACACAGCCGACTTTGTTCACGACGATCCCGCAGAGCTACCGCAATGGTAATTTTTCTTCGTTTGCCACGGCGCTCTTAGACCCTGCGACTCGCGTCCAGCTTCCTAATGGGACGTACACCGCCACTCCGTTTCCCGGAAATCAAATTCCGGTCAGCCGTTTCAATTCGTATACGGTGTACATGCTTCAGTACGATCCCGTGCCCAATGTACCGGGCGCGGGTTCCTCTAACAATTTTGAAGAGCCCTTGAAGACGCCGGTCAACAAGAACCAGTTTAACCAGAGAATCGACTGGGCGCAGGGTCCGAACTCTCAGTGGTTCGGCAGATACGGCTGGACCAGTGAATCCGGCTTAACTCCCGGGATGACTGTGGACGGATCGACCCTGGTGACGAGCGCCGACCAATGGATGCTCTCGAATATCCGTATCCTTTCGCCAACCAAGGTAAATGAAGCGCGATTCGGATACAGTTCTCTGTACAACCTAATCGGGCAGCAACTGGGAGGCGTGACGAACGTCGACCAGCAACTGAACGTTCCGCTTCCGCTGACTACTTCAAATGAATGGGGAGTCCCGGCCGTTGTGCTCTCGAACGGACTGACCGGTTTTGGAAACAATACGAATGGCCCTTACGTTACAAACGACAAAATCTTTCAGGGAGTAGACAATTTTTCGTGGGCTATAGGGAAACATTCACTTCGGATGGGAGGAGACTACCGTTACGACAAATATCCTCAAACGGGGAACGAGTACACACGCGGATCGTTCAATTACAATGGGTATTTCACCGCCAATCCAAACACGCTGGCCGGTGGAAACAGCGCGGCCGATTTTTTGATGGGGTCGCTTTATCAGGCGATCATGCCCGTCACTCTCGCCACGGATCGTTTTAATTCAAGCGGGATTGGAGCATACATTGATGATACATGGAAACTTACATCTAAAGTCACAATAACTTTGGGGCTCCGGTGGGAAGTGGAACAGCCTTTCTATGATGCGGCGCAGAATGAAGTAAACATTCAGCTCAACTATCCGGGGATACCTAATATCGCCAACGTTCCCAACATGTCTCTGCATCCGGTGCTGGTGAGGGAGGGTAGCGGAAATTTCTATCAAGGAATAAACTTTGTCTTCGTGGGAGCCACTGTGCCTGGATTCCCTATCGCGCCGCTTCAAACTGCGCGGAACGGGAGTATGGGTAGCCGAATGATCCAGACGGACTGGCGCGATTTCGCGCCGAGATTTGGCGTCGCTTACAGCCCGACCTCTAAATGGGTATTACGGACCGGATTCGGCATTTTCTACGATCAGGATAGTAAGAACTCCATCTTCGATATGGAGCGAAGTTTGGCCGGTCGTGACACTGCCTATGGCAACTACGGGGAAAATGCCGGCGCTCCAAACCTAACGATGCAAAACTTCATCAGCACATCGGAGCTCCCGATTCAAATCGCTCCAGGCACTATCTGGGGGACTCAGTACAACCTGCCGATCACGTATTCGGAAGAGTATCTGGCCAATGTCCAAAGGCAGATCGGAACCTCAACAACAATTGAGGCGGCCTATACGGGGATGCTGGACCGTCATGTATCAGTTCTGAACAATCTCAACTCGCCGATCCCCGGCACGAGCAATGTTGCTTTGCGCTCGCCTTACCCTGAATTCAACGTGATCGAAGAGCTGGAGGGGGCGGGTGTCGGCAATTATAACGCGGGCAGCTTAAAGCTCACTCAACGCTTCAGGTCAGGTTTTAGCGCCTTGATCGGCTACACCTACGGCAAGGCGCTGGATGATGGGAGCGCCATCCGCGGCGTCATTAATGACCAGTATCCCGAAAATCCGCGGTGCCTCATGTGTAGTTACGGTCCCTCCGAATTCGATGTTCGCCAGCGGCTAACTGCCTCCGTGCTTTACAGCTTGCCGTTTGGACGAGGCAAACCCTTTCTAAACCAGGGGGGCTTTGTCAACGAAATCGTTGGGGGTTGGCAGACCAGCGGGATCTTTACCAAGCAAACCGGCGCGCCGATAAATTCCACCGCATGGGACGCGGCCGGCACCGGGTCGACTACGCCCTCGAACCGTCTCAACGCCACGGGAATCAGCCCTTACCTTACTAATCCTTCACCGAACGAATGGTTTAATCCAGCGGCTTTCAGCAATCTCGTCGCGCCAGACTACGGCACCATGGGACGGGACGTGCTGTACGGACCCGGTCTGACGAACCTCGACTTTTCGGGAATTAAGGACTTCAGTGTTACCGAGCACCAGCGTCTGCAATTGCGCGTCGAAACCTTCAACATCTTCAATCACCCGAATTGGGCCTCGCCAAGCGTCTCGTGGGGGACAAGCACGGCGACCGCAGCCACGACTTTCAACAAGATTACATCTACAATCAACAGCAACAACAGCATGCGCCAAATCCAGGTTGCCCTAAAGTACATTTTCGGATCGAATAGAAAGGACGAAGTAAACAAAAGCAGTCGAGCAGGAGCAATGGCCCCAATGATACTGCCCCTATTGGTAGCGGGGATGTTGCTCGCACAGTCCCCGGCCCCGCCCCCAGCGACCGCGTCGTCTCTGGATTATGCGTTTTTCAGGGATCGCGTCCAGCCCATCTTCCTGGCGAAACGGCCCGGGCACGCGCGTTGCGTGGAATGCCATGACAACGGGAGTCCCCGTTTGCAGGAACTTTCTCCAGGAGCCACCACCTGGAACGAGGAACAATCCCGCAAGAACTTCGAGGCGTGGCAACGCGTGGTGGTGCCGGGAGACCCGATGGCGAGCCGGCTTCTCATGCACCCATTGGCGGCTGCGGCGGGCGGCGACCCGTTCCACGCGGGAGGCAAACACTGGACTTCTCAAAGCGACCCGGAATGGCAGACTCTCGTCGCCTGGGTGCGAACTGGCGCCGCCGCTCAGACGACATCGTCCTCGTCTCTCGACTTTGAATTCTACAGAACCCGTGTGGAACCGATTTTTCTCAAGGCCCGCCAGCCGAACGAGGGCAGCGGGAACGCCTACATCAGTTGCCACTCAACCCGCCTGAAGCTTCAGCCGCTAACTGCCGGGGCTACGTCGTGGACGGAGGCCCAATCCAGAACTAGCTTTGAGGCGGTATCACGCCTGGTCGCCCCAGGCGATCCCGCGAAGAGCCGGCTTTTGCTACACCCTCTTGCTGTCGCGGCGGGCGGAGATGCCACCCACACTGGGGGAAAGTTCTGGCAATCTCAGGACAATCCGGAGTGGCAGACTCTACTAGCTGCCTGGGTTCGAACGGGCAAAGCGGGGACAGTTTCTTCGACAACGACGGCGGTGACTTTGGACTACGCTTTCTTCAGGGACAAAAATACAGCCGATTTTCCTGGCGTAGCGCCCCGGGAATGCACGTTGCGTGGAATGCGATGACAACGGGAGTCCTCGTTTGCAAGTTTGCAAGAACTCGCCCCGGGGACCCACCACCTGGAACGAAGAACAATCGCTCAAGAACTTCGAGGCGTGGCAACGCGTGGTCATTCCTGGAGACCCGATGGCGAGCCGGCTTCTCATGCACCCGTTGGCGGGAGGTGCAGGCACTGCTTCAGGAGAAACTATTAGCGGTCTGTGAAGGATAGTGGGCAGACATTCCCAAACCAAAGCCGATCGTTCCCATAAAAACAATCTATAGCTAAAAGCTTTGCCAAAGAAGCGGACTTGGGCCGACAATGGAATGGTCAGAATACCATGACAAAATACAAACTCGAATACATCTGGCTGGACGGCAAACAGCCCGTCCCGGGCCTGCGCGGCAAGAGTCTTCTCAAGGCGTTTGAGCAGCCACCCACCCTTGCCGAGATACCCAATTGGGGTTTCGACGGCAGCTCCACCATGCAGGCGGAGGGCAAAAGCTCTGACTGCGTGCTGAAACCGGTGGCTCTGTATCCGGATGGAAGCCGCAAGAACGCTTATATCGTTCTTAGCGAAGTCATGCACCCTGACGGCACCCCGCATTCCACCAACACGCGCGCTACAATCGAGGACGACCCTGACTTGTGGGTTGGTTTTGAGCAGGAATACTTCCTCTATAAAGATGGGCGTCCTCTCGGCTTTCCGAAAGACGGCTACCCGAGCACTCCCCAAGGCCCATACTACTGCGGTGTCGGCTACAAATACATGGGCAGCATGGCCCGGCAGATCGTCGAAGAACACTTGGAGCTGTGTCTAAACGCCGGCATCAATCATGAAGGCATCAACGCGGAAGTCGCTAAAGGTCAATGGGAATTCCAGATCTTTGCCAAAGGCTCCACCAAAGCCGCCGATGACCTCTGGACCGCTCGGTATTTGATGATGCGTCTCTGTGAGAAATACGAAGTAGATGTTGAGTTGCATTGCAAACCCATTAAGGGTGACTGGAATGGATCTGGCATGCACTGCAACTTCTCGTTTAAATACCTTCGCGAGGTGGGTGGCCAGGAATACTTTGAAGCCCTCATGAAGGCGTTCGCTGACAACATCCCCGAGCACATCGCTGTGTATGGCCCGGATAACCATCTGCGCTTGACAGGTTTGCACGAAACGCAGGCCATTGACAAGTTCAGCTATGGTCTTTCTGATCGCGGTGCTTCGATCCGCATGCCTGTGAACTTCGTCAAGCACGGCTACAAGGGTTATCTGGAAGATCGTCGCCCGAACTCCGAAGCCGATCCGTATCACCTGAATTATGCGCAGAACGATCCTCGAAGCGCGTGGTTCGTATGATCTGAGCGTGCGGCGAGCGCGATCGATGTCTCGTTTTGATTCTTTCTGTATCTGACCCGGTTTCCTCC
>JBEKBK010000182.1:0-15794 GCA_050015435.1 Bryobacteraceae bacterium
CTAGTACATCGTTCAGTTAATCCTTTATAGTATTAGCCTGGCTCTTGCGTTGCTTGGGCTGCTTTGGATGAGAGGCTTGGTACTCCTTGGTTGCCTCGATGATGCGTTGGAAGTGTTCCGGTCCCTTGGTCCAGGTGAACGGCGTCGGATTCTGACTGTATTTCTTCAGGTATCGCAGCAGAAAATCCTTCAAGTCTTTCTTGGAACGTTGCACGCTCTGCGTCAGCGCCTGCCTGGTGAGAATGCTGAAAAAACATTCGATCATGTTCATCCAGGAGGCGTGCGTGGGAGTGTAGTGAAAATGCACCTGCGGATGTCGCAGCAACCACTGTTTGGCCGCTTCATTTTTGTGGATGTTCAGGTTGTCCAGCACGACGTGAAGCTCGCCATGGGGATAGGATTTCACGACGTCGTCCATAAAACTCAAAAAGTCCACTGTCGTCCGGCGATCGCGGACCTGCGCGACCACTTTGCCGGTGGCGATTTCCAGAGAGGCCAGCAACGTTTGCGTGCCGTGACGGGCGTATTCGTTAGTCCCGGCGCGAGGTTTCTTCGCGCCTAGCGGCAACAAAGGCTGTGTCCGATCCAGCGCCTGGATGCTTGGCTTCTCGTCCACACAGAGCACCAGCGCATTCTCGGGCGGGTTCAGATAGAGTCCAACGATATCCAGCAACTTCGCCTCAAAATCGGGGTCAGGACTGAAGGTGAATGTCCGAATCCGATGCGGTTGCAACTTGGCAGCGACCAGCATGGCGTGCACTGTGCTGGCGGGCAATCCGAGTTCAGCCGCGAGGGTACGCACCGTCCAGCGGCTTTGATCCTCTGGTTTCTGACAGACCCGCGTTTGCACCTTATGGCGAACGTCGGCAGCATGTTTGGGAGGCCGTCCAGAACGTGGCGCATCGCGTAACCCCTCAAGGCCGTGGACGGCGAACGATTGACGCCACTTGCCGACCGTGACCGGCGGAATCCTCAGCGCGGCAGCGATTTGCTGGTTATTCGACCCATCGGCTGCAGCCAGGACGATGCGGCTGCGAAGGGCCAACGACTGAGGCGTCGAGGCGGACTGGACGAACCTGTCGAGAGTGCCACGGACCTCAGTACTGAGTTGGACGGGAAGCGCAATACGGGGCATGCCCCAGCGTAGCAGAAGTTCGCTATATTATAAAGAACTATCTGTACGATGTACTAGAGGCGATATTTCCCGAAGGTGATGAGGGCTCCAATTACGAGCGGCACCAGACCTGCGTAAGCAAACAGCCAGTCGAGCGCGACATGAGGCTGCCTAGAAATCTGATAAACCGTTACGTAATCCGACACGCAACTATCATGCCGCGTTCGTGAGCTTCGCCGTCTTACGCGCGAGCCCACGGCCGTTGGCGCACCTCCGCTAATCCGGCGCCACGTCCCCCGCGTCGGAGGCCCTTCAGCTTCCGTCGCGCCACGGTTGCGACGGCGGGTTCCGGCCTACGCCTGTGCCAATGCCTTCACGTGGGCCGTCGCGGCCGAAGCGAGACCGCTCAAATTGTAGCCACCCTCAAGCACCGAAACCAGCCGTCCACTCGCATGCTTGCCCGCGATTTCGAGCATCACCTTGGTCAATTCCACGAAATCCGGATCGGAGAGCGTAAACTGGCCCAGTGGATCGTTCAAGCGCGAATCAAACCCAGCCGAGATCATTACAAGATCCGGCTTGAAACTATCGGCTGCCAGCGCGAGCTTTTTTCTGAAAGCACCAAAAATCTCGGCGCGGCCCGAACCCGCCGGGAACGGGCAATTCATGGTGCAGCCTTTTCCCTTGCCCTGCCCGGTCTCGTCGGTCCTACCAGTCCCCGGATACCACGGCGATTGATGCGTGCTGAAAAAGAAAACCGACCCGTCCTCGTAAAAAATGTCCTGCGTGCCGTTGCCGTGGTGCACATCCCAATCCGCGATCAGAACCTTCCCCACGCCGTGTTTCTTTTGCGCGTAGCGGGCAGCGATGGCGATGCTGTTGAAGATGCAGAAACCCATGCCCTGCTCGGGACGCGCGTGATGTCCAGGCGGGCGCACCGCGCAGAATGCGTTTCCGGCCTTCCCATCCATCACCGCATCGACGGCGTTGAGGATGCCTCCCGTGGCCTGAAGAGCGACGTCGAAAGACTTAGCGCTCACCGTCGTATCGCCGGTGCTGAGTTCCCTCGCGCCTGACGCGATTTCGCGCTTAACCTTCTCAATATAGACATGGCTGTGACACGCGGCGACTTCGTCTTCGGTAGCAAAGCGAGGCGAGATATGACTTAGTGATTTCGTGAGCCCGGCCTGGGTGAACGCCTCGGTAAGCGCGGCGTAGCGCTCGGGGCGCTCCGGATGACCGGGGCCCGTTTCGTGCTGCATGTAGAGGGGGTCCAGGAGAAGGGCGGTTTTCGGTCGCGGAGGCGCGCCGAAGGAGGATTGACTGTCTGCCATAACGAGTGCGGCCACGGTCCCTTTCATTACGTCACGGCGTGAAGATGAATCCGCTGGGTCGTCCATTGCTCTTGAATTTTATCAGAGTGAAGCTTAGAGCAACTCTATAAAGTCTGCGATCAGTGTGCCGAACTAACAATAAGTAGGCATTAGGCAAACGTGTCTTCACGGACGCATACCGACTCGCTCGTCCAACGGCGGATGCTGGCCGCGATTGCCGCAGGCTGCTTAGGCGCCGCCTTCAACCGCCTTGGATTTGATCTGATGGGCGCCGCTCAGACGGCGTTCGGAGATTTCTTCCCGCTCGCAGCTTCACTCCTTCTCGGACCGGTATATGGCGCGGTCGCCGCCGGCTTGGCGCAATTGCCCGGCGTATTTCAACTCCACCATGGGTATGGCGTCCTGATCCATGTCCTGGAAGCGATCGCCGTTGGGTTGGCAATGCGGCGTCGACTTCTGCCAATGGTTGCGGATGCAGTGTATTGGTGCCTGATCGGCGTTCCAATCATGGTTCTCGTCCGTCACGCCGGCCTGGGGTTTCACGATGGGCCTGTTTGGGCAATCTGTGCTGCCACTGTACTCACTGGGATCGTGGACGTAACGGCGGCGGATATTCTGACGAACTGGCCCCTCCTGACGCGCTGGTTTGCAGGCAGTCCCTCGACGGCCCAGCCGTTGCGCCTCCATCTCTCCCGTGGGCTGCTGCTTGCCACAATCGTTCCGTTCCTGGCTCTGAATCTCGCCCTCAACTGGATTCACGCCTCCCGCCATAAAGTCGAAGCAGGCGCCCATATCCACGAGGCTCTCGAGCGTCTGGAGGCGGACACCGACACGTTCATTGATAAACATCAAGCCGCGCTATTGAGCCTCGCCAAGGTCCTGGAAGCTGATCCGCCTGACGCCGAGCGAACAGGCGTGCTGTTGGAACGTCTGCATGAAGTCTATCCCGCCTTCCGAGCGCTGGGATATGCGAATCCATCCGGGCGAGTCTCCGCGATTTGGCCCCCGACCACGCCGGACGGTAGCCGGGTAATGGACGCGCCATTTGATGTATCCGATCGGGATTACTTCCTGCAAACGATGGCCACTGGGGAACCTTACATCACGGATGTGACGATCGGCCGCCACATGGGTGCGGACCCACTCATCCGCTTGACTGCGCCGGTGAAGAACGCTGACGGATCGATCCGCGCAGTCCTCTCCGGATCTCTGTCTTGCGCCCGGTTCAAGGACCTCGGCGCCCCCGTCTCGTCCATTGCGGAAGGCGAAATCTTGATCCTGGATCGGCGGGATCGATTGATCTTTGCCACGGAGAACGCACCCTTTCAGCCGCTCCAATCGCTTCACGACTCTCAGATCTTGATCGCGGCGGCCGCGGCACATGGCGACTACTTCCAGGCGAGCCGTTCCGGATTGAAGTCGGGGATTCGCGAGCCCCGCCTCGCCAGTGTGGGACACACGCAAGCCGGATGGACGGTGATGGTGTCACAGCCGCTGGCAGTGGTTCTGGCCGAATCTATCGACTACTACGTCGTGACCGGATGTTGGATTCTAATCGCGGTGCTGATCTCGATATTGGGTGCGGGAAAACTTGCCGAAATCCTAACCAAGCCGGTGGAGGCGCTGGCGAATCGGGTGCGCCGTTTCGTGATCGACGGAGGAGCCTCGGAGCCCACTGCCGGGCCAGACAAAGCTCCGCTCGAGATGGCTCAGCTCGTTCAGGACTTCAACCGCATGGCCGTGCGGCTCAACGAGTCCTATCGTGACTTGCAGGTTTCGCTCGCGGATCGAAGCCGGCTCAACCGCGAACTGGGAGAGGTACTCGCGGACCTGGAAACCAAAGTGAAGGAGCGCACAACCGAGCTGGCCGAGGCAAAGGCGCGGGCGGAGGGTGCGAGCCGTCTCAAGAGCGAATTCCTGGCCAACATGAGCCATGAAATTCGCACGCCTATGAACGGCATTATGGGAATGATGGACGTTTTGCTCGAGATGACCCTCGAAAGCGAGCAGCGCGAGTACCTGGAGACGGCGCGCAGTTCCGCCGGATCATTGCTCGATATTTTGAACGACATCTTAGACTTTTCCAAGATCGAATCTGGCCGAATGGAACTCTCGCTGGAACCTCTATCTATTGCAAAGGTCGCGGAGGAAGCCGTCCACACGTTCGACCCTCTCGCACATAACAAAGGTCTGGAATTACTGCTGGACGTTTCGGCGGAAATTCCCGCATCCGTGATCGGCGACTCGGTCCGCCTGCGCCAGGTGCTGCTCAATCTGATCAACAATGCGATCAAATTTACGCAGTCCGGGTTTGTGGAAGTGCGGGTAACGCTCGAACGATTCGAAGAAGGCGATGCAGTCGTTCGCTTCGATATCACCGACACCGGGATCGGGTTATCGGACGCCCAGCAAACGCTGGTATTCGAGTCTTTCCGCCAAGGCGATGGCTCGACCACGCGGCGGTACGGTGGAACCGGGCTTGGACTATCCATCTCGAAGCGGCTGGTGGAGCTTATGGGTGGTGATTTGCAGGTCCACAGCCGGCCGGGCGAGGGCAGCACGTTTTATTTTACGATCCGGCTCGAGCCGGACAGGTTTAAGCCGGAGCTCGCAAAATTGGCGGGGGCGGCATCCTCCCTGCAACGTCCGCTGCGCATTCTGCTGGCCGAAGATAATCGCGTCAACCAGCGCATTGCGCAAGCGTTGCTGGAACGGCGGGGCCATGTGGTGGTCGTCGCGGAAAATGGCGAGGCGGCCGTGGAACAAGCGGCCCGTCAGAGCTTCGACCTGATTCTTATGGATATGCAGATGCCCGAAATGGATGGGCTGACGGCCACGCGAATCCTGCGGGAACGCGATGCGCATGAAGGCACGCATACACCGATCATTGCAATGACGGCGTATGCCATGCAGGCGGATCGCGAGCGTTTCCTCGCCGCGGGAGTCGATGGTTACATCTCGAAACCGGTGCAGATCAACAAGGTCATGACCGAAATCGATCTGGTACTGGACGCGAACAAAATCATTGTGAGCCGCTGATAGACGCTGATGAACACGGATAAGACACTCCTTCCAATCCGCGTTTATTGGCGTTCATCCGCGCGGCAAGCTATGTGTTAGCGCTTTTCAGTACATTGGTAATATGCAGATTCCCGTTTATCAGGTGGATGCTTTTACCAGCCGTCTCTTCCGAGGAAATCCGGCCGCTATCTGCCCTCTGGACCAGTGGCTTCCGGACGAAACGCTTCAGTCGATCGCTGCGGAAAACAACTTGGCGGAGACCGCCTTCTACGTTCCGAACGGCAAGGGTTATCATCTCCGGTGGTTTACACCTCAGGTTGAGGTCGATCTTTGTGGCCACGCCACTCTGGCAGCGGCACACGTAATTCTGGATATCCGGCATGAGGTCGCCGCCAATCGCGTGGCCTTCCATTCAAAAAGCGGCGAACTGGTGGTGGAGCGGCAGGGTCATCTGTACGTGCTGGACTTCCCTTCCCGTCCCCCAGCCGAGTGCCCGGTGAATCCGGCCCTGATCGAAGCGCTCGGCGCGGCGCCGACGACGATCCTGAAGGCACGCGATTATCTCTGCATCTATCAGGATGAGGCTCAGGTGCGCGCGCTCGCGCCGAACATGGAGAAGCTCGCGGCAGTCGATTGCTTCGCAGTGATCGTAACCGCGCCCGGAACGGACTGTGACTTCGTCTCCCGTTTCTTCGCGCCGGCGAAAGGGATTCCGGAAGATCCGGTGACCGGCTCGGCGCACTGCACGTTGACTCCTTACTGGTCCAAACGCCTGGGAAAGACCAAACTTCACGCGCGCCAGATTTCGCCCCGTGGAGGCGAATTGTGGTGCGAGGATCGAGGCGAGCGGGTGCGAATTGCGGGCGAAGCGGTTAAGTTCCTGCAGGGACACATCGAACTCAATTAAGTGCTTCGCGTCTCGATCTTCGTCACCTGCGTGATCGACCAGGTATTTCCGCAAACCGGGCTTGCCATGGTGGATGTGCTCGAGCGTGCGGGATGCCAGGTCGAGTTTCGCGAGGCCCAGACTTGTTGCGGGCAGCCGGCGTATAACAGCGGCTTTCACGATGAGGCTCGCTCGGTTGCGAAACATTTTCTTCGGGTGTTCGAAGGCGCGGACTACATCGTGATCCCGTCCGGATCCTGCACGGCGATGATTTCACATCACTACGCGGATCTGTTTGGCGCGAACGACGATCGCGTGGCGAGAATGGCACCGAAAGTTTGGGAATTTTCGCGATTCCTTCTGGAGGTGCTGCATGTCGAGGATCTGGGAGCCCGTCTCGATCGCGTGGTCACCTATCACGACAGTTGCCACGCTCTTCGGGAACTGCGCATTAAAAGCGGACCGAGAAGACTTCTGAGCCGCGTGCGCGGACTTCGTCTGGTCGAAATGGACGCAGCTGAAGAATGCTGCGGCTTCGGCGGCACGTTTTCCGTGAAATTCCCGGAGGTCTCGGGCGCGATGGCGCGAACCAAAATCGATTCTATTGTGCGAACCGGAGCCGAGACCATCGTGTCGCTTGACTCGAGCTGTCTCATGCAGCTTCAGGGTGCCCTGCGCCGCGCCGGGTCGAACGTGCGCACCATGCACCTGGCG
This sequence comes from Bryobacteraceae bacterium, assembly GCA_050015435.1. Classification (GTDB taxonomy): domain Bacteria; phylum Acidobacteriota; class Terriglobia; order Bryobacterales; family Bryobacteraceae; genus Palsa-187. The sequence goes on from JBEKBK010000182.1 coordinate 7,070, forward strand.
GAAGTGCTGGCCTCGCGCTGATGTCCTATCACGAAAATATGGATCGCGCGCTGGCCGATCCCAAGCTCCAGCTCGCGGTCTATGCGGCCACCTCGCGAATGGCGGAAGGCCGGCGCATGGCCGTCGGCACTCTGCCGGATTACCAGGAATTGCGCCAGTATGCGCACGACGTTAAGCGGCACACGCTGGACCATCTCGATTTCTATCTCGAAGAACTCGAACGGAACGTGCTCGCTCACGGCGGCAAGGTCATTTGGGCCACCGATGCCAGCGAGGCGTGCGAGTTCGTCCGCGAATTGGCCCGCGCACAGGGCGCAAAGGTTATCGTGAAATCCAAGTCGATGACCACCGAGGAGATCCATCTCAACGACGTGATCGAAAAGGACGGCGTCGAGATCGTCGAAACCGACCTGGGCGAGTACATCATTCAGCTCGCCGGCGAGACGCCTTTTCACATCATCGCGCCGGCGTTGCATAAGACCCGCGAAGATGTCGCTGATATTTTCGAAAGCCACCTTCATGTCACCCGGGAAACCGATCCGGAAAAGCTCACCGCCATCGCCCGCGGGGTCCTACGCGGAAAATTCCTATCGGCTGGAATCGGCATCACCGGAGCGAATTTCCTGGTGGCGGATTCCGGAGCCGTAGTGATTGTGGAGAACGAAGGAAACGCGCGCCTTTCCAGCTCCGCGCCACGCGTTCACGTCGCGATCGCCGGAATCGAAAAGGTCATTCCCCGGGCGCAGGATCTGGCCGTTTTTCTGAAGCTGCTGGCGCGTAGTGCTACCGGGCAGGCGCTCAGCGTGTACACCTCCTTTCTCTCTGGCTCGGCCCGCACCGGCGAACCGGACGGGCCGGATCAGTTCTATCTGGTTCTACTCGATAACGGCCGATCGCGAATCCTCGCCGACGCGGAGAAGCGCGAGTCACTGTACTGCATCCGTTGCGGCGCGTGCCTGAATCATTGCCCGGTGTATCGCAAAATCGGCGGATATTCCTATCCGTGGGTTTATTCCGGACCAATCGGCAAGATTCTGACCCCGCAGTTCAGGAACCTGCATGAGGATTCCTGGCTACCTTTCGCCTCGAGTTTGTGCGGTGCTTGCGCCGAAGTTTGTCCAGTGAAGATTGACATTCCCGGGATCCTTCTCAAGCTCCGGCGGCAAATCGTGCAGACTGCTCAAAACGAAGGGGGCTGGCTGGAAAAGCTCGCTTTCTGGATTTTCGCGTGGATGATGCGGCATCCTCTTGTATATGAGCGGCTCGCAGGCTTTCGCGGGTTGGCGGGAAAAATTCGGATCGGCCCGCTGAAGGCCTGGACCAGCCAGCGGGAACTCCCGGAATTTCCCAAGCGGAGCTTCCGCGAACTCTGGCGGAGACGAAACGCCGGGTTATGACGGCTCGCGATCAAATTTTGTCTCGCGTACGAACCGCTCTCGGGCGGACTGCCGGCGCAGCCCCACCCGCTCCTCCAGCGGTGCACCTTCAACCGGAAGTGACTCCGCAATTCGAACGCGTGGAAAACTTCAGGAATGCGCTCGAAGCACTGGGAGGGAAGGTCGCGTCAGCACAGACGCCGGCCGAAGCGCGCGCATATGTCGAATCCATCCTTCAAGGCCGGCGGGCAATTGCATCCCACGCGCCGATCCTCGATGCGTGCGGCCTCTCCGCCGTTCCTGGCGTAACCACCGAATTTTCCCGCGAGGCGTGCGCCGCCACGGATGTCGGGATCACGTCCGCCGACTACGCCCTCGCGGACAGTGGCACGCTGGTCCTCCTGACCGAATCGCTCGAGTCGCGCACGCTCTCGCTTCTCCCGCCATGTCACGTTGCAGTGATCCTTCAAATCCAAATTCTAGGCGGCCTGGACGAACTCTTCACTCGGGTGCCGCTTCCTGCCGGGCGATCGAGCGCAATGATCCTGATCACCGGTCCCAGCCGCACGGGCGACATCGAAATGCGGCTGGTGCGCGGGGTGCATGGACCGGGTGAAATCCACGTGGTTATAATCGGGGATGTAACTTTGGCAGGTCAAACGCATCAAAGGACATATGAATAAACTAGCAGCCGTTTTGGCAGTGGTTTTTTTGGCAGTTGGGTCTTCGAACTTGGCGTGCGCTCAGACCGGAGATTTTTGGTTTAACGCCGGCGAATCGATCCTTTCAAGTCCCGGACTCGGGAGCGAGCAAACCTTCGGCGGGACATCGCACGACATTCAGTTGACCAATGGCTTCCGGTTCGGCTTCAGATTCGGTTTCAACATAGGCGATCACCTGGGGGCCGAAGTCGGGTATGCGTACAACCGCACACAGTTACAGTTCAACACGGCCACTGCCGGCGTCCCACCAGGAACGCAAGAAGGAATGGCGTTTCACCAGGTTGGTTTTAACGGCATGTACTATTTGACCGCTGACCGCGACAAGATCCGTCCCTTCGTGACGGCGGGCATTCACTTCGACAACTTCGTTCCGCCCGGCAGCTCGCTCTATGGAGGAGGTTCCACCAAATTCGGCGCGAATTTCGGCGGCGGAGTAAAATTTCACATCCATGGAATTTGGGGCGGCCGAATTGACGTTCGTGAGTATGTGAACGGAAAACCGTCCTTCGGGTTTCTCGATAATTCCGGAGCATTGTGGCAAACCGAAGTCTCGGCCGGTGTGGGCATTGGATTCTGACCTTCCGAATCCCCTGGTCATCCGTCCATGACTGGGGGACAATAGATGTATAGCAAGATGTTTCGATGGACGCTCATCGCGGTACTGTTGACCGGACCGGTGTATGGACTGGACCCGAATCGGACCCTGACCCAGTACGTCCATCGCATCTGGCAGACCCCACAGGGATTGCCTCAAGCCACGATTTCCGACATATGGCAGACCCCGGAGGGATATCTACTACTGGGTACACAAAGCGGTGTGGTGCGCTTCGATGGAGTGCGATTCACTCCCATCGAAGACTACTATCCCGGCGCCCCCGCCAATATCTGGGTCCGCCAGATTCTGGAGGATTCCAAGCATCGGCTGTGGATCGGCACCAACGATAACGGTGTCGTACGGCTGGCGGACAACCGCGTCGAGTGGTTTTCATCGAATGAGGGGTTTCCCGCGGAAGCGGCTCAATGCCTTGTCTCGATGCGCAATGGCGATGTGTGGGCCTGTACGACCGACGGGATGGTGAGGATCGACAATTCCCAACTGCACGTATTTCGCACGGACCAGGGACTGCCTACCAATAATCTTCGCGCGGCGTGCGAAGCGCCCGACGGGACCCTATGGGTCGGCGGGGAGAGCTCCCGGATCAGCACCTGGGACGGCTCAAAGTTCGAGTCGGTTCAACTCACCTCGATCCCCAAGGATGCCGCGATCCGGTCCATGCGCTGCTCCTCTGACGGCGTTTGGATAGGCACCACGGTCGGGCTGATACAGCTCAAGGACCGGCACGAGCGTCTCTTTACGGAAAAGGACGGTCTCGCCGACGATTGGGTTCTGTGCCTGTCGGAAAGCCGCGACGGCAGCCTCTGGATCGGCACGCGGAACGGCTTCAGTCGCATGCGGAACGGTGAAATCGAGAGCTTTCGTCCCCAGGACGGCCTTTCGCAAAGCACGGTTTATTCGATTTTCGAAGATCGCGAAGGCAGCCTATGGGTGGGCACCAAGTACGGTTTGAACCAGTTCCTGGACGGCCGCGCCATTCCTTATACCGTCACGGAGGGACTGCCCAGTAACGAAACCGGACCCGTTTTGCAAGATGAGCGCGGCAATATCTGGGCAGGAACGCTCGGGGACGGGCTGGCGCGATTCAACGGACGGCGCTTTAAGGTCGTCAACACCGGTCAGCGTTTGGCGTCGGATTCGATCCTCGCGCTCTCCGACGATAGCGCGGGCGGTTTATGGGTGGGAACCGATCGGGGGTTGAATTACCTCCGGAACGGCGAAGTCGAGCAGACTTTTACTACCCGTCAAGGTCTTCCCTCGAACACGATTCTTTGTCTGTTTCGAGACCATACCGGTACACTCTGGGCGGGAACTTCGGATGGTTTGGCGGCCCTGGAACACGGTGCATTCGTCCAACCCCCGGAGTTTCGGACTGCCGCGTGGCGCAGCGCGATAGCCACTCCCATTCTTGCCATCGGCGAAGACCGCGCGGGACGTCTGTTCTTCTCGACCGACCGAAGCGTCCTTTCTTATTCCGCCGGCAAGGTGAGCGAACTGATGCAGGACGGTGCGCCGCTCCGCAGCGTGGATGCGTTCTTTCTCGATCGGGACGGGCTGCTGTGGATGGGAGCCCTGGGTGGCCCGCTTCGCATGCTGAACGGCGACAAGGTTTCGAGCTTTTTCACCAGGGACGGTCTCTTCGACAACGAAATCTACGGCATCGTCCAGGACAACAGTGACCGTCTCTGGATGGCTTGCAGCAAAGGGATTTTCGCGGTATCCCGGTCCGATCTGCGGCGATTTGCTTCCGGCGAGCTGAAGAAGTTCAATAGCAATTTCTACAGCCCCACCGATGCGCTCCGCGTGATTGAAGCCAAGCCTGGAGTGCAGCCGGCGGTTTCGCTCATGCGCGATGGGCGGATCTGGTTCTCTACCATTCGTGGGCTGCTGGCGCTTGATCCGAACGTTGTCCTCCGCAACATTCCGGCGCCACCGGTGGTGATTGAAGAGGTAACGGTGAATGGTAGGAGCGAGAGCCCGGCGGCGATTGCCACGCTCGCACCTTCCCAACGGAACCTGGAGTTTCGCTACACCGGCTTGAGCTTTTTGCTCCCGAACAGGATCACGTTTAGCTATATGCTCGAAGGTTACGACAAGACGTGGATCCCCGCAGGAACCAGGCGCGAAGCTTTTTACACCAATCTGCCGCCCGGAAATTTCCGTTTTCGGGTGACCGCCTGCAATGTTGACGGCACTTGCAACCAGGCGGGCAGTTCCATCGCGTTTACGGTCAAACCGTATTACTACCAGCGAATCTGGTTTTCCCCCCTATGTACAGTCTTGCTCGCAGCCTCGGCCTGGATGGTCTATCAGCTTCGGATTCGCGGGCTGAGAGAGCAGTTCGCGCTCATTCTGGCCGAGCGGAATCGAATCGCTCGCGAACTGCACGATACTCTCATCCAGGGTTTCTCCGGAATCACGATGGAGATGCAGGCCCTGGCCGGAAGACTCAGATCCCCCGGGGAACGCAGCACACTCGAAGACATCATTCGTGACGCTGGAAACTGTCTGCGCGAGACGCGGCGCTCCGTTGCGGGACTGCGGAGTACAGAGCAAGGAAGTTCGCGTTCGGGACTTTCCGCCGCAATCGCGCAGGCAGCCCGCCAGATCACCGAAACCAAGGACATCCGGCTCAAGTTGAAGTTGGATGCCGGCCCGCAAGGGCTACCGGCGGACGTCGAATACAACTTGCTGCGGATCGCGCAAGAGGCAGTCTCGAATTCGGTGCAGCATTCCGGGGCACGAACCGTGGAGGTGGCGCTCGACTGCGACCGGGAGTTGGTGAGCCTTTCGGTGAAAGACGACGGTTCCGGATTTGCCCGTGACGGAAATGGTAACGTTCGGCCGGGTCACTACGGTCTTATAGGTATGAGGGAAAGGGCCACGCAAATCGGAGCGGATCTGCGTCTTTCGAGTGAACCGGGAAGAGGGACCACGGTGTCCGTCGTGCTTCCCGTGGAGCGGCGGACTTTGCAAAAGACCACATGAGCGGGGACGCCCCGATCCGGGTTCTGTGCGTCGACGATCACCCCTTGGTGCGCAAGGGAATCGCCTCAATTCTCGCTAATGAATCAGACATGAAACTGGTCGCCGAGGCCGGCGGTGGACGCGAAGCCGTCGAACTCTTCCGGATTCATCAACCGGACGTGACGCTGATGGACCTGCGCATGCCCGACATGGACGGGATTGAAGCCACTCGCGCCATCCGGCGCGAATTTCCGGAGGCCAGGATCATTGCGCTCACCAGCTATGACGGCGATCAGGACATCTATCGCGCGCTGGAGGCCGGTGTGCGGGGTTACCTGCTCAAGGAGATGGTGCACACCGAGGTGCTGCGCGCCATTCGCACGGTGCATTCGGGCAAGCGGCTGATGCCGGCGGAAGTCGCCGAACGTTTGAGCGAATATTTCCCGCAGGTCGCGCTCACGCCGCGGGAAGTGGAAGTCCTCACCCTGGTGGCGCGGGGTCTCGCGAATCGCGAGATCGCCGAACGGCTGGGGACCGCCAGCGGCACTATCAAGATGCACATCCAGAACGTTCTGGGGAAGCTGGGCGCGGCCGACCGGACACACGCGGTGACGTTAGCTATCCAGCGCGGTATCCTGCACGTGGACACTTAACATTCAGGCATTTCGCTCGTTCCGGAAGAGGCTGCAGCGGCGCGGCGATTCGTTTGAAGGGTTATTCTGTAACAAGGAGACCGTCATAAATGGAAGTGCACTTCACGCCCGAGACGGAAAAGAAGCTCAGCGACCTTGCCGCGCAGAATGGAAGCGTGACCGCTGACGAGCTTGTGCAGAGTGTCATCGAGGGATATTTCGACGAACTCATGCGGACCCGCGAAGTGCTCGACAGCCGCTATGACGCTTTGAAAACCGGCAGTGTGAAACCTATCCCCGGTGACGAAGTTGAAGCCTACTTCCGCGAAAAGAGCGCCGCCGCGCGTCGTTCCCAGCCAGGTTCGTGACCGGATATGACTTCCACCCTGAAGCTCGCGTTGACCTCGACGAGATTTGGGAATTTATTCGCGTGGATAATGTCAACGCGGCCGATCGGACGATTGCGGAAATTCTATCGGCTGTTCGCGGCTTGATTTCATTTCCAGGTCAAGGCCACAGACGCCCCGACCTCACCTCGCGGCCCCTGCGCTTCATTCTCGTACGTGAATATCGCATAGCTTACGCACCCGATGAAACGCCCTTGTGGGTCGTCGCGGTCATGCACGGAAGGCGCAGCCCGCGCGTGATGGCCGCAATTCTCAGGGGCAGAGAGTAAGCTTCAATCTTGTCCGTCGCTTTACCCCGCCCCCGCTCCCGGCGTCAACCGTTTCGGGTAACGTAGCGCGGCCTAACTCCTTGAAATATCTCATGTTCATTTAGCTGAAAGAAACGCCGATATGCCGAACGGCATATGACTTTGGACGCCTTTCAGCAGTTGATGTGTAGATACACGTCCGCCATACTGGATGGTACCTGGCAAACCAATGAACGAAACCTTTGTCGCCCCTAACGAAAAGTCTGTGGCTTCGCCTAATTCGCCAAAGAAGAAGCGTAGCTGGTGGCCGTGGGTGTTGTTGCTGTTGTGCGCCGCCGCGGGAGCCACTTACATGTACCCCCGGGTCGTGACACAGGCCGCCACTCCTACCCCGACTAAAAAAGGGAAAGGCGGAGACGGCTCGGGTGGCCGCGCCGTGCCGGTCGTCGCGTCCAAAGCCCGCAAGGGCGACATGCCCGTATACCTGACCGGTCTAGGCTCAGTCACGGCGCTCAATACCGTCACGGTACACACGCGCGTCGACGGCGAGTTGATGCAAGTCGCTTTCACGGAAGGCCAGTTGGTAAAGAAAGACGACCTGCTGGTCCAGATCGATCCTCGTCCCTTTCAGGTTCAGCTCGAGCAGGCCGAAGGCCAGATGGCCCGAGATCAGGCGATGCTCGACAACGCCAAGCTTGACCTGGAGCGGTACACGGTGCTGCTCAGCCAACAGGCCGTCCCCAAGCAGCAATACGACACGCAAGTATCGACGGTGAACCAGTTTCAAGCCACCATCAAGACCGATCAGGCGGCGATTGATAACGCGAAGTTGCAACTGGTCTACAGCCGCATCACATCCCCGCTCACCGGCCGGATCGGATTGCGATTAGTCGATCAAGGAAACATCGTGCACGCCGCCGATCCGGGCGGACTGGCCGTGATCACGCAGTTGCAGCCGATCACCGTCATATTCAACATCAGCGAGGATAGTCTTCCCCCGGTGACCCAGAAGATGCGTGCGGGAGTCACGCTTCCGGTCCTCGCTTACGATCGGGATCTGAAGCAGAAACTCGCCAGCGGAACGCTGTTGACGATCGATAATCAAATCGATCAGACCAGCGGCACGGTGCGTTTCCGGGCGGTGTTTGACAACGCCGACCTGTCGCTGTTCCCGAACCAGTTCGTTAATGCCCGCTTGCTTCTCGACACCAAGCGCGGAACGGTACTGATTCCAACGGCCGCCATCCAGCACAGTCCGACGTCCGCATTCGTCTACGTAGTCAAAGACGACCAATCCGTGGAAGTCAGGAACATCACCAGCACTTTGACCGAAGGCGACGAATCGGCGGTGGACGAGGGGCTCAAGCCGGGTGACGTCGTCGTGATCGACGGTATCGACAAGCTCCAGCAGGGAACGAAAGTCGCAGTGCGCATGGCGGAAGGCACGTCCAAGGGATAACGGCATGAGCCCGTCCACGCCGTTTATTTTAAGGCCTGTAGCCACGTCCCTGCTTATGGCGGGACTGCTGCTCATCGGCGGTGTCGCGTACCGGCAGTTGCCCGTCTCGGCGCTACCGCAGGTCGACTATCCGACCATCCAGGTGCTCACGTTCTATCCCGGAGCGAGTCCGGATGTGATGGCGTCCTCCGTCACGGCGCCGCTCGAACGTCAGTTCGGCCAGGTGCCCGGACTCAACCAGATGACCTCGACCAGCTCCTTCGGGTCATCGGTCATCACCTTGCAGTTCGTGTTGGAT
>JBEKBK010000183.1:0-14678 GCA_050015435.1 Bryobacteraceae bacterium
TCAGCTCGCGAAGTTCGCCCTTCGCGGCTCTTCTGTTTTATCGCAGGTTTTTCGGGGTCCCCAAATGGGGTTCTCAGTCAGGCGGGGCGATGCGGTTCAACCGCTGTGCATAAGTCAACTTGAAGAATGGTTTTCTCAAAAAGTAGCTTTTATTTTCCGCCCCGATAAATGACGCGCCAACTGCGGCCCTTCTGACTTTCCGCGATGTACAGCGATCCGTCGGGCGCTTGCGCAACTCCATCGGCGCGCGCGACCGCTTCGTTGGGATTCATCAGCGGCGCCTTGCCGGCAAAGCCGCTGGCAAAGACCTCGAAAGCTCCGGAGGGCTTGCCGCCCGAGACCGGTTGAAAGGTTACGTTATAGCCGTCCTGTGGCATCCGCGCTTGAATAGAACATCACATCGACGGGAGCCCAATGCGCGGGAAACGCCGCGACCGGCATCGTGAATTCGCTGCAACGGCCACCGTCTTGCCGTCGCCCCCATATTCCGGATTGAGAAGAAGCTTCTTCTGGCCGTAGTCATAGAAGCAAAAGGGCCGGCCGAAATTCGATCCTTGCACGCCTCGATTCATCAGCTCAGCCGCGCGCTCGGCATTCTCTTGGGTGCTGAAAAGACTCGGCCAGAGAGTATCGAGCGAATCGCGATTGTTCAGGACGATGTAAACCGCGCCATCATGCCAAGTGATTTCCAGACGCCGCCATGCTTTTCGAGAATGGGACACGGATCCTGTCCCGGCACTTCCTTCTACCGGTCCCGCAACTGACATGCGTTCGAAGGCGAACCGATGTTGACGTACAGCGAGCCCTTGCCATCAAACGCGATCCCTTTGTCCTGATGCTGACGCTCGGCCGGCAGATCAGACACGATGGTCTCCGCGTCTCCAGAAGGCTTCAACTGGCCCGGGGTCATCTTGTACCGTTCCACGGTCGTGGTGGTCGCGACGTAGAGGTATCCATTCCGCAGATAGATGCCGGTGCTGCTGCCTTTCCCGAAGGTTTCTTTCGTCTCGAGGCGCCCGTCGCCGTCCTTGTCGCGAAGCGCCACGATTCCCCCGCCGGTTCCATTCCTACTGCCCATCAGGGCCACGAAGACGTCGCCATTGGGAGCCACCACCAGATGGCGGGCGCTGCCATTCCCGTCCGCGGCGACGAAGGTACAGAAACCCGCGGGGAGGGTGATCCCGCCATTGTCGGGGTCCCGCTACGAAGAAACAGACTGCCAAGCGATTCATCCAGAACATTAATTTTTCTCACCTCGGGATTACGGTACGGGACTGTGTCACGTAAAAGAGACATCTGCTAGTATAAATCACAGGTCTAGTTTCCGCGCACCTTTACCCGTCGTTGTTTGGACGGATGACGGGAGGGCGGCTGCAAGGCCATTTCACACATAGGAGCGAACCATGGATCGGCGAACAGCAATCCAGTCAGTGGTGATGGGGACGGTGGCCGTGGCTACCCTTGCGCCAGAAGCGAAGGCCGCGGGAAAAGACGTGGAGGCCTTCTCCACACATTGGGAGAGCGCGAAGGCCTTCACGCTCAAAGTGGTCGATGCCATGCCTGCGGATGGCTACACCTTTAAGCCCCAGCCGGACATGCGAAGCTTCGGGGAGTTGATGCAGCATCTGGCCATGGTCAACGTGTACTACATTGGCCGGCTGCGAGTTGGAGAGACTCCGGAGCTGCTGAAGCCGCCCGCCAAAACGGATAAGGAAACGATCAAGCAGTATATGACCGCATGTTTTGACTACTGCGCAGACGTGCTGAAGGGCTTGAACGATGAAGCTTTGGACAAATCTTATCCTGGCCGGCCGAACACGCCTCCGCTCAACGGTTGGGAATTGGTCCTGAACGGCTTCATACATACGGCTCACCATCGCGGATACGCGGACGTTTATCTGCGCATGAAAAACATCGAGCCGCCCACCTACGCGGTCTAATGCGAATTCTCAATTGCTCCGCTTGGCTCGCCAGCGCGGTGGCTCTATGGTCCGGTTCGATGTCGGGGCAGTCTGCGCCGCCGTCCAATGACTGGTTGGTGGTCCCTGGCCTCAGGGTAGGCCCGATCACAGCCAGCAGCACACGCGCGGATTTGCGCCGGCTGTTTTCTGCGGATGCCGTGCGCGACGAAGACATCGAGTTGGATGAGGGCCTGTTGCGCCCCGGAACGTTGGTCTTCAAAGGCGCGCCCGCCGAGGAACTCGCGATCTTCTGGACTGGGAAAGAGGCGGACGCGCATCCCAAGGAAATTTTCCTGTGTTTCGGACGGCGCCGGGGCGCGTGCCGATGGCAAACTCCCGGTGGCATCCGGGTCGGTTTGCGGCTCAAAGAGCTTGAGGCAATGAATGAGAAGCCGTTTACCGTAACCAGTTTCGGATGGGATTGGGGCGGAAACGTACTCTCCTGGGCGGACGGCAAACTCGCGAAGCTGGATTGCAGCGGGAAACTGGTGATCACTCTTGATGCTGAGCGAATCAGAGCTGGCGAATATACCGTGAAGCTGACGCCGGAGGAAATGCACGCGGTTGCGGGTGGGCGGGATGTATCCTCGGCTGACCCGGCGATGCAAAAGCTGAATCCCGGCGTAGTTGGGTTGCTGTACCAGTTCGCTGGGCCGGACACGCCCAAATGCGCATCACCCTAGCACGATTGCTTCAGCGTTGCTCTAATCCTTCTGGATCATGACCTCCGTGGACTTGACCACCGCGCGTACCGGATCGCCTTTTTTCAGCTTCAATTCTTCCGCGCTATTGCGGGTGATGATGCTCTCGATCAGATTGTCGCCAACTCTCACGACCACGTGGGCCATGATGTCACCTATCTGGATGTCTTCCACGGTACCCGAAAGCTGATTTCGCGCCGATAGAGCCATGTTCAATTCCCTCCGCCTGAATCATACCAACAGGCCGAAGCTCAACGCCGGGCCGCGTCCCACGATATTATGAGACTTCCCCCCTGCTCCGCGTCCTTCAAAGGAGCAACTCTCATGCGTTTAGTCCTGCTTTGCCTGTTCACCACTCTATCCTTTGCTCAAATCCGAGACCTCGCGACCACTCAAGATGGCTCGCGCGTGTATTTTGCGTCGACGATCAAACTTCGCCAAAGCGACGAATCGCTCGCCTCGAAAATCTTCATGATCGATTCCACGGGTGCCTATCTGCTCGACGACGAAGGCACCGTGGAGCTTGGTAATTCATATTCAAATCTGCACAAGCCAGGTGTCACCGCGGACGGCTCGATGGTCGTGGAGACCGCCACGCGATTTTGCAACTTCGGCACGGTTTGCGGAACGGATGAATTTTCCCGGCCCCGGACTCCTCCGGGGATGCCTGATCCGTTCCTGCCCACCGACGTTGGCGGAGTGGCGATCAGCCGAAATGGCAGGTACGCCGGTCTCTACAGCACGGTTTTGGATCCCGCTGGGGCGGCGAGGATAACGTTGATAGATTTCTCCACGGGTATGCGAACTGTACTTACCCCAAGTGCAACGTCGCCGGTGCAAGTAAGTTCCACCGGGGTGGTGCTGGCAACCGTCTATAGCGTCAGCACGTATCAGCTTTCTCTGATCAACGCACAAAGCGAGATTACGCCCTTCAACCCCCAGCCAACGGGCGCCGGGTCCATGAGCGATGACGCCCAGACAATTGTCTACATCCACAATGGACTCTACATCAGCGACGCGACCGGCCAGGGCCAGCCCCTTGGTCCGCAAAACGCAAACGATAATAGCCCTTGGGTTAGCTCCGATGGTTCCTCGGTCGCGTTTCTCTCAGGTCCCACGAATCTGGAACAGCTCTTCTTCATTCGTACGGACGGATCGGGCAGGCGCCCGCTCACAAGCACTCCGGATGGAATCACCACTGCGACGATATCCGGCGACGGGAAAATTGCGTACGCAATTACCGGGTCAGGCGCTCTTCTGAAGATCGACACGCAGACGGGAACGATTCAGCAGATCGTGTCTGCGGTCCCTCAGGTCACCGTCAGCGGCGGCGGTTCGCCAGGTTCGCTTGTCATCCTTAGCGGATCTACTCAGGCTTCCGCAACGGTGGTCGGCGCGGCTCCATACACAACAACACTGGGGGGAGTTACGGCGACCGTTGACGGTCTCGCGTCGCCGCTCCTTTCCGTTTCACCTACCGAAGTCATTTTTCAAATTCCGTGGGACAGTCCAATCGATCCAACTCCGCCGCCGTCGGCTATTCCGTATGTCTCTCCACTATCGAGTTCGGTTGTGCTGCCCGGAGGCAATCCATATTTCGATGTCGCTTTCGCACTGCCGCTCTTCGAAATTTCCCCTCAGCTTTTCGCCTTAGGGTCAACCGTCGGCGATTACTTGCCTATCGCGGCACACCAGAACGGGGAATTGGTTACTCTGTCGAATCCGGCCGTTCGAGGTGAAGTTGTGACCTTATACGGAACCGGATTTGGACCAGTCACGCCATCCCTAGCGACCGGCGTTCCGGCTCCGTTGAATGCCTACAGCGTCGTCACGACGCCATTTCAGTTTTTTTTGGCCGCCGGGGGCGCCAGACTACTTTCCTTGGTGCCATTTCTCGGTCTCGCACCCGGAACTCTGGGAATTTACCAGATGAATCTCGAGATTCCCTCGAACCTGCCAACATCTGGAACCGGCTTCCTCCTGGGCTCGACAACGCCTGACTCGGCAGGCGTCACCTTCATCGGGGCCATAGCGGTCAATTAGCGAGCGGTCACGGCGACGAAACACATTGCGACGCTGCGGGGCAACTCACATAGATACCCGCGTCCGCTTGTGCATATTGGCCGCCGACTATAATTCCCAACGGCACCCAGCTATCGAAGCCCGTGATGGGCACTATGATGTTCATTTGATAAACGCCCGCGAGCAAGCCAGGCGCCGGACCGACATACAGGGTTTCGACATTGGAGTTGTACATACTCGCCTGGACAGTGGCTTGCACTAAAGCCAGAGACGTAGCAATGGTTCCTTCTTGAATCGGAGGACCAACGACGCCGAGACCGGTCAGGTAAAGAGCAACGATTGACCCTGGGATGGCCGGATTGGACTCCGAGTTCACGGAACCGTCCTGGTTGATCGCCGCCGCCGTCCCGAAGCCTGAGCCGTCAGTGGTGATGATTGCGGGCGCGGTGGATTGAACAGCGCTCTCCAGTTCTGCAGTCACAACGTCGGTCTGTATCACTCGGATTGGTACCGAATCGCCCGTAGGCAGCGCTGACGGCACCACCACCGTGATCTGATTGGGGCCGATTGACAGTAAAGGTACGGGTGAATCATCCATAAAAACTCGCAGTCCGTCATAGTTCGTGGGCAAGATGCCCGCCGCGGTCAACGTGGGAGACAGTGATCGCCCACCATCGACACCGTTGCCTCGAATTTGGATAAATCCTAAAGGGGAGACAGCCGATTCGTAGCCGTCCGTGGCGTTCACAATACAGGCAGCCGATCCCTTTGGTTGTGATGTCATGTGATAGCGCAATACGATCGGGAATTCCGACTGGGTCCCGATCAGATATAGGTCTCCGGTCGCATCCATGCCGATCAGGTTCAGCGTCGATCCTTCCTGTCCGTTCGGAAAGATTTGTCCCGGGCCAACAAAACTCGAATAATTCAGGCTCTGACCGTTCGAGCTGAGTTGTGCGATGAAATCGGCTTCGGCTCCGTTCCCATACTCGAAATCCGGCAAGGGGTGACAAGGTTGCCACGCGTCCGGCGTCATCGGCAAATCCGGGGAGGAGGAAAGGCCGCCGAAGACCGCGTTCCCTTGCGAATCTAAGGCGAGGCCGGTCATATTGTCGTCAGAGGAGCCACCGAAATAGGTTGCGTAGAGCAGCGCCGAACCCGAACTGTTCAGCTTCGCCAAAAACGTAACACTTGATGGTCCGGGAGCGCGCTTCAAAACCGTGGTCTGAAATGCCATCGGAGTGACCGGAATCTGGGGTTGGACCCCTACGGGGAGCGGGGCGTCTCCCGCGAGAACGATTTCGCCGGATGCATCCACCTGGATTTCGGACGATCCGTCAAAGCCCAGCAAAGTTGAGAAAACGAGAGTGCCGGCCGGGCTTAACTTCAGCACAAAGCCCGCAGTGTACCCATTCATGCTGCCTTGCAGAACACCGGGTGTGGTGGGGAAGCAGGCGTCAGCTACCAGTGAGAGGTTAGCGCATCCTCCAACGGCATACAAATTGTCCTGGCCGTCTAATGTGAGTGCGAAGACTCCGCCTTGAGCGCCCGGCGCACTCAACCGAGTGGCGAACAGTAACGCGGACCCGGTGGCGTTCAGTTTAGCCAGATAGCCCGAATTGCCCGAGGGTGTGGTCCCTGAAAGCGGATCGACGAGCGGCAGATCGGCAGGCGTATCCGGAAGCATTCCCAAGTATAAATTTCCTTCCGAGTCCGGCTGGATCGCGCTTACCGAGTTGATCTGGTTGAAATAGGTTGCATAAACCAGTTGGGACCCGGACGGATTCAACTCGGCTATGAAAACGCCGAACATGCTATCGGTGGACGTCTCGAAACCGCCGGTGGTGACCGGGAACTTTGACGGAAGGTTGTCCATAGTGCCGTACGTGCCGGCCACGTACACACTGCCCCGCGCGTCAACGGCGATTTTTTTGACGATCGAGCTGCCGTTAGGATCGGCGAGATATGTGAGCCAGATGATCGATCCGCTCGGCGATAGTTTGCCCACAAACGCCCAGGAGCAAGGGGGATGTCCGACGGGCGGTTCTCCAGCGGTCGCCGGACAAGCGCCAAACGTGGCTTGAAATGCTCCGGAGGTAGCCGGCAACGGCACGTTGGTCGATCCCCCCAGATAGAGGTTTCCTCCCTGGTCGACGGTCGCAGCCGTGATCTGCGCTCCTATCGCGAGAGAGAACGTGTATCGAACCGGGGTTTCAGGAGTCGAGCTGAGTTGCGCGGAAAGGGTCACGGCCGCGATGCCGTGGACAGCGAAAAAAAGACCTGCGCGTGGCATGTTCATCCTTTGGGATTGTAACCAGACGCAGGCTTACATCAGTATAAGCGACTCAAGCGACCAGCACTTCACCGGTGTGGCTGGTGTCATATCCGGCCAGCAGTTCCAGCTTGCGGCGCACAGCAGCCCGGTTGAGCACATCCAACAGTGCCTGAACCGCAGGCAGACGGACGTGACGCCGGTGAATGATCAGATCGTAGCGCTCGGTGGAGAGCGGAATAAAATTCAATCCGAAGGCCTGTGCGGCCGAGCGCGTCGCGACACAGCAATCCGCTTCACCCAGACTGACTGCCAAGGCGGCGGGAAGATGACCGTTCGCGATCCGGTCATATCCATTCACGTTGGAGTGCGGCACTCCCGCGGCGCTGAGCTGCTGGTCGAGCAGATCGCGGCTGCCTGCTCCCTTCTCGCGATTCACGATCCGCACGTCATCGCGTGAGAGATCGCCCGCGCCCCGGATGCTTTTCGGATTGCCGTTCTGAAGAACCAGTCCCTGTTCCCAGATGGCGAACGTAATCACCTTCACATTGCCTTTCGGAAATAAACGTTTGACCAGCGGCAGGTTGTATTCTCCGCTTGAAGAATCCCGCAGGTGCGAGCCCGCAATATGCACCGCGCCTTGTTTCAACCACTGAAGAGCCTTCTGACTGGACGACGGAGCCACCACCAGATCGATGTCATCGAACCTGGCCAGGTGCTGCACCAGCAGTGATATGCCGGGGTCGCAACCGGCGATCAGCAGGCGCTTCCCTTCAGTCCGTTCGTTCTGAAAGATGTGGACCTTAGCCTGATGCTTGCGCTTGGAACTCTCCACAATCACTCCGTCGGCCAGCGGGAGTGTGATCTGCTGCGGAGTAGTCGGAACCGCCATCATTCGTTTCCCGACGCGGCAGACCTGCACCGGCTGCCCTTTTCGATCGGCATCCGAATCGGCGATCAGGTCCGCCATCACCGGAGGCGGCGTCGATGGTTCGGTCTTGATCTGGAACAGATCCTCCACCCTAACTTCGAGAATTTGCGCCATGTGCAGAGCGAGAGTGGTGTTGGGAACGTAGTCGCCCGCCTCGATGGCATAAATGGTTTGACGGCTCACGCCGGTCTGCTTTGCGAGCTGTGCAGCGGGAATTCCCCGCTGCTGGCGAATGACGTTGAGCTGGGTTTGCGTTTCCATCAACTCTCAGTTTACATGGTGTGTCTTATATACAAGACTCCGGCTCGCTCTAGAAGAGCAGCTTCAGCCCGAACTGGATCTGGCGCGAGGTGGTCGATGTGCTCGTGATCACGCCGGCCGTGGGCGAAACTCCGCTGGGAGTAAAAACGACGGCATTGGGCGTATTGAAGTTGGCGTGGTTTAAGACATTGAAGAACTCCGCGCGGAACTGAAGATGGAGTCTCTCACGAATCGCTGTGTCCTTGAGGAGCGACAAATCCCAGGTGGCCAGACCGGGCCCGATCAAAGTGTCTCGCCCGAGATTTCCGAAGAAACCGCTGCTATTAGGCGGGGCCAGGAACGCAGCCGGATTGAACCACTGATTAGGACTCCCCAGAATCACGGGGCCGGTGAACGCCGGGTTCACGTACGGACGCACCGGATTCCGCGTGTCGCCCGTGTTCGAAGGGTTGTAGCTGAGCTGAGGCGTGAACGGGAAACCACCCTGCAACGTCACAATCGAATTGAGGGTCCATCCGCTTACGAATGCCTTGCCCGCGCCGGTTGCATTGGTCAGAAAATGCTTCCCGGCTCCGAATGGCAAGGCATAGCTCGCATTGATCACGCCTATATTTCTTACGTCGTAGTTCGCGAGCCCGCGGTCCGCGCGGAGGTCGAACGGATTGGATGCCAGAGCCGGCTCTCCTCCCGACGTGGTCGAGTTCAGTGAATCTCCGTCGTCGATGGTCTTCGACCACGTGTAAACACCGCGTATCACCAGCCCGGCACTGAAGCGGTGGTTCAAGTCCACCTGAAGAGCGTGATACGAGCTATCCGCCTCGGAAAAATACGTCCACGTGTTCGCGAGCGCGGCATTCGGCTTAGTCGCGGTGGGCTCGTAGTACGTTCCCGCGGGAATTGGGCTGCCGGCGAGGGGGGCAGGGAAGGTGCTCGGATAGTTTGCCGGACACGGGGAAGCTGGACAAATCACGGGGAAGGGCTCGTTGGCATCGATGCCCAGGAGTTCGTGATATCCATGCGATCCCACATACCCGACCGTTAAAGCGGTATTCGCCGTCAGCTCCTGTTGAATCCGGAACGACCATGAAATGAGTGTCGGCGTCTTCAAGTCGGGCTGAACACCGCCTGGTACCAGCTTCGCAGTCGAAGGGACCGGAGCTGCCGGATTGACCGGGAGCTGTGAAACTGGCACGGTCGGAAGACTGTAAGTCGGGTTGAAGGGCGCATTCTGATCCGTACGGTAGCCAAGCGCATCCTGAAGATCGTTATACATGCCGAACCCGGCGCGGATCACGGTTTTGCGTTGGCCGTTAAACGGACTCCATGCCAAGCCGACCCGCGGTTGGGGCAGAAATTTTGCATTGTTGACGGTGAAGGCTGAGGAACCGATGGTTGGCTGGCTCGAGATGATGCCATTCGGAAACGTATACGTAGCTGCCCGGCCATGGACCTCGTTCCAGCCAGTGCTGAATTCGTCGCGGAAGCCGATTGACAACGTAAACCTTGGAGTCACGCGAATGACGTCTTCGGCGTACACTGCTCCGAACAAGGAACGCCAGCCGAGCGGCGTAGGCGTGGGGTCATACAGCAAGGTCGCCACGGTGCCTTGCAGGAAGGTCTGCAAACTAGTGAAAGTGGCCTGGCCGTACTGACTGAGCGCCAGATTCTCGTTCGATTGGAGCCGCTGAAACCAGGCCCCCACGCTGAACTGATGCCGGCCTTTCGTAAACGATACGCGGTCCTCATAGGTGAACAGACTCCGAGCGACGCGGAGATTGCTTCCGTTGTTGCTCCCGGCCAGACTCACTGTGGCTGTGGGATTCGACGCCGCGCTGCCTCCTACCACGGCTGCGCCAATTGGGTCTCCCAGCAGGAAACCAGGAAGGCTCGCAGCAGGGGTGCCCGGCGTCGGTTCGCCGGTGAAGAAATAGCCAGCCCGCGAAAAACCCGCTCGCGCCGTATTGAGCACCGAAGCCGAGAAAACATGAGTTTCATCCAGGCTCACCACTTGTTCGCGGAGACTCTCCACGTCCGTGCTGTACGAGTTGGTGCTGGTGGGCGTGAAGTCAGCGCTGTCGTCGATCGTGTAAATCGCGCTTAACCAATCCTTAGCGGAAAGATTCTGGTCCATTCTCACAGTCCCGAAGTCGTCCCGAATGGTTTGCAACGGGTTGTTGAACGCTTCCGCGATGCCCCCAAAATCCGGGGCGCCGGGGCTGGGCGCGGGCCATAAATTAATGAGTGGCGAGACGCCAACGAACGCCAGTCCGGAAGCCGGGCACGCAGGCGCGGGGCTGACCAGTTTGCAGGGCAAGTAGCCACTGCGCGCATTTGTATCGGGCACCAGGTCCACACCGGTTTGATGCAAGTGCTGATTGAACCCCTCGAAATTCGCGAACACGAAGCTCTTGTTGCGCTGGATTGGGCCGCCCAAAGCCACTCCAAACTGGTTGCGTTCAAGGCCGGGAACTGAACCTCCGTCGAAGAAGTTGCGAGAGTCGAATGCATTGTTTCTCAGGAATTCGTACAGAGATCCGTGCAGTTGGTTCGTCCCGGACTGAGTGACAATCAGCACCTGAGCGCCCGGACGCTTGCCATATTCAGCGCCGTAGGAATCCGTAAGCAGATTAAATTCCCGCACGGCGTCGACGCCCAGCAGTTGCTGGCTGGCGCCACCCGGTTGCATGTTGTTCTCCGCCGCGCCCGTGAATTCCACGCCATTCAACAGGAACATATTTTGCTGCGGCCGATTCCCCGCCACGGCAAAGTTGTTTCCGACGGTCGAGTTCGATACGCCAATGCCGCCGGTCTTTTCCCACGTGAAATTGACCACGCTGGGATTCAGCGTCAGGAGCTCATCATAACTTCGCCCGTTCAGGGGAAGGTTTTGGATCTGTTGTTCCGCGACCAGACCCGAGATGTCGGTGGTGGTCACGCCTACGAGAGGCGCGTCTCCGCTAACGGTAACCTGCTGGCTCGACTCGCCGACGCGCAAATTCAGGTCCACCGTGGCGCTCTGACCCACGACTAGATCAATGCCCGTACGGACTTCCTCGGTGAACCCGGCTTTACTGGCTCGAATCTCGTAGTTCCCGACGGGCAACGAAAAGAATTGGTAATGCCCACCGGCGCTGGTTGCCGTGGCTCGCGCCACCCCTGTATCCACATCCTTGGCCGTTACGCTTGCGCCAGCAACGGCGGCGCCAGTTTGGTCGGTGACCGTTCCTGATAGCACGGCCGATACCTGTGCGAAGACTGGGGTCAACAGCGAAAGGAAAACGATCAAGCTTCGGGAGGCTTGAGTGAGTGGTAGGTGCCTTGGAATCATGTCCTGTGAGTATATCAATGTATCGTAAACCAGACAACTCTCCCAGACACTCAAGCTCATTGCGCGAAACTGGCTATACTTTTGGAATGAAAACCAGGCGCCTATCTGGAATGGCCTTGTGCGGGCTCATTCTCATGAGTTCCGTCGTGGGGCAGAACAAAAATATATACATAGTGACTCACGTAGATATCGCTGGAACCGCACAGATCGTGGCGGAGGCTACCAGGCTGCTACGGGAGTTTTCCGCTGACAGCCAGAAGGATCGCGGCGTGGTGCGCTTCGAGCTTCTGATTCAGGATGGGCGATTGAATCATTTCACGATTCTGGAGGTCTGGCAGACGAGAGACGCCTTTGAGGCACACTTCGGTGCGGAGCACACCAAGCGCTTTCGGGAGAAGATACAGCCCATGCTGGGTAGCCCCTTCGACGAGCGGCTGCACAGCCTGCTGCCATAAACGGCAGGCGTTAATCGCCGTTGATGAAACGGCCGCGGCGCGGATCGGCCCCGCCTTCAATCACGCCATCCTTTTCGTTCACTTTAATGACGATCGGGGCAGAGGCGTTGCTCCATGGGCCCGTCACAGTGACGACGTGGCCGAGCGCTCCGAGACTTATCCGCGGTGGCCTTGGGAATGCGGCTTTCCAGGTTCAGCTTGCCCGGAATAAACTCATGCATGGCGAAGGAGCTGTAAAATGCCTCAAGTCTGGAACCGCGGCGCTTCCACGGCTTCCTGCGGAGTCATGCCGAATTCGATCAGATTGAGGATCACTTGGAGCAGAGCCTGGTCCTGATTGTCCGCGCCAGGCGTCGAGATTGCGTAGACCGGCTTGCCGTCTTTGAGAATCAGGGTGGGGCTAAGAGTGACGCGAGGCCGCTTGTGGGCTTCGATTACGTTGGGATGGCCGGGTACGGTAACCAGAGTCTGAAGACGCGTGCCGAAGGCAATGCCGGTATCACCGGCGATCACCGCTGGAAGCCAGGCTCCGCTCGGCGTGGCAGAAAAGATGTTGCCCATGCGGTCGAGCACATCGACACAGGTGGTGTCATTGACCTCGACCTTGTTCACCTGGCCGTTGGGCATCGGAATATCGCGGTCGCCCACCTTGCCGGGCCGGGATTCGAGCGATGCGCGCGCCGGATCGATCAGCTTGCGGCGATCCGCTGCATAGGTTTTCGAGAGCAACTCCTGTTCGGGAATCTTGCTGAACTTGGGATCGCCATAGTATTTGTCGCGGTCGGCGAAGGCGAGCTTCGCGGCTTCAACCAGCGTGTGGAGATACTCGGGCGAGTTGTGTTTCATGCCCTTCAGATCGTAGCTTTCGAGCAGATTGAACATTTCAAGAAGCACGGGGCCTTGGGTCCAGAAGCCCGGCTTCACGATCTCGTAGCCGTGGAAGGTGGTGGATCGCGGCGTGTCTATTTCCGCGTGAAAGGCGGCAATATCGGCGTAGGTGACCAAGCCGCCGTTAGCTTCGGAAAACGCACCCATCTTCTTGGCAACGGGTCCGCGATAGAAATAATCTCGAACCGCGTCAATTTTCTTTATGCGATCGCCGCGCATCTTTTCTTCCGCCGTAACCATGGCGCGGAGGGTGCGGGCGAGGTCCGGCTGGCGGAACACCTGGCCGCGAGCGGGAAGTTGGCCGTCCGGGAAAAAGTACGCGACGGACGAGGGCCACCGGCGCAGCATCGATTCATCACTGTGCAGCGTATCGGCAAAGATCTCGGTGGTGGGAAAGCCATCGGCGTATTCGATCGCAGGCTGCGCCACTTGGGCAAAGGTCATGGTTCCGAATTTCTCGAGCGCCAGCATCACGCCATCGAACATGCCCGGAGTCGTGGTCGCGAGAATGCCTTGCGCGGGAATCACCGGTTTTTTGTCTTCCGTTTCCCAGGCCTCGAGTGGACGCTTCTTGAAGAATTCGATCGTGGCCTTGGCCGGCGCGGTTCCAACCCCTGAAATCACTTGCACCGGCTGTCCCGCCATTTTAATCAGAGCGGGCATTTCGCCGCCCATACTGAAGTGGTCTTCCTCGGTGACTGCGGCGGCCAGGGTCGCTGCGACGCCGGCGTCCACGGCGTTACCGCCAGCGCGCAGAATGCGCATGCCGGCTTCGACCACAAAATTGTTGCCGCCCCCGACCATCTCGTGCAGGGCGCGGACTTCGGGGAACATCGTCTTGGTGGAACCCTCGCGCTGCGCTCCGATGGCTTCCGGAAAATCGGGGGTAGCGGGAGGCCGGGTTTGCGCCGCGAGCGTCACAGCCATCGCGGCGCCAATCAGGAAAAATACGGGAGACGATTTCATGGCCACCTCTGTTCTATCGTTGCGCGGCGATTTACCAAATAACGCTTACAAACAGGGAGCGTTCAAATCAGAATCGATCAACGAGGATTTTCAAAAATGATAGTCCCCTTGCGCACCGAATGTCAAATGACGTTGCGTTTCCAGGCGGGCTGTGATAGGGTCGCTCAAACCCATCGAACGGTAAAGGGCAACGTAACGTAAGCCCGTTGGGCCTTGTCGCTCGCGATCAAAAGATTAACGCGAAAGGACACACCGCCCCTATGGCCTCCCGATACCTCCGAGCTTCGCTCCCACTACTTCTTTTGTCTGTGTCCAGTGTTCTGCTCGGGCAGGAAACTTCCATCACCGGAACGGTCACCGATCAATCAGGAGGGACGATTCCGGGCGCGAGAATTCGAGCGACCCCTGCCGGGGGCGGCTCAGGGACGACCACCGTGACGGGTCCGCAAGGCAGCTATCAGATTCCGTCCCTTCCGGCCTCAACCTACGTGGTGCGAATCGAGGCGCTGGGATTTACCGCAGCCGAGCGAACGTTCGAGTTGCTCGTCGGGCAAGCCGCGGTGATCGATGTACAGCTTCGTCCGGCGAGCGTAAGTTCAACGGTGGACGTGATCTCCGACGTTCAGGAAGTGGATACGTCGTCATCGGCGGTAACGGGGAACATGACTCCCCAACAGATGCGCGAAATCCCGTTGAATGGACGCAACTGGATGAACCTCGCACTGATGGTGCCCGGGATCACGATCAACGACGTCAGCGGCAACTCGCCGGTGGGCGGAGCGGACGGCGGCAAGTTCCAAATCAACGTGGACGGACAGGTGACTAGCCAAAACAACTCTGCTTCCTCGTTCGGACAGCCACGCTACAGTCAGGACGCACTCGCCGAATTTCAA
>JBEKBK010000184.1:0-14655 GCA_050015435.1 Bryobacteraceae bacterium
TCGCCCCAAGCACGGACGCGCCAGGCTTTCATATAAAACCGTCGCGGACGCTCATGCAGTCCGCGTTCCCAGTGGAGTGATTCCGCCATCCACCAGCAACGTTTCGCCGCTCGAGCCGGTCGCCATGGCTGCGAAGAACAGGGTGGCAAGAGCTATCTCTTCCGCCGTCGCCAATCTTTGCAGAGGGGTGGTTTTTTCGACCGCGCTGAACGCCGGCTCATCCCATCCCGCGAACCGGGTCCGCACGAAACCCGGCAGGACTGCGTTGACGCGAATCGCAGGAGCCAGCGCCCGCGCAAGTGACCTGGTCATCGTGATCATTCCACCCTTGGATGCCGCGTACGCGATGGAACTCCCGACGCCCATCACACCCGCCACCGACGCTATGTTGACGATCGCCGCTCCCGGCTGTTTCCTGAGCAATGGCGCCGCCGCGCGCGCGCAATAGAAAGCGCCGCGGAGATTGGTATTGAGCGTACGATCCCAAATTTCGTCCGTGAGGTCATCCAATTGCTGATGCGGAACCCGCGTGCTCCAACCGGCGTTGTTGATCAGGTAGTCGAGCCGGCCGAACTCCCGCTCCGTTCCGCTCATCAGCGCGTTGACGTCGGCCTGTTTCGCGACGTTCGCGGCCAGGGCCAAGGCTGTTCCGCCGTGCGATCGGATCTCGCTCACTACCTCCTCGGCGGCGTCGCGCGACCGGCTGTAATTCACGACCACACGCGCGCCCTCGCGCGCAAACAACTCGGCGATCGCGCGGCCGATTCCCGTGCCGCCGCCAGTCACGATCGCCACACGTCCATCCAGATTCATCAAGTGCATGCTCCCTTACAGCGCAAAGGGCGTGGCGCGCACCTCCAATCCGGTCAAGAATTGTTTGGCGCCGCGCTCCGTTTTGCGCGTATCCCTTAAAAGATGTTAGTACGAAGGGATGTTAGTACGATTGAAACGGCGCTGTGCGATCATTTTCTATTGGAGGAACCTTTACGTGAACCTTAAACTGCTTACCTCACTAGCTCTTGGAGCGGGGTTGCTGTGCGCGCAATCCGACGCGGCCAAGCGCCTCGATGCCGCTGCCGACGCATTCAAGGAAGTCATGGGAACCCCTGACAAGTCCATTCCTCAGGATCTGCTGAATAGCGCGCAGTGCCTCATCATTGTGCCCGGCCTGAAGAAGGGCGCGTTCATCGTAGGCGCCAAGTATGGGCGAGGCTTCGTATCCTGCCGGAAGAAAGACGGCGTGGGCTGGACCGCGCCGGGCTCTGTTCGGGTGGAGGGCGGAAGCTTCGGGTTCCAGATCGGGGGCTCGGAGACGGATGCGTTTATGCTGGTGCGAAATGAAAGCGGTATGAAACGCCTGCTGTCCACGAAGTTCACGCTGGGCGGTGATGCCAGCGTGGCTGCCGGACCTGTGGGACGCACCGCGCAGGCGGATACGGATGCCGCGATGACCGCCGAGATCCTGACCTGGTCGCGTTCGAAAGGGCTGTTCGCGGGAGTCGCGCTGAACGGCGCCACCCTGCGCGAAGACGGCGAATGGAACACCGAGCTGTACGGGCGTAAGATTTCGAATCGCGAGATCTTAACCGGCCCGGAGATCCCCCCTCCCGCCGCGGCCGCCGCGCTGATGGCGGAGCTCAACCGTTATTCAAGCCGTAAGTAAATGGGCGACCCCGAAGTCGCCTCGCAGATGCGCGACGATTGGAACGCGCGCGCCCGGGAGGACGCGGGTTACTACGTCTCCTTTGGCCGGCGCGATTCCGATGACGCACTGTTTTTTGCGACCGCGACCGAAGTGATTCACGGAGGGCTCGAGTGCGAACTGTTGCGCGTTCCGCTCGAACAACGCGGTAATTGGCGGGCCCTCGAGATCGGTTGCGGTCCAGGACGCCTGATGCGTCCCATGAGCCGCCACTTCGTCGAGATTCATGGAGTGGATGTTTCCGACGAAATGATTACGCTGGCCAAACAGAAGCTGGCGGATGTTCCCAATGCGTTCCCGCACGTGGCCGACGGATCGAGCCTCGCTCAATTTCCGGATGAGTCTTTTGAATTTGTGTATTCCTACGCGGTGTTTCAGCACATCCCCGACCGCGAAGTCGTATTTCAATACCTGCGCGAGACTCAACGAGTTTTGAAAACCGGCGGGCTCGCGCGTTTTCAGTTCAACGGGCTTCGTCGTAACGACGGGCAGTTTGATACCTGGGCCGGCGCATTCTTCTCATCGAGCGACATCCTCGAGTTTACGCGCCAATACGATTTCCAAGTACTGGCGCTCGATGGCGTGGGAACGCAATATATGTGGACCACCTGGCGGAAACAGCCGCGCGGCTGGCAGGCCGCGCAGGACGCTGCTCAGGAGGGGGGTGATACCCCGGCCGAAGCGGCTATCGTTCACATCCGCCGCATCACCAACGCGAATAGTTCCGAGCCGGTGGCGCCGTGCCGCGGCCGCTTCGCGTCCATCTCAATATGGGTCGAGAATCTTCCAGCCGACGCAGGTCTGCATCATCTTCAAGTCTCAGTAGGTGATTCTTTCGGTACCGTGACTTACATCGGCCCTCCGGACAAAGCGGGTTTACAACAGTTAAACGTGATCCTGCCGGAACTTGAAGCCACCGGGCTCCTGCCGGTCGAGATTCATTGGCGGGGGCGCAAAATCTCCCCTCCGGCGACCTTGCGCGTTATTCCGCCGGGACCTTCCGTTCCGTTGATCCGATCGATCAGGGACGGCGTGAACCTGGCGTCAGAGAGGCGCATTGAGACGCGCTCGGTCAAGATGGTGCTTGAGGAGATCGCGCGGCCTCACGAAATCGAAGCTTCGATCAGCGGCTTCCCGGTATCCGGCTTCGAGTATTTGTGCACCGATCCGCGGCCGCAACGCTTCGAGGTAAATTTCCGATTGCCCGAGGAAGTCGGGCCCGGCGTCCATTCGTTGGTGGTCAAGATCGGCCGGCGCACCCTTCCGCCGGTGTCGATCGAGGTCGTCGGCAATTAGCGGAACCCGAATCCCGGAGCTGGATGGATTGCGCGGGATCGCAATTCTTCTGGTGTTGGCTTATCACTTCACGCCTCTCACCGGCCCGCTGAATCTGCTGGCCCACCTCTTTCAATTCGGCTGGACTGGCGTCGATCTGTTCTTCATCCTTAGCGGATATCTGATCACGGGGATTCTGGTCGACAGCGTGGGGCAAAAGGCCTACTATCGAAACTTCATCGTTCGCCGCAGCCTTCGCATCTTTCCGTTGTACTATGCCTGCCTGGCGCTGTATTTCGTCCTCACCTATTACCAGAGCGCGATTCACTTGAAAGATATCCTGTACATGCGCGAAGGATGGTGGTACATCGCCTATCTCGGTAACGTCAGGGTGTGCCTGGACGGGCATTGGCCATCCGCGGGCTTTTTGACGCCACTTTGGTCCTTGCAGGTAGAGGAACAGTTTTATCTGACATTCCCACTGCTAGTCGCGCTGTCGACGCGCAGGACTTTGAAAATCGTCCTGGCAAGCTCGGTCATTATCGCGCTCGTCCTGCGAATTGCGGCGGTGTTTGCCTGGCCCCAGAACCTTCTCCCGGCCTATATTCTGATGCCCTGCCGGATGGATTCGCTCGCTATGGGCGGCCTGATTGCGCTGGCCAGCCGCGAATCGGCGCCTTGGCTCAAGAGCCGTTGGCTGGGATGGATCACCGCTCTTTCCGCAGTCGTGTTTCTAACCGATGACCTGTCGTCTCAAGGTTCACTCTGGACGCGAAGTATGCGCACCATCGGCTACTCGGCGCTGGACCTTACGTTCGCCGGGTTGCTGGTGATGTTGATCCATTGGAGACAGCCCAGTCTTCTCGCGCTGTTCCGCCTGAGGTTTCTGGTGTGGATCGGCACCATCTCTTATGG
Source organism: Bryobacteraceae bacterium (assembly GCA_050015435.1). GTDB lineage: Bacteria > Acidobacteriota > Terriglobia > Bryobacterales > Bryobacteraceae > Palsa-187. Next base: position 3,893 of record JBEKBK010000184.1, read on the forward strand.
CATGTATATCCTGCACATCCCTGCGGCAAACCTTGTGAGGCGCTTCGCGCCGCAGGTGGGAATCGCCCCCGGCGGCTCGGCCGAATCGCTAGCCTGTTTCGCGGCCGCGATCCTTGCGGCTTGGATTTCCTGGACGGTCTTCGAATCGCCCATCTTGAGTCTCAAGAACCGCCTTACGGCGCGCTGAGCCGCAAATAAACGCTGATGAACCAATTCTTTTCAATCTGCGTTTATCGGCGTTCATCCGCGGCCAGCTATGTGTTGGCTTCGTCAGAACCCTGCCGGGGTGTCGAGCGCTAACTTCCGGGGAGGATTCAATCCTTGCGATGATCCGCCAGGACATGGCCCTCAGAACAGCGTCAAAGATGTCTTTGTTTCAGATTCCGATGAAGCTGTCATATTTAATCAAATCTTCCGACAGCAGCACGCCGCTTATCGTGAACCTCACGCTCCTTGCAACACTGCGCGCCAACGGAACAATTCCGGGCGACGAAGAATTGAAGCGGCAATCGCTGCACCTTTGATGGTTTCATAGAGGCACAGATTTGGCGCACTGCCTGGAGGCTTTTAGCCAAGACTTGCAGCGGTGATAGACTGTTTGGCCTGGGAGGTGAGTCCAATGGTAAAAGCTACGATCGGTCTTTTCGCGGTGTTGTTTGCCCTTGCGAGCGTCGCGCAGACGCCGGTGATTCCGGCGACCTTCGTGACCAACTCGGATATTCAATCGTTCATTAACGCGCTGCCACCCAACGCGGTGAGCGACAAAGCGATTCGCATCGTGGATGTGGGCGGGTACCACGTTGGCGTGTATGGCGTCTTCCGGCCGAGCTCGGTGAAGCAGGAGGCGAATCGGCACGAGACGAAGGTGACTGAGATTTACTACATCCTCGACGGCAACGCCACGCTGGTGACCGGCGGCACGCTGCCCGACGCGAAGCCGATGACTCCAACCAGCACGACCTTTCAAAGTTCCCGGATTGACGGCGGCGTGAGTCGAAAAGTCTCCAGAGGCGATGTCATTATCATTCCTGGGCGAACGCCGCATTGGTTCAGCAGTCAGGATGGCGATCTCCGCTACCTGATTTTCCGGCCTGATCCGGAAAGCAAACTGGCGCTGAAATAGTCAAACGGCCGGTAACAGTGGATAATAGACGTAGAGGAAGTTGTATTCCATGAACAAGCGGTTGGTGTTCGCCGCCAACGTCTTCTTGACGTGTGGCTTATCGGTCCAAGCAGCGGAGCTCACTCCTCCGAAGGCGGGCAAGGTTGAGATACTTCGTCTTAAGGACGTTAAGCCGGGAATGCAGGGCACGGCCTGGACCGTGTTTTCCGGGATGGATCCGGAGCCGGTGCCCATCGAGATTGTCGGCGTGTGGAAGAATCAACTGGGTCCGCGCCAGGACGTGATTCTTGCGAAAATGGGTGGTAAGGCGAAAATCACCAACGTCGCTGCAGGCATGAGCGGCAGCCCGGTGTACATCGACGGAAAGCTCGTCGGCGCGGTGGCGCTGCGAATGAGCGTGTTCTCGCCCGATGCGATTTGCGGAATTACTCCGATCGAGTTGATGCTCGAGATTCCGGAATTCGACAAATCGCGGCCGGCCGATGCACGTACCCCTGATAAAGCGCCGCCCGATCGCGTTGCCTCTACCGAGATTCCCGGCGATCTGCTCTCGCGGCTGGTTTCCGCGGGCGCTCAGGGTTCGATGCCGCAACGCGTCCCAACCATGACCCAGATCGAAACTCCTCTGGTGCTGTCCGGATTTAGTGAGGGCACCATTCGCGCCTTTGAGCCGTTGTTCTCGCAAATGGGAATTGTGGCCGTACAAGGCGGCGCGGCTGCAGGGAATCTGAGCGCCAAGCCCGCGCCCGGCTGGGAGCATTCGCTGAACCCCGGCGAGGCTGTCTCCGGCGTGCTGGTCTCCGGCGACATGTCCGCCACCGGCATGGGCACGGTCACCTACAACGATGGAAAGAAAATTCTCGCGTTCGGCCATCCGTTCTTCAACCTCGGTCCGCTTGACATGCCGATGGCGAAGAGCGAGATCCTAATGGTGCTGAGCTCGGCCTTCCAGCCCACTAAGTTTGGCAACGCCACGGAAGTCGTCGGCGCGCTGCACCAGGATCGGTCTACCGGAATCATGGGCGAACTTGGCGCGGAGGCCCCCACTGTTCCGGTGCATCTTAAGGTTCGATCGCTCGGGGCCGGCGATTCGGTTGTCAAAGAAAAGGATCTGAATTTCAACGTGTTCGTCCATCAGAAATGGACTCCATACCTGATGATGCTGACGCTGTTCAACTCGCTGCAGCAAATGAATGAATACGCCGACGAAACCACCTATCGGATGACCGGCAATGTCGAAATGCTTGGCGCCGGTGACATTCACATGTCGACCATGCTCGCGCCGAGCGAATTACCCGTTCCGGCCCCGATGGTGCTCGCTGGGTGGTGGGGAGAAACGTTTAATCGCCTGTTCCTGAACCCGGTGGCGACCCCGAAGCTGAAGAGCGTCGACGTGGTGGTGGACCTGTTGCCGGAGCGCCGTGTCGCGACCATTGAGAACGCCTGGACGCCCAACAATGAAATCGAAGCAGGCACCGAGATCCCGGTGAAGGTTTTCCTGCGTCCGTATCGCGGTGAGCGGATCGAACGGGCGCTAACCGTCAAAATTCCCGCCGGCATGCCCGCGGGCGAACATCGAATTTTGTTCAGCGACGCGGATACCATCAATCGGATGCAGCGCGCCGCCGCGCTGGGCAATCGATATATGGATATACCGGAGACGGTTTCGTTGCTCAACCAGGAGCGCGGGAACAATCAGCTTTACGTTTCCCTGGTGCAGGGCCGCGCAACCTACTACTCCGATGACAAGACGCTGCCTGCGCTGCCTGCCTCCATCCTCAATGTGCTGGGCACTGAGCGCACGTCCAGCCGCGCACTGGTCGGCTCCAACGAGAGCACCATCGAACAGCAGGCGATCCCGTTCGATCAGGTAGTCAGCGGCAGCTACTCGCTCAGAATCACAGTCAAGTAATTTACATGCAAATTTCGCGCGTTCTTTTGGTAGTTCTGTGCGCGGCGGGAGCCGTGCGCGCCGTTGACACCAGGCTTTGGCAAGAAGTCGAAATGACCGATTTCGAGAAGGGCAGCCTTACCCGTCTGTCCGTCGCAAGCGATGGCCGTCTCTCCCTGGCGCCTGTTGTGAAAGAGCTTTTCGATCCTTCCGTGACTTTCCTGTGGGCCGTCGCACGGGATTCCAAGGGCAACATTTACGCCGCCGGTGGCGGCCTCGGCGGTTCCAAGTCCAAATTGTTCATGGTCGATCCCGCTGGGAAAACCAAGACTCTGGCCGAGGTTGACGGCTTGGCGATCCAGGCGATCGCGATCGACCGGCAGGATCGAATCTATGTCGCCACCGCACCTGACGGGAAGGTCTACCGTGTGGATGCCACGGGCAAAGCCGAAGTGTTCTACGATCCCCACGCCAAATACATTTGGGCGCTGGCCTTTTCGAAAGCCGGCGACCTTTTTGTAGCCACCGGCGACACTGGGGAGATTCATCGCGTAAACACATCCGGCTCCGGCTCAGTTTTTTTTCGCACGGAAGAAGCGCATGCGCGATCGCTCGCCGTGGACTCGAACGACAATCTGATTGTTGGTACGGATCCCAGCGGGCTGATCGTGCGGATAACTCCGGCAGGCGAAGGATTCGTGCTCTACCAGGCGCCCAAGCGCGAGATTACGGCTGTCGCCGTCGCGCCGGATGGAACCATTTACGCGTCTGGCGTTGGTAACAAGGTGCCGTCGCCGCTACCCGCCGCGCCCCTGGCTCCCGCGCCGGTTTCGCCTTCCCCCATCGGCGGGTCGAACACGGTTACGCTCACGCCCGCGCGTGCTACTGCTCCTCCTCCCACGCTCGGCGGCGCGATCCCGGCAGTGACCGGCGGCTCCGAGATTTATCACATTCAGACCGACGGCTATGCTCGAAAAGTGTGGAGTCACGCGCAGGATTTGGTCTACGCCCTAACCTTCGACGGACGCGGACGTCCCATTGCAGGCGCAGGCAATCACGGCAGCATCTACCGGATCGACTCGGACTATTCATATACCAGATTGCTGAACGTCGAGCCTACGCAGGTGACGGGATTTTGCTCCGCGCCGGGGGGACGAATCTACGCGGTGACCGGAAACATTGGAAAGATTCTCACCATCGGTCCGGAGATCGAACGTTCCGGAACTCTGGAAAGCGACGTTTTGGACGCTGGCGCATTCTCGTATTGGGGCCGCCTATCGCAAGAAATCAAAGGCCCGGGAACAGTCGCTTTCGAGACGCGAAGCGGCAACCTCGATCGCCCGCAAAAGAACTGGAGCGCCTGGGCGAAGCTGAACAACGGCCGCGTGGCATCTCCTCCGGCGCGTTTTCTCCAGTACCGCATGACCCTCTCAACCTCGACTGCCGCGTCTCCCGAAGTAGAGGAAGTGGACGTTGCCTACCTGATGCGCAACGTCGCTCCGGTGATCGTGGACCTGGAGATCACTCCGGCAAACTACAAATTTCCCGCGCCCACGGTTTCGTCCACTCCATCGAAGCCGAGTTTGACTCTGCCCGCGCTGGGGCATAAGGCCTCCCACTCGTCATTGGTTTCTTCGGATTCCGGTCCCACTCTCACCTATGCGAAAGGCCAGGTTGGAGTCCGTTGGCTCGCCAATGACGATAACGGCGATTCGATGGTCTTTCAACTGGAGATCCGTGGGGTGAACGAGACCACTTGGAAACTCCTCAAGGACAAGCTCCACGACCAATACTACAGTTGGGATTCGACGGCGTTTCCCGATGGAAAATATGTTGTGAAGATCACGGCCTCGGATTCACCGTCGAATCCACCGGACCAGGCGCTGAGTTCATCGCGTGAAACGGACCCGTTTCTGATCGACAACACTCCTCCGGAGATCACCGGCTTGAAGGGCTCTCCATCGGGCACCAAGATTGAAATCAGCTTCCATGCCAAGGACGCGCTCAGCGTGCTCGATAAGGCGGAGTTTTCGATCAACGGCGGCGACTGGATGGTCATTGAGCCGACCACGCGGCTCACGGATTCGATGGAAGAGGATTATCACGTGGCGGCGGATCGCGTCCCTGGTGAAATGACCATCGCGGTGCGGGTCTCCGATGAGTACGACAACGAAGCCGCCGCGAAAATCATTGTGAAATGATTGCGATTGTCGGCGCCGGGCTCATCGGCACTTCGATCGCCTGGCGTCTTTCTCAATCCGGTCTTGCCGCAACGCTGTTCGAGCGCGGCAAATTGGGGGGCGAAACGAGTTCCGCCGGGGCGGGTATGCTGTCGCCTGGCGGCGAATTCGATAGCCATAACCGCTGGCTTCACTTGGGGCTCAAAGGGATACGCCTTTTCCCCGCTTTTGTCGAGGAGCTTCGGTCGGAAACTGGCATCCCGATTGACTTCCAAATCTGCGGGTCCGTTTACTTCGCCGAACCCAGCGTGGCCAGCGCTCGAGCTGAATTTCAATCCAGTGTTGGAATCCGTGTGGAGGTTACGCCCGAAGGCCTCGTTTATCCCGACGACGCGTTCGTCGACCCCAGCGATCTCCTGCGCGCGCTGCGTTGCGCTTGCGAACGTCGCGGCGTAAAGATTCTCGAAAATCATCCAGTGTCAGAAATTGAAACCGCGGATTACGATGCTGTCGTGATTGCGGCTGGTGCGTGGTCCGGCGGAATCCGGATTCAGCACCAAGGGCGAGCCGTGGAGATCCCGGAGACCAAGCCGGTGAAGGGCCATCTGATCGGGTTCCAAATGGAACCTGGAGCACTGGGGCGGATACGCCGCTGGGGTCACGCGTATGTGCTGCAACGTTCGAACGGATTCACGATCGCCGGGTCCAACGAAGAAGACGCCGGGTTCGATCGCACCGTCGATGTGAACACGTGCGAAGAAATTCACCAGCACGCGGCCGAATTGTTCCCGGATCTTCGCGACTTGACTCCTTCGGATCGCTGGGTCGGATTCCGTCCGAAGCTTATCGAGAGCTCTGGTCCCGAGATCCGACGCGTGGATAGAACCAATGTGTGGCTGGCGTATGGCCACTATCGGAATGGTATTCTACTCGCTCCGTTGACGGCCAAGCTAATAGCGGATCAGATTATAGCTGGGCAAACCGCTCCCTGACGGTCACGGCTCGGAAGCGCACGGAGCGGTCACTCGACGACGATCTTCGAGCCCTTCTGTCCGTGCTGCGACAGCCGCTCAATGCGCGCGTCGAGCATGCTTCGAATGCCCTTCAGAGCTTCGATGCGCGACTTCCGGAAGTGCTCTTGCGTTTCTTCCGGCCACAGATGGTTCAGGATAGACTCGACTTGCGGTCCCACCACGTTACAAAAGAAGCAACCCTGATGGGGAGCCGCCTCGGCTTGTTTTTCTTCCATATCAGCCTTCTTTCATCTCTACTACTAACATTTTATTCTGTAACGTGGCGCGTGAGGGGGTGAGCGCCGCCATCGAAGTCGGCAGACCGATGTGCCGGCGCAGAGTGCCGATCTCTACGACCAGTTCATCGCCCTTCTTGAACAATCCCACTTCTCCCTTGGCGGCAAACGGCAAGTGCAGACGCACCTCGTAATGATCTTCCGTCTTCACGAAAGAGTACGGCGCTTCGGTGCGCGTGACAGCGGCTGGATCTTCCTTTTCGCGGTAAAGCACGCGCGCGAGCTCACTCAAGCGGTCGCGGCCCAACACTTCATGCGTGAACAATGGAACGCGTTTAGTAACCACAGGCTGGAAGTACTCTTCGATCTCATCCACAATGAGCGCCTGCGAAGTTCGCCACTCCTCAAACCACGCGTCGGTTACGGCGGCTGGTAACACGCGATTGATGATGATGCCGTCGACGGTCAATCCGTGCAGCGAAAAGTACACGAACGCGCGTTGCGTCTCGCGCAGCACCATCTTCTCCGGATTGGTCACCAGCCGGACACTGGTGAGCATAGGGTCCTCGAGCAGTTCCGCAATTCCTTCCAGCCGGCCAAACAAATCCTGAATGTTGGCGAAATAAGTGTCCGGCGGCAGTTCGACTGGCGAGATGTAATTAGCCACCGGCCGCACCGCCCTGAGCAGTCCGCGCTGGTACGGGAAGATATGCTTCATGTACCATTCGAGCGTGGTCGGCATGCTGACGAACCGCATGGATTCGGCCGTGGGCGCGCAATCCAGCACGATCACGTCGTAGCTGCTCTGTCGGCGAAACTGATTGACGTACATCATCGCGCTCAGCTCTTCCATGCCGGGCAAAATCGCTAGCTCCTCCGCTTCCACGCCGCTGATACCAGTCGCTCTGAGGACCGAGATAACGTAGCTGGAAATATCGTGCCAGTGACGCTTGATTTCCTTCTGGATGTTGACTTCCTGGATGGAAAGCTTGGGATGGATCACGTACGGATCGCTGGTCTTTTCGGCGAACAATCCCAGGTCCATGTCGAAGGCGTCGGCCAGGCTGTGTGCGGGATCGACACTCATCACCAGCGTGCGGTAACCGAGCTCGGACAACTTCAGGCCAGTGGCTGCGGCAATGCTGGTTTTTCCCACCCCACCCTTGCCGCTGAAGAGCAGGATGCGCATGCCCTCATTGTAACGGACGGTCCAGAGCGGACCCGATCGCATGCTCGTCTTCAAGCTGTTGCTTGAGCGTCTGATCCCAATCCAGTTGGAAACTGGCCTCACGGCGCAAGTACGGGTTCTCGGGATCCGGCTTATCTTGCAAGCGTGCAATTCGCCGATCGATCTCCGGTAGCAGGACCTGCTTCAATTGCGAAACCACCCAGGCACGTCCGTTCTTGTTCGGGGATCGTACGCTGTCGGCGTAAGCCCGGAGTTCCGTGAACTGCGGGTCTACGTCCGTCGCCTGGTTCCCGGTTTCGTTGGGCCGGTTCCGCAGGCTCCACGGCCACACACCCGCGTAACCCAAGGTTTCGGAAGTTTTCACGAACCACCCGAGGTCAGATCCTGGAGGGCGGTTCAGATTGAATTCGCCGATGAAGATCGGTCTCGGCTTGTTGATCTTAAGTCGCTCGCTAAGGTAACCGCGAACAAAAGCGGCGGGCGGAGGGATAACCGACCGGTAATGGTGGAACACCAGAAAATCCAACGCGTCGATATCGGCGAACTCCATCATCCCTGTAAGATCTGCATCCGCGAGCCCAACTCGTTGTATGGGACGGTAATGTTTGATCGCCGCCGCCGTTTCTCGCACGAAGGCACGCACACCGGATTCCGTCACTTGCCCGCTGCGGATCATGTTTTCCGGTTCGTTGATCAGCAGCCAGCCCGCAATCTGACGGGAATCATCCACGTCCCGCAGAATCGGATTCAAGGCCCGTTGAATGAACGAGGTTCGCTTGCCCTGGTCTTCGAATAAGTCGGCGTGACCGAACATGCGTAGGTCCCCCGCGGTTTGAACGGGCATGCCGAGCTCATAGTCCGTAAGCACCCAGATAATCTGCAGACGATGTTTCGCGGCCAGCCGAAGTACGCGGTGATAGTCGGATTGAAAGGTTGGAGTGACCCCAAGGACGTAGCCCGACGAATCGAACTTCAACGCCGCGCGTCCGTCCGCAAACAGAAACCAGGCCACGGCCTGGATGCCCTCCTGCTCCATCCGCCCGAACCACGCGTCGAGATCGGCCTCGGAGGACGCGCCCTTCATTCCGCCAGTGTCTCCGCCAAAATCGAATCCGTAATTCAACCACGGCATCGAGATGATTGGGCGCCAGGTCTGGCGGATATTCGGCGAGGCGAGATCGAAGCGGTCCCGCACGAAGATCTTCCAGATCCAGAAAATGCTAATGAGAACCGCGAAGACAATCGCGCCAAAAATCAAGCGCCAGCGCACTACTTCATTCCCAATTGGTCGAACAAGAATGCGAAAACGTCGGCCTGCTGCTCGATGTATTCACCGAGCGCCGTGCCGAAGCCGTGGCCGGATCCGGAACTCGTGCGCAGCAAGATGGGCAAACCAGAATGCGTGGCCGCTTGCAATCGGGCCGTCATCTTGCGCGAGTTCATCGGATCCACGCGGCCATCGTTGTCACCTGTCAGAAAGAGCACCGCCGGATAATCCGTCCCGTCCTTCACATGATGATAGGGCGAGTAAGCGTACATCGCCTGAAATTGATCTTTCTCCTTCACCGTGCCGAATTCGGTGACGTTGAATACGCCGTTCGGAAACGTCTCCAAGCGCAGCATGTCATAGATTCCGACGTGGCTGACCACGGCCCGAAACAGGTCCGGCCGCTGAGTGAGGGCGGCTCCCATGAGCAATCCGCCATTGCTGCCGCCCTCGATAGCCAGCTTGTCCGGCCGCGTATATTTCTCTTTGATCAGGTATTCGGCGCAGGCGATGAAGTCATCGAAAACGTTTTGCTTTTTCAGGAGACGGCCTTGCTCATGCCAGGTTTCTCCGAACTCCGCTCCGCCGCGCAGGTTCGCGATGATCCAGATTCCGCCGTGATCGAACCACCAACGACGCCGCGCCGAGAACGATGGCGTTTCAGAAATGCTGAATCCTCCATAGCCGTAGAGCAGAGCCGGATTGGTTCCGTCGAGCTTGACTCCTTTGCGCCGCAGGATGGTCATCGGCACGTGAGTGCCGTCCTTCGAGACTGCGAAAACGCGTACCGCCTCGATGTCGCCAAAGCTGGCGGGCGCGCTCTGAAACAGCCCCGTCTTGCGGATTTGTCCGCTCGACGAGTCGAAGCTATACCAAGCCGAGGGCTCAACGAAGCTCTGGCTTTCAAACAATATCCGGTCACCACCGGCGCGTACGAGTTCGCCAACCGATGAGACGGGCGGAATGTCCACCGTTCGTTCCGATTTGTCGGCGTTCTTTACAATCAGCTTCGACGGGCCACCCGCCATGTAGCGAACGTAAAGGTGAGAACCTGCCACCAGAAAACCATCAATGGAGGACCGGCCCGTGGATACAATCGTTTTCGCAGTGGCCAGCGTGAACGACGGCGGCGCAACTTCGAGTACTTTTCCCAGCGGAGCGTCTTTCCGCGAAAGCAAATACAGCGCCCCGCTAGGCCCGAAAGCCGCCTCCGAGGTCTGATCGGAAAGACGTGTAATCTGGTGCCACCGGCCATCCGGACCCAGCATGTAATGCAGGTAATCCCCACCATCTCCATTCGCGACGCGTGCCAGCAGATACCTTCCGTCGTCGGAAGTATCGAGCTGGATCTCGGCGATGCGCGGGAACTCCTTGCCTAACGCGTATTCGTCTTGATCGGTGGGCGAGCCCAGCCGGTGAAAGTAAATCTGTTGATAGAAACCGAGGTCGGCATCGCGGCGTTCACCGCTGCGCGGATAACGCGTGTACCAGAAGCCGCTACCATCGCGGTTCCAAGCTACGCTGCCGCCGGCCGTTGCGCCGTTCACACGCGGGATTAGGTCGGGAAGCCGCTTCCCGGTTGCAACCTCGAATACCGAAACCGATCCGTCTTCGCTTCCGCCCTTCGAAAGCGACACCGCGACGAGTCTTGCATCCGGCGAAGGTACGTAGAAATCGATCGTGGTGGATCCGCTGGGATCGATCGTATTCGGATCGACAATCACGCGTGCCGAGCCGGGATCATCGGCAGAAGCGAGCGTGACCAGGAACGGTTGCGGCTTGGGCGGTTGCACCTGGATAGCAAACAGCGTGCCGTCGCGAAACTTCAGCGCTCCGAAGCGGGTGGATGAGCTCGATTCGAGCT